>PNLY01000011.1 GCA_013823325.1 Methylobacterium sp.
CCAATCATCATTTCCTCGCGCTCCTCATCGAGGGGAGAGCGAGGGCTGGAGCGAAGTAGCGGGTGGGGCTCCGTCCCTGGGATTGGAAGCAAGCGCTAGAGACCTCCCCGTTCCCTCGCGCTCCATTCACGCAATGGAGAGCCTGCGGGGAGGCTTTGCTCTTCCGCCACCGGCTTGTCTGCCGCTTAATCATGATCGGCGCTCTGGATTCGAGAGGGGCTCAGAGCTTGACTGGTTATTTGTTCATGATATGTTCTTGATTGTCCTGCCCGCGTGATTCGGAGCCGCGGGGCGACGAATTCAGGGATCCGCTCGACACAGCGGGCTCGTGAGCGTCGCTCTGCCGAGCCTCAGCGGTTAGAGAGGGCGGCCGCGCGGGACCGGGCCGTTTCCAGGTTCTATCTGCGGGGCGTGTCCCAGCAGATATGGGGGATTGAGCACGGACTGGGGTCGACGCATCGAATCCGCGTAGGGGCGCTGGAACTTCGCTACCTACGCTACGCCGGGCTTACTGTGCCGCGCCCGGGTACGTCCGAGTGAGGCGCGGATGACCACCTGCCGAAAGGCGGGGGGCCAGCCGTGAGTCTGCTCGATGTTTCAAGCCCCTTCTGTTTTCCCGCCCCCAGTGCCGAGCCTCCTCGGCCCTCCGCCGCTCGCCGGCGAGCCCGTTGCGCTTTGCTCTGGTGTTTCCAGGGGCAAGCTGCCTCCCAGGCTTGCCGCCCCGTTCAGAGAGCCCCGGCCTTCCAAGGCGCGATCCCCACCGTCCGCGATGCGTCCCTGGGTTCCTCGACTGTCTCGCCGGAAGACCGGTGTGCCGGGAGCCTCATCCTACCACATCGACCTGACCGGCTCCTCGCCGGATTTCCAAACCTCCAGTTAGAGGCAGCAGACATGACGACGATCAGCAAGACCATGACCTCTACGCAGAACCTCCGCACCCAGTGGCGAGCGCACATCGGTGGCACGAATCCCTTCGGGTACAGCTCCGACGCCGCGTTCGTCTGGGAGGGGCGCGCGTGTGACGAGCACGAGGCGATGGCCAAGGCTCTGAAGGCCGTCGAGCTCGCTTTGCGCGCCTTCAACATGATCAGGCAGCACCCGGAAACGGCGCGGTTGCCCTTCTTGCTGTCTGACCTGCGCGTCGAGCCCACCCCGGAGGCGAGCTGGCGGAACATCGGCACGCGTGCGCTGCAGGTCGTTGGAGCACCGTTCATCCCGAAAGAGAGTCTCCAAGCCGCCTTCTGTTTCGCCAAGGATCCGGAAAGCGACGAGTCCCGGGAGGACGACTATCGGACCAACCGCCTGCTCAAGCAGCAGATCGAGAGGTTGCTGATGCTTGACGACGCCGTCTGCCAGACGATCGAGCGGGGCCGCCTCCTGCAGGTCCGCTTCAGCATTTCGGCCGACACCGTCGGTAGCCCTTCCCAGCCTCGCCGCGCGGTTCGCCTCGAGGTCCATGATCGGGACGAAGTCGGCATCCCGCTCGCCGAGGCCACCGTAAACGCGATCCTGATGCTCCTGCTTGCCGCGAACGGGCATCGCTTGGGCCAGGGTCCGTTTCTGTATCCCGGCATGCCGCCCTATGGTTTGATCGAGCGCGCGCAGAGCGCGTTCCGGAAGGCCAGGCAGAGGCTCGTCGAAAAGCCCGACTTGCGCCTTCTCGGTACTGCCTGGGAGCTGCTTGAGCTCGGGCACGCCGACCTCGCGGCCGATATCGTCGCGATGGCGCACCCGGCGTCGCGAGCGGCTCCTTCCCCCACCGTGAACGGGCTGAAGATGACAGACACGAAACTCGCGGCGCTCCTGGGCCGTCCCACGGATTCCACCAGCCTTAATTGAAGGTGAACGGAGGGTGACAACAATCCTCCGCGCCCCCTCTAGCGCCCTCGAGTCCAACCAGATGGCGCGCGGGCGCTATTCATACCCGGCGTGACATGCCGGGATCGCGTCGGGCGTCCGCGTCTAGGTCGATAGCGTCATCCCGCCACGACACGCTTCGCACATCCAAATGCGCGGCAACGTCCTCTCCTCCGCCACCTCACAGCGACTCGGCGATTCTTCCCCCCTCGCGCCCTTCGACACGAAGCGGCTGGGCGCGAGGGAGGAACGGAGGGATGGCGACACCGGAGAGCTTCTGCGCGGCAGCCCCCTTGCACCCTTCCCGGGATGGAGGCTGCCTTGGCCGCCCGTAGTTACTCGTCGCGCGGATGCGTCCGGGCCTCCTGCCTAGCCAACCAGGAGGAGAATCCCAGGTCGGCGCCGAAGACCCGACGCATCAGAGCGAGCGAGGCAGCGGCAGCCCGCGCTGGGGTGAGGTTGCGCATGCCCATCAGTTGGGATGCGTGGTTGTACCACATCTCGTCGAAATCCCGCGCGACGTCATTGTCGAAGTCGAATTCCATGATGTGCCTCCTTTCAGGCTTTCAGAGACGGCCCTTGTTGGCCGTGAAGTGGTCAAGAAGCTTGCTGACCATCGCGGGCGACACTCCCATCAGCGCGTCGCAGGTCCGGCGGACGTTCGGGTCTTGATGCCGCAACAGCTTGCGCAGGAGCGCGAGATCTTCGGGCGGCGCTGTCGCGCTCAATCTGACCAGGACGCGGATCTCATCGTTGGCATTGCCTGCGAGAGCCGCCAACCTGCCGCGGGCGACCTCGAGCTGCGCTTCGGCGCTGGCGGCGCGGCCATTCGATTCGGCGACGGCCGTGTAGGCAATCTCGGCCGCGCGCTTTTCAACGCGGGCGTCGAAGCTGCGGGTCCGCTCTTCGTCCAGCGCCCGGAACTGCTCGGCGCCGCGGCGCTCGTTCATCCGGATCATGGCCGCCGCTGCCGCGAAGGCGAGGCCGGTGGCGACCACCGCGACGACTAGCCCGACGCGGGTGCCATCGCGGATCAGCCTGCGCCGGCTCTCGGCCTCTTGCGCGGCAGCTTCGTCGTAGCCGGCTTCGGCGACCTCAACCCTGCCGTGAAGGTCGTCGATCGCGTCGAAGACGGGCGCGACGGGGTCCCCGTCGCGCACGCCGGACTTGATCCGCAGCTTGTCCGTGAAGCGGGCCATGGCGTTCTCACCAGGGCCGGAATTCCGGGTGGTCGAGGAAGGTCGCCTCGACCTTGCGGATCATCGTCAGCGCACCCTGCGCCTCGAAGCGGTTGAGCCCCTTGCACATCTTGTGCGGCGGCACGCTGCTGCGATGCACGTCGGCCATGGTAGCGCCCAGCGACGGCAGGATCGCGGGCCGGCCGACTTGTTGCACCAACTCGATGAAGATCCGGTCAGACACGGCTGCCTCGGCGTCCAGCCCGCCCGCCTGGTTGTGCACGAGCAGGACCGAGGCCGCGCCGCAGTTCATAACGATACGGGCGGCGGCGGTGATGCCGTCACGCTTCGAAACCGGCACGATGAACCGGATGTCCTCCGCGACGGCCGCACCGCGGTCGTTCAGCCAGCGCAGGACGTGACCTTCCATGTTCGCGCCCAGGTCCACGATGGCCGGGCGATCGTCTCCGAAAACCCTGTTCTCGAGGAACGGGATGACGGCCTCGGGCCGGTCGTCCTCCAAAACGTGCTCGGCCGGCATCGACTTGAAATAGCGCCGCAGGGTGGGATTCGCCGGCTCGACGTCGAAGATGTCGAATTCGACCTGCTTGAACATCGCGGTGCTGCTGAGCAGCATGGCGATGGTGCTCTTGCCGCCGCCACCCGCGGCTGCGAGGACATACTTCTTGCCGCGCCGGGCGGTCTTCGTCGTGGTCATGCTAAGTTTCCTTCTGGTTGGCTGGGAGGAAGGCGAGCAGGATCGTTCCCGGTCACCCAGGGACCCCGTCACCGGGGAGGTCGCGGCCTCGACCGGATGGCCGGGCCGAATGTGATCGGAGCGGCTACTGCAGCAGAGGCGGTGCCCGCAGGCCGCCGGCAACGTGCCGAGGCAGCTCATTGGTGCCGCTACTCACCTGTTTGGATGCCGGCTTCGTCTGCGGCAGCGGAGCGGGCTCCACGGGGAGGTCGGCCATCTGGGTCGGCGCCGGCGGCCGCATCTCCCGGCGGATCAGGCAGACATAATTGGCGAGCAGCTGCTGATCGATGGCGATGCCGGCAACCGCGAGGGTATGCAGGATGACCTTCCACTTCACGCGGTTCGCTCGCGCTTCCTCGATCGCAGGCATGCGCGCTCGGATGCGGTCCTTCAGCGTCAGCGGTGTACCCGCCTCTAGGCTCTTCAGGATCATGTCGAGATCGGTCATGGTTAAGTCTCCATGCCGATATCGATATCAAACGCTCGAATTCATCGCCACATAACAGGCATTTCAGTGATTACATAAGCTACTAATTCGCTGCTTATGTTCCAGTTATATTACCGCGATCATATGCGAATTATAATTAGGTGACGGTGAGATTATATCAATTCGTGGGTAGATTTATACATTAGGCCAGTGACGACATGTTTACGGCGCAAGCGCCTCACATGTCTGCTGGCCAAGGGGCGCTGCCCCCGTGGACCCCCGCCGCTGAAGCGGGTTGTCCGCGCTAACGCACGGAAGGCCTGTCGATGACAGACCGAAAGAAAGAGAAGACGGACGAGAAAAGCCGCCCCTTCGTCTTCCGTGTGGCGACGGAAGAGGCGGACAAGCTGGTGGCAATAGCTACGGCGCGGGGGCTGACCCCGGGCCAGATGGCGCGCGGCATCATCGAGCGAGAGGTCGACCTTCTGGCCCGAACCGCCAGCATCAGGCGCCGGGTCGCCAACGCCGATCTGCTGCGGCAGGCCCTCGGCGCGCTCGGCCGGGTCGGCAACAACATCAATCAGGTTGCCGCGCACCTCAACGCAAACAATCCACTCCCCCTGCGGCGGGACGAACTGGAACGCATGCAGCTCGACTTGCACTCTGCCCTGGCAGCGGTCATGGCCGCTCTCGGACGACGTCAGCCATGATCACCAGGTCCCGGTATGTGAAGGATGATCCGGGGCGGGCCGGGCACCTGCTAAACACGTCGAACAACCGGCGCGTCGTCGAGCACCGAGATCTCGACCGCGGCTGCCCGGGCGACCTGCGTCAGTTCCTGGCCTTCTCTTCGGCGCTGACTGCGGTGCATCCGCGGGCGAAGATCACGCTCGCGCATTTCAAGATCTCACCGTCACGTCCTCTGACACGCAAGCAGCTCCTGCGCACCATCGCCAGGATCAAACGGGAGAACGGTATCTCTCGCGGCCATCCTATGAGGCTGATCGAGCACGACAAGGGCGACAGGCCGCCGCATTTCCATCTTCTCTTCAGTGCGGTCCATCCGGAGACGGGGCGGGTCCTGAGTTCGACGGATAACTACGCCCGTGACGAACTCGTCAGCCGTCTGCTCGAGATCGCATTCGGTGAGGCCATCACGCCAGGCCCGCGCATCCAGCGCAATGCCGCCGACCTGCGTGGGCGCGGCGACGTCCATGAAGCGCAAATTCTCGAAGGCTACGAGCCCGTCCGCAATCGCGACCGGGACAACGACGCCGATCGCCAGCAGGCCGCGCGGACCAAGTTGCCGCCGGCGGAATTCCGCCGTCGTCTGGCTGCCGCAGCGGCATCGGCCGGGCCATCCTCATCCTTCCCTCGCGCTCTCTCCCAGGGCGGTTTCGGGATCGCGCTGGGCGACCGGCGGGACGTGCTGATGGTGGTTCATCTGAAGACCGGCGCGGCCTATTCGCTCAAAAGCTCGCTCAAGAAGATGGGTCCATCCGCTCCGGAGGTCGGTGCTGACGACCTTGCTCTCCTGCGAGCGCAGGCCCGCCCTCTCGCCGAGATCCTCCGTCACGGGTTGGTCGCGTCCCATCGCCGGGCCGAGGCGCAGGTCGATCGCGAAATCCGCCGTGGTCTGTTCGAGGCGGCGATCGACGGCGAGTACGATCAGGCCTTCTCCGAGGCGCGCCGCAAACGCGCGCAGGCGCAGCGCCGCAACGACGAGATGTCGCTGGAAGCCAGGCGTGCGGCGATCCGAGCTGCGGACCGCGAAGCGTTTCGCCTGCGTCAGCGGCGCATTGACCGTGCCTTCCGCGCTGCCCACATCCTGCAGTCGCGTCGTCTGCGCAAAGCCGCCTTCATGCTTGCCGCCTCCGGCGCGCTCCTGGCCGGCGCGGGTTTTCCGCTCGCCATCGGCGCCGGGTTTGCGGCGACAGCGATCATGACGAGCCGCGCCGCTGCCCTGCGTGCCGAGGCGCGCCAGTTGATCACGATGCGGCGGAACAAGGCTGCTGCGAGCGCGTCCCTGGTTCGCACTGCCGTGACAGCTCCGCGGCCGGTGACGTTCGACTTCAACGCCGTTCCCCGGGAGCAGCGCGTTCTGGTCGGGATCGCGCTCAGGCATCTCCAGCAGGGTTTTGAGACCGAGCTGACCAGGGCGATCGGCCGGGCTCTCGGGACGCGTCTGTTGGTTGGCCTTCGGAACTTCCTCGCCATGGCCTCCGACACGCAGAAGAAGGTGGTGCTCTCATGGGCAAAGGATACGCCAGCAAACGCCTTTGCCGCCGCCGTGGCCCTGCGTCGCGCAGGAGAACCTAGTGCCGCCGAAGGGCTTGAGGCACAGGCCCGCCGCAGCAAAGGGAGGGGCGCGGGAAGGGGCGGGCGCACCTAGTCGGGAGACCGGCCGGTCCTCAGCCAGGAGATCACGCCGTCGCGAGGGTAGACGATCTTGCCGGTCGCCAGCCGCTCGAAGGCAGGGGCGCGACCGCGCATGCGCCTCAGCGCAAGCGCGCCCTTGCTCATCTCGATCGCCTGCGCGACCTGAGCCGGACTCAGGTGAGCCGGTGATTGCTGCAACCGCGAGATCAGGGTTTCGGCATAGGACGGCATCGGTCGACTCCATCGCGAATACCCGGCAGGGCCGGGAAAAGGATGATCGCGTTTGCCAGACGGAGGCGCGGCGGGCCGATACGTCGCCCATAATCAAGGAATAACCGCGATTATCGACGCCGCAAGCCCTTCCGAATGGCTGAAAAGTGAAAATGTGGAACACCCGCGCGGAAATGCGAGATTCCCAGATCGCCCCGGTTGCGCCTCGGCCATTCGGCCCTACGGTTGAACGGCGAAGCGTAATCGGAGGTGCTAGGGACGTGCTCGTTAGGCTCGACAAGGAAACGTTCAGGCAGATGAAACGTGATGCACGCATTGCCTTTGCGGGAGCACGCCATGCGCATGGCCTCGAAGCGTTAGCTCGCGGCCTTGGCGCGAGCAGCTTCAATGAGTTGCGAGATTATGCACGTGAGCACGGCGCGATTCTCTGGGACGGCAATGATACGGAGGCCATCCGATTCCTCCACATGCGAGGTGCTTCGGTGCCGCCCGGCGGCCTCGCCAGGCTCGTCGAAAAACACGCGATCGACCACGAGGCTGTTCCCGGTTTCGACGTCTGGATCTGTGCATCGGTCGGCGCTCCGGGACGAACTGTCCTGACGTGACAAAGGCGTAGGTGCGGCGGTGATCCGACCGCCTCGGCGACAAAACCCCAGAGAGCGACGCCCAGGCAATCCTGTGGCCGATCGGTTGTGGGGCCGTCAGACCCGCTGCACCTGCGGATCGGCCACGAAAGGGTCGAGCACATCGACATCGCAGTCGCAAACGTCATCGACATCACGCGGGACCAGGACCAAGCCATGGATACGAGCCGTGGCCGCAAGCGCGCGGTCGCGCTGATTCTTATCCTTCGCGCCGAGCAGCCCGGCCCACTCGGCGACGGGACCGTCGATCGGAACGACGCGGGAGCCGTAGGCCGCCTCCAGGGTCTGGATGCCTTCGAGGATGGCGGCGGCACGCTTCGGATCGGTACGGCTGAGCCGCTCGGCGCCGCGCCGCTTCTCGAAGAAGGTCATTGCGCTGATCCGCAGATCATCCGTCGATACCTTCGCATACCAAGCGCCGACGCGGGCGTGGCCCTTGGGATGCACTCGCGCAGCACGTTTTCGTCGAGCAGGTAGATCGTCACGGAATCGGCTGCGGCGCCAGCGGCTCGGAATCCGGTTCCAGGTCCCAGATGCCGGTGGCGGCCAGGTCACTCAGCATCCGCTTCAAGCTGCGTGCCGGCAGCGGCCGACCTGCCTTCGGGTAGACCTTGGCATACTCCATGGCGGCCTCGACCTGGGCCGGTGTCAGACCCGGATAATCCTCGATGATCTCGGCCACGGACTGGCCGGCGGTGAGCGCCGCGACGGCATGGACCGGCGCGGTCGTGCCGCGCAGGACCGGATCGCCTCCCTGTGCCTCGTCCACAAATGCCTTCACCTCCTCGAGCCGCTGCAGGCGCTCCGCGATGTGCTGGTCGATCTCTGTCAGTCTGATCTCCATCACGCCTAACTCCAGCCGGTGCGCCTGAGGCGGAAGGCGGCGGACCGCCTCATAGATCTTCTTGCGGGCCGCCGGCGTCAGATCCTTCGCGATCGCGTTTGCGACGGCAAGGAAGCGCAGCTCAGCGGGACCGACCTTGCGCAGCTGGAGTTTGCCGCGGCGCTGCAGCCTAGCCTTGATCACCCCGCGGTCGACGGCGCGGTTGATCGCCGCGCTGGACTGTCCCACCACATAGCCGGCCTCGTTGAGCGTCAGGCTGACAGCTTCCTTCACCTTCGCCTCCGTTAGAAACCCATCTCAAGATAGGGAAGAGATAAGGGAACAGCAAGCCAGGACATAGACCGTGGCCGATCAAACCGTGCAGCAAATCAGCATTGGCAAAGCGAAAGAGGAGAGATTCCGGAACCCGTTGGCGGGAACCCCCGGGATTGAGCAGGAGAATCCGTTCCGGGCTCTCGCACCGAAACGGAATCCCGATGACGACTTTGAACGATGGCGCGACGACCGCCGAGGATGAGGCGCCCCCGGCGGCCGGCGATCTCGCGCGCTATGCGCGGGCCTACAGGCTGAGCACCGAACATGTCGGGATGTTCCCGATGTGGCAGGCGGCGCTGGCGCATGCGCTGCTGCTCGACCATGACGGCGACCGCGTGCATGAAGATCATGGCGGCCTGAACGGTCGCCAGCTCGCTGAAGGCGCGCGATCGATGGCGCGGACCTTCGCGCTGCTAGTTGCCGAGGCTCCGGCCCGTAACGGGCAGGAGCTGGAACAGAAGATCGAGATCTACGAGACGATGAACTTCCTGCCGGGCGAGATGGAGCGCTCTCGAACGGCTTACATGGTGGAGATCGCCATGCACGCCGACGCAAGCGCGCTCGGCATCCAACTGCGCAAAGAGCCGGCCGCGCCCAGCTCCGGCAGCATGCAGTAGGAACGCGCGAATGTCTTTCATCGTGTACGATCTCGAGACGAGCGGACTCGACCAGGTTTGGAGCGTGCCGCTCCAGGCCGCCCTCATCCACACGGATGAGGACTTGCGCCCGCTCAGCGAGCTCTCGCTGCGCTGCGTGCTGCCAGCCCATATCGTGCCGTCCCCTGGCGCGCTGCTGACCACGGGCATCCGCTCCGAGCAGCTGGAGCAGGCGCCGATGTCCAGCCTCGACATGCTCGGCCAGATCGGCAGGACGCTGCGGGCGTGGTCGCCCGCGACCATCCTGGGTTACAATATCCTGCGGTATGATGAGGAGGTGCTGCGCCACAGCTTCTTCACCCATCTGTTGCCGCCCTATGCGACGCAGGCCGCCGGGCTGAAGCGGGCCGATCTCCTCATCATGCTGCGGGCGGCGATCATGCTCGAGCCGGACGCGATCACGGTTCCCGTCGATGCAAACGGCAAGCGCTCGCTCAAGCTCGGCGCGGTCTGCCGGGCGAACGGCATCTCGCTGGCCGAAGACGACGCGCATGACGCGCTGTTCGATGCCCGCGCCACGCTGGCGCTGTTTCGGCTGCTGAGGAAGCGCGCCCCGCGCAGCGTCGCGCTGATGCTCGCCAACGCGCACAAGTCGGGACCGATCCGCCTGCTCTCCAGCGGCGATCTCATCTGCCTCGGCGGCCAGTCGGCACTGGTCCCCGCGGTCGGTGTCATGGCCAGCCCCGGCAATGCGGCCTCATGGGCCGCGCTCGATCTCTCGATCGACCCCACGAGCTATCTCGACGGCTCGGCCGAAGAGATTGTCGGCCTGCTCACGCGGCCGGGCCCGCGACCGATGCGCATGGTCAAGACCAATGCCCAGCCGATCGTGCTGGCGTGGGAGGATGCGCAACATGCACTGCCGGCCGACCGGCTTGCTGATGCGGTCTACAACGACCGCGCCAACCAGATCCGCCGGCATCCGACCTTCCAGCGCCATCTCTCCGCGGCGCTGAAGAACCGCTTCGCCGATCGCGAGCCATCGCCCTATCCGGAGGCGACGCTGTATTCCGGAGGCTTCCTCTCGGACGCCGACATGCGCATCTGCGCCCGCTGGCATGAGGTGCCGTGGGATCAGCGCGGCAGTCTCGTCAAACATATGGGAGACGTTCGCCTCCAGGCCTTCGCCAACCGGCAGATGTTCCTGGCGGCACCCGAGTGCCTGTCGCCCGAGGCCTGGCGCAAGGGCCGCGACTGGCTGCGCGAGCGCCTGACGACCGAAGCGGAGGTGCCTTGGCTGACCCTGCCCAAGGCGATCATGGAGGTCGCTGAACTTCGCGCCTCGCTCGATCCGCGGGATGCGGATCGCCATGCCCAGCTCGATGCCATCGAGAGCTGGCTGCGCGCGCGCAGCGACCGCCAGCAGTTGGCGGCGTGAGCGCCGGCCATTCGGAAGGAACCGGGAGAAGTGCTGCCACGAGGCAGTAACCCCCAAAAACCTTCTGGGCCCATCATGCAGACCAACATCCCGACCATCGCCTCGCTCGAGGACATCGTCCTCGAACCCAGAATCCGACCTGTCGTCGACGATCTCGACGGCCTCGCGCGCAAGTTTCCCCACTCCGGCAATCGCGACACGGCCTATGCCGCCTTCGCCAGCGAGCGCTTCCTCATCAGCGCCGCCGCCGGTCGTGCGCTCGGCTTCGCCCAGGAAACCGAACGCTTTCTCGCGCTGGCCGAGACCTCGTCGAAACCCCAGGTCGTCGCATGCCTCGACATGCTGACGGCGCTGACGCTGCTCAACTCGGCTTGCGTCATCGCGCTGGCGATCATGCCGCCGCGTACCGGTGAGGATCTGCTGGCGCGCGAATACATCGCAGAGAGCGTCGATTCCAAGCTCCGCGAGTCCGGCGATCCCGCCATGATCGAGGCTACGGCGCTCGCCTTCGAGATCGGTCGCTTGCCGATCGCCATCGGTGAGGACCAGCGCCGGACCTTCGTGCTGGCAGCCGCCGTACCTTCTTCGGCGAAGAGCACTCGCCAGGGTGAGCCCGCCATGTTCGCCCTCGAGCAGGGCCTGAGCCTGACGGCCTTCATGCGCGACCTCCCGCAGGTCGCAGCCCTCGTCGAGCGGGCCGCGCTCCAGCTGGACGACGCGGATCGCATCGCTCGCACGATCGCCGAGGGCGATATCGGGCCAGAGATGCTGGACCGGCTCGACCGGACCCGGCACGGGGCTGCCCTGCTGGCGACAGTCGATCTCGCGCGTGCCTGCCTCTACGCCGATCTCGTCGATGGCGCGGCGGCCGCCAAGGATCGGGCGCTGGCTCTCGCAGCGCGGCTCCCCGAGCCAAGATTACGCAGCATCGTCGCATTCGCCGCGATGACGGGCGGGGTCATCGGCGATCTTGGCAGCGCCGCACGAGCACTCGCTGCGGCCGTGCCGCGCCGCTGAGGGTTCTGAACGCGACAAGAGAAGAAGGGGCGCCCCAAAGGGCGCCCCTTCGTGATTCCAGGGACCGGAAGGGGATGCAGTCGAGATGGCTGTAACCCACGGAAAAACACATCATGTCCAATGACGACGATCAGGGCAGGCTGCCGCCGCCCAAGACCACGATCCCCGCGCTTCGCGAGGAGGAGCGCTTCCGCGATCCGATCGAGGCGCTGACCTCGGGCCTCGGCGAGAATCCGGCGCTCGGAGACCTCATCGCCTTCCGGCAGAGCCGGCCCGACCTCAAGGAGGCGGCGCGGATGTCGCGGCAGTTCGACCACGAAGCGCATCGTGTCGCCTATGCCGACGAACGTCACCCGCAGGCGACCACCGTCACCTCCGGCCTGGAGCTCGCGGCGCTCCTCTTCGACAGCCTGGTTTGCGCCTGGCCGGCCGACACCCTCGACGAGGTCGATGCGAAGCTCGCCCTCGCGCACGGACGCGGTCCGTTCGGCACGGATCAAGAGGCGGACTACATTGCGTCGCTCGAACCGGCGACGGCGCGCCGGATCCGCGTGATGCGGGCCGCCTTCCACGTCGGCGAGTTGACCGTTCCGCCGGCGCCGCCCGCTCCCACTCTCGACGACCGCAACCTCGCGGCCTGGCCGCGCCTGCGCTACGATCTCCGCGACCTCCTGCCGGTGCGCGGCGGCCAGCCGGTTCTCACCATCACCCCGGAGATCTGGATCGCATTCGCGCGCAGCGGTCCCGACTTCGCTCGGCTGCGCGAGCGCGCCGTCAGGATGTGCGCGACCGCTGAGCGGCTGTTCGACCTCGCCCACGCGAACGAAGACGGCAAGAGCCGCGATCTGCGGCTCGCAGCCGAGGGCGCCCAGCTCCTCGCCTATCTCACCGCCTGCCAGGTCATGATCTGGCCGGTGCGCTCGAAGGCCGACCTCGACGACAAACGAGCGATCGCGCAGGTCATCAACGATCGCGCCTGCCGCCCGGACCCGCTGCACATGCAGGCGATCGTTCGCCACATCGTCGACGAGGCGATCTGGGTTCACCGCCGGCTCGGGCTGAGCGACCGCGCGCTGTTCACGACCGACTGGATCGAGATCGTCTAACGACGTCCGCATAACCGACGCAGATCGGGCCATCACGAGGCGGCGCACCCGGCGCCGCCTCGTGATGGTTTCGGGGAGACGGAGGAATGCGACTGCCGAGAGCAGGCTACCCCCTGGAATAGAAAGAATGCCGAACATGACGCCCCGCACGCTGTCCGAGCTCAAGCTCGATCCGATCGTCTTCCCCGTCACCGATGACCTCGCCGGTCTGGAGCGGTTTCTGCCGGATGCGCCCGACGAGATCGAGCGCTTCGCACTCCTCGCCGTCAAAACTCCGTCGATCCTCGACATCCGCGGCCGCGCCGTCGCGCATGAAATGCAGATGGATCGCCTCGTTGCCTTGGCGGGCGATGATCCGATCGGCCTGGAGGCTCGTGCGGACACGGCGAACGCGCTCGCAGTCCTCGCGCATGCCGGCCAGATCGCGCAGATGCTCGTGCCGGCGCGAACGGAACAAGATCGCTGGGCTCAAGCCGAGGTCGCCCATGAGCGCAAGCGCGCCGCGCGCCGCAGCAAGAGCAGGCGCGACGCCGCTCTCCTGCGACGCGCCTGCAGCGGAGCGCCACCCCGCATTAAGGAGCACAGGCTCGCTTCCCCGACCGCTCTGTCAGATTCGGTCACCGCAATGGCCCGCTTCGTCGGGGCCATTCTGCCCGAGCCCACCGACGATCGCAGCGCCCGGACCGGCGAGCCCGGCGCGTATCGGCTCGAGGATGCGCACAGCCTCGAAGCATACTTCGCCGCGCCGCCCGATCTGGCAGAGCTCGTCGCGGGGGCCGGCGCACTTCTCGAACGCAGCGATGGCTGGTCGCGGGCGGATCATTCCGCCGGGAAGATCGACGACGCAGTTCAGGCTGCGCAGGTGCTCGCCTATGCCCGGCTCGCCCGGGTCGGCCTTTGGCCGGCACGTTCGGCGGGCGACCTTCAGTCAAAGGCAGACGCTGAGACTATCGTCGCCCGGCGCAGCACCGATCCCGATCACCTTCGGGCTCTCGTCCTTCTCGCCCTCGACGTCGGCCACACCATCGCCCGCCAGAGCGACCGGTTCAGGTCGATCCAGACCGTAGAGCTGTAGCCCCCGCATCATCGCGGCCATCACTGGGCGGCGCCAACCGGCGCCGCCTTTCGTGTTGCGATCGCGGCCCGCGGAAGGCCGGAGCGGCCGACCCCGCAGAAGGCACGATGTCTGGCGGAGACGCGAAACGCGATCATGACCAAACCTGATGAGTATCAGCCGGCTGAAGCCGGTGAGGACTACGCAGACGCCAGGACGTTGCTGGATAAGCTAGCCAACCAGCGTCCCACCATGCCTGGCTCGGCTGACGCAGACGACCGCGTCGAACCAAGCCACGACGAAAGCTGTATCACATTCGACACCGCCTGGAGGAGCAATAGCACGCTCATCTTCGACCCCGGCGAAGTCGGCCAGCAGATCCGGCTTCTCGCAGCCTGGGACGACGAAGGCAGCTCCCATCTATCCAGCGAGGAGACGACGCGACTCGAAAAGCTGCGCTGGCTCGCCGAGCAGAGCGCCAGCAAGCCGGCGCTGCTCGGCACCGCGCCGATGCGCGAGCAGCTGAACCTGCTGAGGCTGCGTTGTCCCGGTTTCATCGCCGTGACCGACCTGGTCGATCGCGCGATCGCCCTGTCGATCATGACCTCCGCTCCGCTTTGCCTTCCGCCGCTACTGCTGCTCGGACCGCCGGGCGTCGGCAAGACGCACTATTCGAAGGCGCTCGCAGCGGTGCTCGGTGTGCCGGTCCATGCCTGGTCCTGCGCCACCAACTCCGACGCCATGCAACTGATCACCGGCCACCCGACGTCCTGGCGCGGTGCAAGGATGGGCCTGCTTACCGAGGCGCTGGTCGCCTCATCCTCCGCGAGCCCGGTGTTCCTGCTCGACGAGATCGACAAGTTCGTCACGCATCGCGACGAGCAGCCCTATAATATCCTTTTGAACGTCCTTGAGGCCGAGAATGCCGAGGCCCTGCTCGACGAATATCTGCGGGTCCGGTTCGACGTCTCGCAGGCTTTCGTCATCGCCACCGCGAACGATCTCTCCATCCTGCCGGAATTTATTCGCGATCGGTTGCTCGTAATCGAGATCGTGCCGCCGAAGGGCGACGAGCTGATCGCGGTCACCCGCCAGATCGTCGCGAAGATTATCGAGCCGCTGGCGCCGGCTGTCGCCATGCCAGGCGATGCCATCCTCGCTCGCCTCGCCCGCGGAAATCCGCGCGGCATCGCCCGGATCGTCAGGCTTGCGCTCGGCTTCGCGGCCGCCGAAGGGCGCGAGACGCTCTCGTTTGCCGATGTCGATACGGCCAGGATTCTGGCCGCGAGCGAACCCACCCGCGTGCCGATGGGGTTCGTCACACCAATGCGGCAAGTCGAGGCAAACTGCGCGAGGGAAAGAGAACACCGGAACGGAAGGTCCCGGCCGAAGGAACGGGCATCCTGAAGAAATACCGAGAGCCGATCGGCCTCACCCCAGAGAACCCGCACGACAGGATTTAGCCCATGACAACGAAGTCCCTGCCCCACTCCTCCATCATCGTTTCCAGCGGCCGCAAGCCCCGCAGCCCGCTTCGCCCGCCCGACACTGATGCTCCCAGGAAGCCGAATCCGCGCCGCATCCGCGAGGAGGGCAGCACGGCCGCCGTCACGCACTATGTCGAAACGCAGTGGCCCGGCATCGGCGGCGAGGATCTCGCGCCGCTCCCTGAGCGCGCCTTCCTCGATCCCGAATTCGCCGAGGCTTACCAGCCCGGCCATGCCGCCTATGTCTATGTCGCCGGTTCCGGCGACACCTTGAAAGCGCCGGATCAGCCCACCGGCCTGCATGGCCTAGCGCGCCGCTTCGCCATGCCGCTGTTCAAAATCTCCGCCACGGGGGCGGAGAACGCGCTTGCCCGGATCGCCGACCTCAATCTCGAGCGCTACGCCGGTATGTACCGGGCAGAGGCCGGTCTCGCCTGTGATCCGGGCTATGACAATTGGCGCCTCGTGCTCATCCACCCGTCGCGCAAGCCGCTCCCGGGCGCTCCTGTCGAGGCGCGCCCGCGCGTCATCCGCGCCCTGCTGCCAAGGGGCCTTTCCCTCATCGGCTTCGAGAAGGAGCTCCATGAGCGGCTGGGTCTGGCTGCGCTGGGCGCATGGATCGCCTCGCCGGCCGGGACCCGGCACTGCGCCGATCTCGGCCTCAATCCGCGCGAGGCCATGCGCCTCACCGGCTACAACACCGGCGAGGGCGAACGCGTCAGCCGGGCCGACGAGCTCTACGTCTTCAAGCCGCGACTTGATGGCGGCCGCCTCCTCACTATCGTCGAGCGCATTGTCCATGACTATGTCGTGCGCGATGTCGCTGGTCAGAGCTCGAGCTGGGGATGGGTGGCGCCCAACCAGGGTTATCGGCCAGCACGGTCGAGCACGCTGCGTCTGTGTGAGAACGGCCGACCGATTCGAACGGATCGGACAAATATGATAGGCTGTTTTCCTAGAACAAATCATGATTCGGGTGCCTCTTATGGGTTTCCCGGCAAGCTAGGAGATCGGGGGAAGTGAACATCCTCCCCAAACGTCCATGACGATCCGCTGCACGAGAAGCGGCGCGCTATGGACGAAGGTTCTGCTGCCGTCGGCCTTCGGGCGCGCCGGGGCACCGTGACTATTGCGAGAACGGGCCGACGAGAACATGGCCCGCAGATGGTGGCGTTGGAACTGCGCTGTCATCCGCCGTGCTAGGCAAGTGCAAGCCCTAGCCCGAACTCGAGTGCACAGGACCGTATCAGTCATTGACTGATACTCATTCTGTGGGCTCATCCATGGCTAAGTATCCCGAGATCAGCAACGCGAACGCAGGCGCCAGCTCTACTCCAGGGCTTCCAGGCACTGAGCGCGCTCGCGGCCGTCAAACACGTGCCGCACTCCACATGGGCCGTGGAACTCGCCGTCCGGACGGCGGCCTCTTCCCGAGCGAACGCGAAATTGCCCGACGTCTGAGCCAGGATCTGTCCGGGTGGAAAGCTCGCGCCACCATCCTCGAAAGAGAAGGCTTGCCTCGGGTTTGCCCAATCATGGGTGGTCGCTACTGGCCCTCGGTGATGGCCTATTTCAATCACCGATATGGGCTCGGTAATGTCGCTCCGTCCGCAATGGATGGAATGGAGAACCTCAATGCGCTCTGATCACTATCCGACCCCTGGCCTGAAACGGCGAAAAAGAGCGAGGGGCCACGCGCTCTACTGGGTCGCTCGGGAAGACATCGTCAAAGCGGGATTTACTCCGAAGACGGTGCAGTTGCACTACGCCGACACCTCCCAGGAGCTCCCGCTTGTCTCCGCGGCGTGCCTGCGCCTCCAGGCGGAGATGCTGGCATGGTCTGCTGGAGCGAAGCAGGATTACAAGACGTTCGACGGGACGATCGGTTCATTGTCCCGCCGATTCCAGATCGACGATGAGAGCCCGGTCAAGGATTGGAAGTACAACACCTGTCGTTCACAGCTCCATGTCGTCGGGACGATCGAGAAGGCTTTCGGTGCCCGAAGCCTTGCGGCTCTTGGGCTCAAGGACTTCCGTCGCTGGTACAATGCCGCCAAAGCCCCCAAACTGCCGGGCGGCCCGGAGCGCATCGATCGTGCCTGCAAGATCATGAAGATGGTGAGGGAAATGCTGCGATACGGCGTCGCCGCAGAACTGGCGCAGGCTGAGTGCGTCCGGCTCCTGACCATCCTCAGTGCCACCGAGTTCAAGCAGCCGGCCCGGCGCCGCGTCAGGCTTGAGCATAGCCAGGTCGTCGCGTTCATAGCCAAGGCGTTGGAGGCCGATCGCATCTCGTTGGCGTTGGGTACCGCCATCCAGTTCGAAACGGCGATGCGTCAGAAGGACGTGATTGGCGAATGGCTCCCCGTTAAAGGCTTGGAAAAGCCGACCGGGATCGTGTTGCGTGGCCGGCGGGGCAAAGGTTGGCGACGCTGGTCCAACGGCCTGACCTGGGCGGATCTTGGTCCGGACATGATCGTACGCAAGGCGACGACGAAGACCAGTGCGCTCGTCGGTCACGATTTGAAAGTTTATCCTTCAGTCATGGAATTGATCTCGCGGGTTCCCGCCGAAAAGCGGGTCGGCCCACTGATCGTCGATGAGACTGCTGGGCGGCCTTACGCCGAATTCGCTTATGCCCGGGATTGGCGTGTCATTGCGCGATCGGCAGGGATCCCCGACACGGTCTGGAACATGGATGCTAGGGCCGGTGCGATCACGGAAGCGGAGGACGCCGGTACGGATATCGAAACGATTCGGGGAGGCGTCGGGCATACGCAGGCCACGACGACCGTCCGGTATTCTCGTGGCGCCGTCGGCAAGAGCCGAGCCATTGCCACGAGTCGAAATGCTCACCGAACCGGCAAGAACGGGGCCTGAACAAAGGATAGGGAACGGATTGGGGAACGTAGGGAACGCGAGTTCAACGGTAGGCCGTCTAACTAGCTGAGTTCCAAAATATTTTTGGAGCGGGCGATCGGGATCGAACCGACGACATTCAGCTTGGGAAGCTGACGTTCTACCACTGAACTACGCCCGCATGCCTGTCCGTATAGCCGGGCCGGACTGCCCGCCGCAAGCCGGTCCATCCGAGATTCCGGCCATAAATGAAAAAACCGCGCCGGGCCCCTGTCGCCCGACGCGGCTTGGCTCAGACGCGAAGCGTCTTACCAGCAGCCGTAATAGCCGCAGCCATAGTAGCCGTAGTGGCGGCGCGAGGAAGCGGCGATGACCGCGCCACCGACCGCACCGGCGACGACGCCAGCCGCGACCGCGTTGCTGGCCTGGGCGTTGGAGCGGCGGAAGCTCTGGAACACCTCGCTGCGGCAACGCTCGAAGGCGCGGGTGCCGGGGCGGTGACCGGCATCGAGGCAGACCTGATCCGACTCGGCTGCCGACTGCTCGACGCTCTGGCAGCCGCCGAGGGCGGCGGCGAGAACGCCGGCGATGATGAGGGCGCGCATGAGAAATCCTTTCCCTGTAGACGTTTGGCCACGAAAGCCATGAAGCGGAAGGCGGTCGAAGCCTCCCGCCGGTGACACAAGCATGAACACGTCGCCGGCCAGCGGCCGGCAACGCCATCGGCGCTTGCTGCCATCTGACACGGAATCGCCATTTTGTCGCCCCGTAGCTTGCCTTCCGGGCAAGCTTCCTGCGTGCGTTGCGGATTTGCAGCTAAGGAAAAGTTGAGCCGGCCGCCGATTCACCGCTCACGCCGGGCGGAAATGCTTGGAGAGCTTCAGCGCCCGGCCCTGGGAGTTCGAGGTGCCGATCGTGCCATAGAGCACGTCAGGCTCGGCCGCTATGCGCTCCAAGGCAAGGCGGCCGACCACCTGCCCATCCTCGAGCAGGAACGGCACTTCATGGCTCCTGACCTCGTCCGGGCAGTAGGGTCACGTGATCCGTGTGACGGAGCAGAGCCATACTCCTCCGCTCAGGTGTCGACCGTCGCGTTCAGCGCGTTGCTCTGGATGAATTCGCGGCGCGGCTCGACCACGTCGCCCATCAGCTTGACGAAGAGGTCGTCGGCCTCGTCGTTCTGGTCGTTCTTGACGCGCAGCAGCGAGCGCACATCGCGGTCGAGCGTCGTCTCCCAGAGCTGGTCCGGGTTCATCTCGCCGAGACCTTTGTAGCGCTGCAGCGAGACGCCCTTCTTGCCGATCGCGTTGACCGCATCGAACAGGTCGCTCGGGCCGTTGACGATGTGGTCGTCGCCCTTGCGGCTGAGCACGCCCGGCTTGGCATAGGCTTCCTGCAGCGACGAGGCGGCAGCGTCGAGCTTGCGGGCCTCGGCGCTGGCGAGCAGGCCGGCATCGAGCGCCACCACCTGCTTCACGCCGCGCACCAGCCGCGAGAAGGTGAAGCCGCCATCGGCTGCCTTGCCCTCCCAGCCGCGCTCGATCTCGTCCGAGATCGCATCGAGTCGGCGCGCGACATAAGCTGCGGCCTCGGCGAGCTCGGCCTCGCTGCGCTCGCCCTGCGGGCGCAGAGCGCCAGCGATCGCGGTCTGCTCGACGACGCGCCGATCATAGCGTGAATGCAGCTGAGACAGCGTGTGGCGGACGCTGCGCGCTTCCTCGATCAGGGCACGCAGATCGGGGCCGCCGCGCTCGACGCCGTCGCCGGTGCGGAAAACCGCGCCGTCGAGCGCGCTGTCGACGAGATAGTCCTCGAGCGCGCGCTCGTCCTTGAGATAGGTCTGCGACTTGCCGCGCGCCGCCTTGTAGAGCGGCGGTTGGGCGATGAAGAGATGGCCGCGGTCGATCAGCTCCGGCATCTGCCGATAGAAGAAGGTCAGCAGCAGGGTCCGGATATGGGCGCCGTCGACGTCGGCGTCGGTCATGATGATGATCTTGTGGTAGCGCAGCTTCTCGACATTGAAGGCGCCGGCATCCTTCTCGTCGCGGCCGATGCCCGTCCCGAGTGCCGTGATCAGCGTGCCGACCTGGTCGGAGGACAGCATCTTGTCGAAGCGTGCCCGCTCGACATTGAGGATCTTGCCGCGCAGCGGCAGGACAGCCTGGTATTCGCGGGCACGGCCCTGCTTGGCCGAGCCGCCGGCCGAGTCACCCTCGACGATGAAGAGTTCGGATTTGGCCGGATCCCTCTCTTGGCAGTCAGCCAATTTGCCTGGGAGAGATGCGATATCGAGCGCGCCCTTGCGCCGGGTGAGGTCACGCGCCTTGCGCGCCGCCTCACGGGCAGCGGCGGCTTCCGCCACCTTGCCGACGATGGTCTTGGCCTCGTTCGGGTGCTCTTCCAGCCAGGTCGAGAGCGCCTGGTTGACGACGTTCTCGACGACGGGGCGAACCTCGGAGGAGACCAGCTTGTCCTTGGTCTGCGACGAGAATTTCGGGTCGGGCACCTTGACCGAAACGATCGCGGTCAGGCCCTCGCGGCAATCGTCGCCGGTGAGCGAGACCTTCTCCTTCTTCGAAATGCCGGAGGTCTCGGCGTAACCCGTGACCTGCCGCGTCAGCGCGGCGCGGAAGCCGGCGAGATGGGTGCCGCCGTCGCGCTGCGGGATGTTGTTGGTGAAGCAGAGCACGTTCTCGTGGTAGCTGTCGTTCCACCACAGCGCGACGTCGACGGTGATGCCGTCCTTCTCGGCGCTCAGCATGACCGGCTTCTCGATGATCGGCGTCTTGGCGCGGTCGAGATAGCGCACGAAGGCCTCGACGCCGCCCTCGTACATCAGCTCTTCGCGGACGATCTCGGCATGGCGAGCATCGGTCAGGACGATGCGCACGCCCGAGTTCAGGAAGGCGAGCTCGCGCAGCCGGTGCTCCAGCGTCTTGTAGTCGAACTCGACCATGGTGAAGGTTTCCTGCGACGGCAGGAAGGTCACCTCGGTGCCGCGCTTGTCGCCGGCCGGGCCGACGACGACGAGCGGAGCGACCGCGTCGCCATGGCGGAACTCCATGAAGTGCTCGTTGCCGCCGCGCCAGATGCGCAGCTTCAGCGAGACCGAGAGCGCGTTGACGACGGAGACGCCGACGCCGTGCAGGCCGCCCGAGACCTTGTAGGAGTTCTGGTCGAACTTACCGCCGGCATGGAGCTGGGTCATGATGACCTCGGCTGCCGAGATGCCTTCCTCGCTGTGGATATCGGTCGGGATGCCGCGGCCATTGTCGGAGACCGTCACCGAGCCGTCGGCGTTCAGCGTCACCGTGACGAGGTCGGCATGGCCGGCGAGCGCCTCGTCGATGGCGTTGTCGACGACCTCGTAGACCATATGATGCAGGCCCGAGCCGTCATCGGTGTCGCCGATATACATGCCCGGGCGCTTGCGGACCGCGTCGAGGCCTTTGAGCACCTTGATCGAGTCGGCGCCGTAGTCTTCGGCGCCGTTGGTGACGTCTGTCATGCGGGAGGTCCTTCGGCGGGCGAGCGGGAGGCCCGCTGATCAACTTGATTCGGCTTACGAATATAAGCGTTCAGGATGGCTTTTTCACGTGCGTGCGCACGCGTACGCGAGAGCGGCGGATTTAGCCAGAGAATGTCGCGATCGCATCCAGGAAAACCTCGCCATATTGCGCGAGCTTGCGCTCGCCGACGCCCTCGATGGCGCGCATCTCCTCGAGTCCGAGCGGGCGTTCGCGCGCCATGGCGATCAATGTCCGGTCGGTGAAGATGATGTAGGCGGCGACGCCCTCCTCGCGGGCGATGCTCAGGCGCAACTGGCGCAGGTGCTCGAACAGCGCGGCGGTGTCGCCGTCGAGCCCGTCGGCGCGGGCCGCCTCGCGCTGGCCCCGGCGCGAGCGCCGCTCGGCCAGCTGATCGACGCGCAGTGCGATCGGCTCGCGGCCGAACAGGATGTCCTCACCCTTTTCGGTGAGGCGAAAGCCGCCATGCTCGGCGCT
This sequence comes from Methylobacterium sp., assembly GCA_013823325.1. GTDB lineage: Bacteria > Pseudomonadota > Alphaproteobacteria > Rhizobiales > Beijerinckiaceae > Allobosea > Allobosea vestrisii. Next base: position 22,194 of record PNLY01000011.1, read on the forward strand.
GGCCTCGGCGAGCGCGCCGGCGGCGAAGAGCTTGCGCGTCAGCGCCATCCAGGCGCCCTTGGGCTTGTCGTTGCCGACGCCGAAGGTCTTCAGCCCGTCATGGTTCTGGCGCCGGATCGCCTCGGTCTGAGTGCCGGTCAGGATATCCGCGAGATGGCCGGCGCCATAGCGCTGGCCGGAGCGGATCACCGCCGAGAGCAATTTTCGCGCATCGAGCGTTGCGTCCGAGAGCTCGGGCGCGGCCGGACCGCAGAGATCGCAGCGGAACTGCGCCTCGCCATGCCGGCAGGCCGGCACCTGCTCGCCGAAGTAGGACAGCAGCGCCGAGCGCCGGCACAGCGCCGATTCGCAGAGGTCGATCATCGCGTTGAGGCGCTTGTGCTCGATCTTGCGGCGTTCGTCGTCGATCTGCTTCTCGTCGATCTGGCGCCGGCGCAGCGCCATGTCGTCGACGCCGTAGAGCGTCAGCGTGTCCGCCGGCAGGCCGTCGCGGCCGGCGCGGCCGATCTCCTGGTAATAGCCCTCGATCGAGCCGGGCATGTCGGCATGGACGACGAAGCGGACGTCCGGCTTGTTGATGCCCATGCCGAAGGCGATGGTGGCGCAGACGACGACGCCGTCCTCCTGCAGGAAGATGTCCTGGTTGCGGTTGCGCTCCGTCTGCTCCAGGCCGGCATGATAGGGATAGGCCTTCCAGCCCTTCTCGCTGAGGCCCTGGGCCAGCCGCTCGGTACGCCCGCGCGAGGAGCAGTAGACGATGCCCGAGCCGCCGCGATGGACCTTCAGGAAGTCGTCGATCTGCCGGCGCGGCTGCTCCTTGGGGGCGAAGGAAAGCTTGAGGTTCGGCCGGTCGAAGGAATGGATCACCAGCTTCGGCGGCTGGGGGAAGAGCTGCTGGGCGATGTCGGCCTGAGTCTGCCGGTCGGCCGTGGCGGTCAGCGCCGTCACCGGCACGTCGCCGAGCGCCTCGCGCACCTTGGAGAGCAGCCGGTATTCCGGGCGGAAGTCGTGGCCCCATTGCGAGACGCAATGCGCCTCGTCGATGGCGAGGCGGGTGACGCCGAGCCGGCGCAGCCGCGCGACGAGGCCTTCGCCTGCCAGGCGCTCCGGCGAGACGAAGAGCAGGCGAAGTTCGCCGGAATTGAGCCTGTCCCAGGCCTGCGCCGCCTCAGCCTCGCTGTTCATCGAGTTGAGCGACGCGGCGGAGACGCCGGCCCGCACCAGTTGCCCGACCTGGTCGCGCATCAGCGCGATCAGCGGCGAGACCACCAGCGTCAAACCACCCGCGACCAGCGCCGGCAGCTGGTAGCACATCGACTTGCCCGAGCCGGTCGGCATCACCGCGAAGACGTCGCGGCCGGCGAGTGCGGCCTCGATCACCTCCCATTGCCCGGGGCGGAAATCGTCATAGCCGAAGACGGACTTCAGGATCGCGCGGGCTTCTGATTCGCGGGGCGACGACATCCGCCGGATGTGCCGGATTCGGCGGATGATGGCCAGTCCTTGCGCGATTCCATCCCCGGTTCGCGCAAGCCGGCTTGATCGGCCGCGGGCCGTGCCCCACGCTGCGACGGCCCGGCAAGGAGAGCCATGATGCGCCTGCCCCTGACGGCCGCCATCTGCTGCCTCGCCGCCCTTGCACAAGCCCGGCCGCTCGAGCGCGAATTGCCGCCGGCGCGGGCCGCCTGCTGGGAACGGGTCTATGATGCCGCCCATCTCGCCAGCCACCCGCAGCAGAAGGTCGCGCGGATTCGCCTGGTCCATCTGCCGCAGAACTGGTCCGAAACCGGTCAGGGCGGCTTCTATGTCGCGCTCTACGTCAACCTGCGCCAGCGGGCGAAGGTCGATCAGAGCTTCGACTATCAGCTCGGCGGCATCTGCAAGGCGTCCGGCCGAGGCCTGCGCTGTGTGCCGGAATGGGAGGCGGGCAGCTGGCGGATCGAGCGCGGCCCGAACGGGGCGCTCGACATCCGCAATGACGGAATTATCGCCAATCCCAACCCCTACGATGCCGAAGAGATCGCGGACGGTGCCGTTCGCATTCCGGCGAAGCCGGATGACGGGCTCTGGCGCCTGTCTCCGGCGAGCGGCCCGTGCGGACTGGAATAGCCGCTAGGGGTGGAGCGCCGCGACCTTCACCAGCCGCGCCACCATCTTGTCGCGCAGGCCCTTGAGGCGCTTGTCGGTGAAGTCGCCATCTTCGCCATAGGCCTTGTCGGCGCCGCTGACCGCGAGCATCTCCGGCACCAGAAGCGCGCCGAAGCCGAGCTCGAGCACGCTCCGCAATTGGGTCAGGCAACGATAGGTGCCGAGATTGCCGGCCGAGGCGCCGCCGATGGCGACCACCTTCTCGCGCAGGCCCGGGCCACCGGAGCGGACGATGCTGATCCAGTCGAGCGCGTTCTTCAGCGCCGGCGGGTAGCCGGAATTGTATTCGGGGCTGGCGATGAAGAGCCCGTCATGGGCGTCGACAAGCGCCGCGAGCGCCTTGGCCTCGGCGGGGGCCTCGTTGTCATAAGCACGCGCGTCGATCAGCGGCAGCGGGTAGTCGCCGAGCGAGATCTGCGTCACCTCGGCGCCGGCATGCTCCAGATTCCTCGCGATCAGGGTCGCGAGCCGGGCGTTCATCGAACCCGGGCGCCAGGAACCGGCGAAGACGAGGATTTTTGGCATGGTCACTCCGACTGGATAGCCGGGCCAACGGGCCCGGCGTTCTCAGTTCGCGATGTCGGAGGGATGCGGGGCTGGCGTCAAGCCCGCGTCACGGCTTGGCGCGGCGATAGACCCAGACGCGCGCCGGCGGAATGTTGCGCAGCACCCAGTCGGAGACCTGCGCCTTGAGGCCGGAGCCCTTGCGCGGCACCGGCGAAATCACCGCGTAGGTGAACTGGATGAAGGGCGCGCCAGGCTTGAGCACGTTGGCAAAGGCGTCCTGCACCAGCTCGGAGCGCTCTGACGGCGGCTTGTTGAACAGCGGCAGCGACGATACCACCGCACTCGCCTTCTCGGTCAGATATCCGCCAAGCGTGGTCGAAAGCGCATAAGCGTCGCCCTCGATGATCGTGGCGCGCGGGAAGCGGCGGCGCAGCAGCTCGCAGAATTCCGGGCTGTACTCGACCAGGATCAGCCGGGCTTCGTCGATGCCGCGTTCGATCAGCGCCTCGGTGACCGGGCCGGTGCCGGGGCCGATCTCGACCACCGGCCCTTCGGCCTGCGGGTCGACATAGGACGCCATGCGCTTCGCCAGGAACGGGCTCGACGGCGCGACCGCGCCGGTACGTCCCGGCGAATCGATCCAGGACTTGAGGAAGCGGGCGTCATCGCCGAAACGCGCCTTGGCCTCGTCGGCGGCCTTGCGCACATGCGATTTCAGCTTGCCGGCGGTGTTGCGGACCTCGTCCTCGACCTTGTAGCGCGCCGCCGCGACACGCAGCTTCGCTTCGGCGACGCTGTCGGCGAAGTCCGCTGCCGTCAGCCGCACCTCATGCTCCAGCCGCGCTGCGACGGAGGAGCGCCCGAAACGGGTGGTGCGCAGGCGCTGACCGGAAGCGGAATGGGCCATCCAGAACCTCAATGCGGCTAGGCAAAAGGCCAGCGCCGGGGCGACATGACGATGATGTGACGTTACGCCGCTGTCATATGGGGTCAAGAGCGGGCCGAATCCAGCGATTTCTTGGCCGGCCACCGCAATGGCGCGATCAGATCAGCGGGCGTGGATGTAATTCGCTCTCGAACAGCAGTGCCATGCGCTCGGTCAGGCGCGGATTGTGGATGGTGAGGCGCCCGCGTTCCAGCGAGAACATCCCGGCTTTGCGCAGGCGCGCCCAGGTCTTGCTGGTGTGGACGAGCGAGAGGCCGAGCGCATCGGCAAGCTGTTGCTGCGTCAACGGAAAGGCGAAACTGTTCTCCGCGACCAGGCCGAGCGCCTCGGCTCTGCGGTAGAGCGAGATCACCAGCGCCGCGATGCGTTCCTGCGCATTGCGCTGGCCCACCGAGGTCAGGTTCTCGTCGATCAGGCTTTCCTCGCGCGAGCCGAGCCAAGCGAGCTCATAGGCCAGCGCCGGCATCCGCCCGAACATTTCATAAGTGCGCCGGCGCGGGAAGACGCAGAGCTCGACCTCGGTCAGCGCCTCGATGCCGTGCTGGGCCGCGCTGAGCAGCGAAGCCTGCAGGCCGACGAGGTCGCCGGGCAGGAGGAAGTTGAGGATCTGGCGCCGCCCGTCCGGCAGCGACTTGTAGCGGAAGGCCCAGCCCGAGAAGAGCGTGTAGAGCTCGGCATCCTCCTGGCCGGGATGGATAATGTCTGCGCCGGCCGGCAACTGCCGATGATCGATCTTCATCGCCTGGATGAAGCGTATCTCCTCGTCGGACTTGTCCTTGAAGGCAGGTTTCAGTCGCAACGGACAGGCGAGGCAGGACGGGCTGCGGTGGTTGCGATGATTGCTCGATGAAACGATCACGCCCGGCTCCTTCGTCCGCCGGAACTCGCGGCGAACGCTTGCGTTTTCTGTGTGGCGCGAAAGCCTTGGCTTAGCAATCGCGCTTTGTCTCGGCATTAGCAGATCGGCTCGGGAGGCCGCCGCATGAAATCACATGCCTCCGGGCTGCGGCGCTCGCGCCTGCGCCAGTTCTTTCGCGTGGCCCTGCGGTTCTGGTCAGGCCAGAGTCGATTGCGGGCCTGGGGTCTCACCCTTGCGGTGCTGCTCTTCGTCGCTGCCCAGCTCGGCGCGGCGGTCGGCATCAACAGCTGGAACCGGTTGTTCTTCGATGCTCTGGAGAAGCGCGACCTCGACAAGATCTGGACGGCTGTCGGCTGGCTGCCGCTGATCGTCGCGGCATCGGCAGCATCGCTGTCCTGCCTGGTGATCAGCCGGATGCTGCTGCAGATGCGCTGGCGTGAATGGCTGACCCATCGCCTCGCCGGCTGGTGGATTGCCGATCAGCGCTATTACCGGATGCAATTCGTCGTGCCCGACCAAAGCGCGCCGGAATACCGCATCGCTGAGGATGTCCGCCTCTCCATCGAGCCATTGGTCGAATTCGCCATCGGCCTGCTCAGCGCCTTCGTCACGGCAGTGACCTTCGCCGCGATCCTCTGGCAGGTCGCGGGGGCGGCGCATTTCACACTCGGCGGGACTGCAATCGTCATCCCCAGTTACATGGCGCTCGCCGCGATCGTCTATGCGCTCGTCGCCTCGCTCGCGGCCTATTTCGCCGGCCGGCCCTTGGTGCCGCGCATCGCCGCCAAGAACGAGGCCGAGGCGCAGTTTCGCGCCGAGATGACGCGCCTGCGCGAGAACGCCGAAAGCATTGCCCTGATCAAGGGCGATGCCGATGAGCGTGATTCGGTCGGCGAGAATTATGGCCGTGTCGTCGCGGCCTGGCTGAAGGTGATCCGGCAGCAGGGCGTCATCGCCATCGTGCTCAACACCAATGGCGCGCTGTTCCCGATCGTGCCCCTGCTGCTGATCGCGCCGAAATACCTCTCCGGCGAAATCACGCTTGGCGCCGTCATGCAGGTGGTCGCCGCCTTCAGCGCGGTGCAGGCTGCGCTGATCTGGTTCGTCGACAACTTCGTCCGGCTGGCCGAGTGGTTCGCCTCGGTGAGGCGCGTCGACGAGCTGGCCGAAGCACTGGAGGCGCTCGATGTCGGCACGATCATGGAAGGCGAGACCCAGATCGAGCTGGGCGAGAGCGAGGATGGCGGCATCCATATCGCCGATCTCTCAATCGCCCACAGCAATGGGCGGATCGTCATCGCCGATGCGTCGATCGTGATCGCGGCGGGCGAGAAGGTGCTGGTCGCCGGCGAGAGCGGCTCGGGCAAGAGCACGCTGATCCGGGCGATTGCCGGCCTCTGGCCCTGGGGCGCAGGCTCGATCAAGCTGCCGCCGGGCAAGCGCATCGCCTTCGTGCCGCAGAAGCCCTATCTGCCGATCGGCACGCTGCGCGACGTGCTGCTCTATCCGGAAGCCGAGAGCCGCGTCGACGACGACACGGTCAGGGATGCGCTGAAACGCTGCGGGCTCGCCTCGCTCGGCCAACGACTCGACGAAAAAGAGCGGTGGGACCAGACCCTGTCCGGCGGCGAGCGTCAGCGTATCGCCTTTGCGCGGCTGCTGATCCAGAAGCCCGACATCATCATCATGGACGAGGCGACGTCGGCACTCGACGAGGCCAGCCAGGATTCGCTGCTCGGGCTGATCGAGAGCGAGCTCTCCTATGCGACGATCATCAGCGTCGGGCATCGGCCGGGCCTCGAGGATTTCCACGAGCGCAAGATCACCTTCGAGAAGCGCGAGGCCGGTGCGCATCTGACCACGAAGCGCCTGACCCGGTCGCTCTGGCGCCTGTTCCGTCGACGCGAAGCCGCCAATGACAGCTCGGCCGCTTGAGAAAGAATCGGGATCGCCGCGATTTCCGCCCAAAGCGGAACAATTCCCGGCCAGACGGGTTGAGAAGCCGTTCCGCCTTTCAAGAGCGACCACACGAACCGGGAGAGCGAAGATGACCACCGCCAGCCTTGCCCCCTTCAAGCGCGCTGCCACCTTCTTCGGCGGCATGGCGCTGGTCGTGAGCGCCCTGACCATGGGCGCCTCGTTCCAGAACGGCTTCGGCGAGAGCTCGGAAGCGGTGGCCCAGGCCAAGCTCCAGCGCGGCGCCCCGGCCGACGTCCAGTTCGCCGCGGTCAATCCCGCCGAGATGCGCCGCGACTTCGCTCACCGCGTCGTCCCGACCTCGCAGCGCGAGGCCAGCCTCAAGGGCAACACCGTCCTGCGTTGAGCTTTACCCCGCCGCGTTGTCTTTACGCGAACCGTTTCCCGCGTCGCTCGAAATGCGTTCGGCGGAACCGATCCGCCGCTCGCGCGTAGTTCATCCGCCTGATCAGCAAAGCCGCCGCGAGGCGGCTTTTTCCGTGACGGTGAGGTATGATGAACCGGCTGGGGACCAGATGTATCTGCGCATTCGCCACGCGACGACTTATCGCTATGCCGAACCGGTCGTCTTCGGCCCGCACCGGTTGATGCTGCGGCCGCGCGATTCCTTCGATCTGCGCGTCATCGATACGGCGATCGCGATCTCGCCGCAGGCGAGCCTGCGCTGGATGCACGACGCCTATGGCAATCCCGTCGCTATGGCGAGCTTCGCCGGTGCTTCGGATACGCTCGAGATCGTCAGCGAGCTCGTCATCCAGCGCTTCGGTTCGGCCCTGCCCCGCACCAAGGTCGAGCCCGACATCGAGAGCTCCGAGATCAGCTATACACCGGCCGAGCGCGCCGTGCTCCAGCCTTATCTCGACCTCGCCGCCGCCGATCCCGATGGTGCGCTCGACGCCTGGCTGCAGGCGTTCCGAACCCGGCTCAATGGCGGTCATCTGCTGCGCGCTTTGGCGCATGAGATCTATGCCAGCCTGCACTATGCGGTGCGCTTCGATGAAGGCACCCAGCATCCGCTCGACACGCTGCGGATGGGAGCGGGTTCCTGCCGCGACTATGCTTGGCTGTTCATCGAGCTGGCGCGCCGGCTCGGCTTCGCCGCGCGTTTCGTCACCGGTTACATCCACGAGCGCTCGCCGGAAGGTGCGGGGATGACGTCCGTGGCCGGGCTGACCCACGCCTGGGCCGATGTCTTCATCCCCAATGACGGCTGGGTCGAATTCGATCCGACCAACGACCTCGTCGCCGACCGGCAATTGCTGCGGGTCGCGGTCGCGCGGGTACCGGAAGACGCCTCGCCGGTGGCCGGGAGCTATGTCGGGCCGGCCGGCGCCTTCCTCGGGCTCAGCGTCGGCGTCGCGATCACGCCGGCGGATGGGCCGGGCTGAATCGCGTCGTTCCGGCGCGGAGCGCCGTGGCTCAGGCGCCAGACGCCGAGGCTACGCCCCTGCGGGGGGCTGATCTCGATCGCCTCGATCTGCATCAGCAGACCGGCGAACAGGCGCGGCGGCGCGATCTGGGTGGTGTCACGGTCCGTGCTGATGGCAATGTCGATGATGCCGTCGCCGGCCGCGGTCACGGCGAGTTCGAGGCCGATGCCGGGGGCGGCGCGCAGCGCCCGGCTGACCACGTCGACGATCAGAAAGCCGAGCGGGATGATCCGGTCGATCGGTAGGGCGGCCTGCGTCTCGATGCGGCTTTCCAGCCGCTGGCCACGGGCGAGGATCAAGCTGGAGACCATGGCGACGACATCGTCGAGGAAGAGGTCGATCCGCACCGGCTGCATCTCGCCATCGGCAAGGGTGAAGCGATAGGCGGCCGAGAGCACGTGGACGCGGCACTCCGCGTCGGAGAGCGCCATCCGTGCCTCGCCTTGGTGGTTGCGCTTGGCGAGTCCGATATAGCTCTGCACCACCTGCAGGCTGTTCTTGACCCGGTGATGCAACTCGCGAACCAGGAAACGATTGTCGTCGAGCGCGAGCCTGAGCTTGCTCTGACGCACCTCCTGCTCGTCGACCATCGCGTTGAAGGCCTCGGCGACGCTGCGGATATCGCGCGGCATCTCGTCCGAGAGCGGGACGCGGGCGCTGGCCGAGGTGGAGCGGGCTCGGGCCGTCGTCTCGATGCCGCGCAGCCAGCGCACGCAATGCTGATCGATCGCCTTCATGTAGACGAGCCCGAGCAGGGTGAGGGTCAGCAACGGCGCGAGCAGCAGGGTATAGAATTGCGTCTTTGCGGCCTGCTCGGCCGTGCCGTCGAAGCTCACCACGACATAGAGTTCAGGTTCGGCCACCATCCGGGCGGCATAGGTGCGGCTCGGCCCGCCGCGGCTCGGCGCGGACCAGTGCGCGGCCTGATCGGGCACGGTCTCGGCCCTGGGAAGCCACGAGGCGTCGGCCTGTGCGCCGCCGCGCGCAACCACGACGTCGCCGCCGCGTCGCAGCAGTGCCGCCATCATGCCCTTGTCGCTGCTGCCGAGGTCGAAGGTGTCGTCGAGCGGATCGGGCTTGCTGAGCAGGAGCGCGTCGCCTCCGTCGAACTCGCTGTAGATGGCGAGGAAGGAGCGGCCCGCGATCGTGACCTGGCCGTAGCGGGCTTTCGTGAATTCGGTGCCGCCCCACAGCTTGATGGGGGGGCGCGTGGCGAGCTGATCGGCGACAGCGGTGAGTTCGCCGGGCGGGATGCTGCCGTCGAGCCTGCCGACGCAGTCTGGCCGGCCACCCACCCGCAGCAGCACGGCCTCATAGCCCGAGACCGCGGCGAGCGCCTTCTCGGCGATGCGGTCGCACATATCCGGTGGTGGCGAGACAGCCCGGATCGTCGCGGCGCTGGCGACGAGCGAGCGCAGAGCGCCGCGATACCAGACGCGGGCGCGCACAGCGAAGTCGTCCGCCGCGCGCATCTGCGAGGTCTCGATCGCCTCGAACACGGTCCGATAGGTCGCAACCGCCGCCGCCGCCGTCAGGCAGGCGATCGGCAGGACGATCGCGACCATCAGTGCCAGCAGGCGGCCGCGGACCGTCCTGAACAGCGAGAGGGCCATCAGATCACGATGATTCTGGATCGAACCGATCCAGAATCATAAAATGTGATCGATTGCAATAATTTAGAGCAGGATTTCTGCGAAAACCGGTTCCCACTTTTCGCATCCTGCTCTAGCTGCCGACGGTTTCAGGTCCGGCGCGCTGGACGGCCGCGGTGATCCGGCGATCGGGGCCGAGATCGTCGACGCCGCCGATGGACAGGAGCTCCGCCAGCTTGGCGCGTGCCCGGTTGACGCGGCTCTTGATCGTGCCGATCGCGACGCCGCAGATCTCGGCGGTCTCCTCATAGGACAGCCCGGTGGCACCGACCATGATCAGGACCTCGCGCTGCTCCTCGGGGAGCTTGGCCAGCGCCTTGCGGAAATCGGCGAGGTCGAGATGACTCTCCTGGTTGCCATGGGTCGCGAGCCGGTCGGCATAGGTGCCTTCGCTGTCCTGTACTTCCCGCCCGCGCTTGCGGTAGAGCGAGTAATAGGTGTTGCGCAGGATGGTGAAGAGCCAGGCCCGCAGGCTGGTGCCGGGCTGGAACTTCTCGGCGTTACCCCAGGCCTTGAGCAGCGTGTCCTGAACCAGGTCGTCGGCAAGCTGCATCGAGCCCGAGAGCGACGCTGCGAACGCGCGCAGATTCGGAATCTCGGCGATCAGCCCGTCCTTGAAGTCAGCTGCGCTCATCAGAGCCGCCTCCAGACTTCAGGCGCCGTTCGGTGTCTTCGAGCTGGGCCAGCAGCACCAGGAACCGGTCGGGAACCGGCGCATTGATCAGATCATCATAATGCGCCTTGAGGGACCGGCCGATCGATTCCTGCACGCGCGGGTCGAGCATCATCTCGTCGTCCGGCTCGGCTTTGGCCGCTTCGGGCGGATCGGCATTCATCAGATTCATGATCCCTCGCTCCATTGGCATGCCGACAGTGCCGCCGATCACACCCAACCACGCCACGCACGCTCGTTGACACGCTTGCGCGCGACTGCCCCGAAACGCACCTTCATTCGGCACAATAACGAGGCCGAAAACAAAAGGTTCCTTCGGGAACAAAAAATAATTTTCTTGTCATAACAGGGACTTGAGTGCTCTTCTCCAGCAACTTTGGTTGGAGCCGGATCTCGCTGGATCGGAAGCCCGGTCGGTGAATCCGTCTCTCGATTTTGGATAGAGCCCGACCCGATCAGCTTGCGTTGAAAGCCGATCGGGCTGGACTCGTGGGGGATAGCAAGATGTCGATCGCCACTGAAATTGCACCGCATTTGCCGTATCTACGCCGCTTCGCCCGCGCGCTGAGCGGAACCCAGGCGGGCGGAGACGCCTATGTCGTCGCTACGCTGGAAGCGCTGATCGCCGATCCCGGCACCTTCCCGCGCGAGCTCGGCCCGCGGGTCGGCCTCTACCGGCTGTTCCTGCAGATGTGGTCGTCGGTGGGGCTCAACACCCAGGCCCCGGCGCCCGAAGCCGAACGTTCCGCCGCCGAGCGCAATCTCGACGCGTTGACGCCGCGTTCGCGCCAGGCCTTCCTGCTGCGGACGGTCGAGGGCTTTCCTATCGAGGAGGTCGCCCAGGTCATGAACATCTCCAGCAGCGACGCAGCCGCTCTCGTCCAGACGGCCGGCCAGGAGATCGCCGAGCAGGTTGCCACCGACGTGCTGATCATCGAGGACGAACCGATCATCGCCCTCGACATCGAGACCATGGTTGAGGAGCTCGGCCACAGGGTCACCGGCGTCGCCAGGACGCATCGCGAGGCGATCGCGCTGGTCGCCAAGAAGCGGCCGGGCCTGGTGCTGGCCGACATCCAGCTCGCCGATGGCAGCTCCGGCCTCGAGGCGGTCAACGAGATCCTCAGTGCGATCGAGGTGCCGGTGATCTTCATCACCGCCTATCCCGAGCGGCTGCTTACCGGTGACCGTCCGGAGCCGGCCTTCCTGATCACCAAGCCGTTCCAGCCGGAAGCGGTGAAGGCTGCGATCAGCCAGGCGCTGTTCTTCGATCGGCGCGCCGGCCGCAAGGCTGCCTGACCCGCCGATCGAGGTGACCGGGAACAAATCGGCCATCCCTCGCGTTGCCCCGGCCCGGGCGATGCGAAGGAGATCGGTCATGTCCATGGCTCTGCTGGCGGCGCTGATCGTCGCGGCCTCGCTCACGGTCCTGTTCACGGCTGTCGGCTGAACCTATGCGTCGACGCTGGCTCATAGGGCGGGGGTGTTGGGTATTCGTCATCGTCGCCGCCGGGCTGACCGGCGCCGAACACGCGCGCAGCCGTGAAGCGCAGCCGGGGAGCGCGCCGCGGCCTCCGCCACGCCCCGCGTCCTTGCAAAAGCCTGTTTCGGCTCCGCCGGCCACGTCGCCGGTGGAGAAGCCCATCGTCGTGACGCAGGATAGCGCCTGCATGCGAATGCTCGCAGGCGTGGCTGGGAACCGGATTCGTCCGGCTCCATCGGGCGCAAAACCCGAGCCGGAGGGTTGCCGCGTGGACGATCCGGTCGTGGTCGAGGCGCTGGCGGTACGGACGGCCGATGGCCCCGGCCAGGTGAGGCTGCTGCCGCCGCCGACAGTGAGCTGCGAACTCGCGCGGGCGGTCTCGCTCTGGCTCGACACCAGCCTGCAGCCTTTGGCGCGGGGAGCGTTCGGACGGGAGTTGACGGCACTACATGTCGGCGGCGGGCATGAATGCCGGCGACGCAATCGTCAGGCGCAAGGGCAGCTCAGCGAGCATGCCACGGGAAAAGCGCTCGACATCTTCTCTTTTCAGCTCGGCGAGGAGAAGCAGGGCGGAGTGGCCGTGTCGGTCGAACAGCCGAAGGGCCTGGAGCAGAGCCGTTTCCTGGACGGCGTCCGCCAATCGGCTTGCGGTGCCTTCATGACCGTCCTCGGCCCGGGCTCGGATGCTGCCCACGCCAATCATCTTCATGTCGACATTCAACAGCGCAGGGCGGCTTCGAGCCGCTTCTGCCAATGATCCCGGTGAAAACCTATGACGCGATCGTGAAGACGCCGTCCGGCGCGTCGGACTGCGCCGCGGCCGGCGGCGAACGCCTACCGTTCGACCAGTTCTCGCGTCGATGGGCCAGCTCGGCCAGCGCCGAATCATGGTCGAAACCCTCGCGCAGAAGTTGTTCGAGCTCCCAGAATGGCGGAAGATCACGCGCCAGCTTGGGAGTGGGGAAGATCTGCACCGGGATGGTCCGTCCTTGCTTTTGCATTCGCGCGTCCACTGGTCAGTTCCCGTCAACGCAAGCACCGGATTGAGGTTCCGGATTATTTAGGAACTATGGAGTGATTGCGGCGCTTTGGTGCGGTTTCGAGGCGGGAGCCGATTTGGAGAAGCCGGCTGCGAGTCGCTGCGGCGGGTAGGGCGCAGGAGAAACTGAATGACACGTCTGATCGCAATGCTTGCCCTGGCCGCCGGCGCGAGCCTGTCCGCAGCTCCGGCTCTGGCGCAGAGCGGTGCGCCGGCCGGGCGCCTGACCTGCACGATCGGGGCCGGCCTCGCCCAGGCCGTCGCCACGCAGAAGCCGCTCGATTGCCGGTTCCGGCCTCGGCGTGGGCCGCTGCAGACCTATACCGGGGTGATTCGCGGGTTCGGCCTCGACGCCAAGATGGTCGGGCGCAGCCTGCTCGCCTGGCGGGTCTACGGCCCATACGCGCGCTCTCCCCTGGGCGTCCTCTCCGGCCCCTATGCCCGCAAGCCGGGCGAAGTCGCGCTGACCGGCAGCCATGACGGCGATGTCCGGCTGGTGCCGCGGGCCCTCCCCATCCAGCGCGGCGCCAATGTCGCCCTCGGCGTCACCGCCTTCGAGCTCAGCCTCGTCCGCTCGCCACGGCGACGCTGAGCTGGATACTTACGTTTTCCTAACCATACCCAGCCAATTTGAGTTGAATTTGAAGGGTTCGAGGCGGACAATCCGGCTCAGAACGGAACAAGGCCGACCAAGCAGGCGTTCATGAAGCTCACAAGCAGGCAACAGCTTGGGGTGTAGTCGTGAAGTTGGAAGGTGATCTGGGTCTCATGGCCGGTATTCGGGTCCTCATCGTCGAGGACGACCCCTTCATCGCGATGGATATCGAGAGTGCCCTGAGCGAAGAGCTCGGTGGCAACGCCGAGTTGATCGTGGTCGAATCGGTGTCCCAGGCGCGACGCGCCGCCGATCAGCCGCTCGACTGCGCTTTGCTCGATATCGACGTCGTCGGCGGCAAGACCTTCGCCGTCGCGGCCAGCCTGCGCGCCAAGGGCACGCCGCTGGCGTTTGTCTCGGGATCTGCGCCGAGCGAGGTTCCGCCCGAACTGCGCGACGTGCGCTTCGTGCGCAAGCCGTTCTCGGCCGACGAGCTCGGCCGCTTCGTCTCCAAGGCCGTGAACAAGGGCTGAGGGCTACTATTCGGCCGCTTCTTCCTCTGCCGGCTGCTCTCGTTTCGGGAAGGTGACGGCGACGCGGGTGCCGGGCCGCGCAGCGCCGGCCGACAGCGGCGCAATCTCCATATCGGCTCGCATGCTGCGCAGCAGCGCATTGATCACCGATTTGCCGAGCCCCGCCGTCTGCTGGTCCTCCGGCATGCCGATGCCATCATCTTCGACGGAGAGAACGAGATTCTCCTCGGGCGTGCGTGCCAGCCGGATCGTGATCTTGCCGGCGGCACCGTCTGGAAAGGCATGCTTGATCGCGTTGGTCACCAGCTCGTTGATGACGACGACAAAGGAGACGGCGTCGCGGCCGGGCAGGCGGATCGCGTCCATCGCCAGTCCGATCTCGATCGGCTTGCCTTCCGCCGCCTTGCCGATCTCGGCCAGCAGGTCCTCCAGATAGGGCCGGGCCTCGATCTCGTCCGCCTCGATGTCGAGCCGCAGGCGGCGCTGCCCCGCGGCGATCGCCTGGATGCGCGATTGCGCCTGGGCCAGCGCCTGCTTCACGGCAGGCTCGCGCGTCTGCCGGCTCTGGACGTTGAGCAGCGCCGAGACCATCGCCAAATTGTTGCCGACGCGATGGTTGACGTCGCGCAGCAGCGCCTCGATGCGCAGCCGCTCATTCTCGAGCTGGCGCGTGCGCTCGCCGACCTTGCGCTCCAGCTCGGCATTCGAACTCGACAGCGTGACGGCGCGTCGATGCCGCACCCGCAATTGCAGCCAGGCGGCGAAGCAGAGACCTGCGAGCGCGACCAGGATGCCGGCGCTGGCCAGGACACGGCGACGGGCCTCGCGACGGGTGCTGGCGGTGAGGCGGTGATTCTCCTCGAGCTGGATTTCGCCGACGATGTCGCGCAGCTCCTGGGTGAGGCGATTGCCGGCGCCGCGGCTCACCAGGGCAGTTGCTTCGCTGCGCTTGCCGGTGCGCATCAGCCCGACGGTCTCGGTCATCTCGGCGAGCTTGCGTGTGGTGACGGCGCGGGCCCGCTTCACCCGTTCGGTCTGGGTCGAACTGTAGGCGACGAGGCGTTCGATCTCATCCAGGCTCGGCAGCAACTTGGTATGGCTGTCGTTGTAGGGCTCGAGGTATTGCTCGTCGCCAGTGAGCAGGAAGCCGCGCTGCCCCGTCTCGGTATCGAGGACGTTGCTGAGGAAGCGTTCGCTGCGTTCACGGATGTCGATCGAGCGCGAGACCAGCTTCGAGGCCTCGTCGGCCTGGACGTTGATCCAGCCGGCGATCAGGACGGCGGCAGCGACCACGAGGATCGCGATCGCAGCCGAGGATGCGGTGTAGCGGCGCGTACCGAGCAAGGGCAGTCCCGGCGAGAGCCAGCGTGGACGGAGCTTCAGCTGGGCATTCATTGCCGCCTTGAATAGACGCTGAAATCCGATCGCCCAAGGTAAAAAGACACGTTACCGCGAACCGGCTGCGGAAAGACCGCCGGCTCAGGGCGAATTCGACCTAGGTTTCAGCGTCGTCGTCGCCTTGCGCGAATTGCCGTCCGAGGATGAGGCCGAGAAGCACCACGCCGCCGACCAATCCGGCGCGCCAGCCGAGCTTGCGGTTGCCGACCAGCGATGCCGCGATCGGCGCTGCCGCCACCGCGGCGGCGAGGCGCCGGTTCGGGCGCGGCCGGCTCTTCACATAGAGCGCGATGCCGAGCATCAGCAGTGACGCGAACAGCAGTCCCCCGGCGATCGACAGGCTGGCGGTGATCGCACCGTAATGCAGCGTCAGCACCGTATGCAGCGCATTCAGCGCATAGCCCACGGCGCCGGCCGCCAGCACGCCGGCCAGCATATAGAGCGCGACGACCGTGACGTTGCGGCGCACGACGCCGCCGACCTCGCGCGTGACCAGACCGGTCAGCCCCCCCAGCATGGTCAGCGCGCCGACAGGAAGCCGACGAACAGCCCGACCGCGGCTGCCAGGCCGAGCGCCCGCAGGGGCCGCTCGCGGATCTCGCGGATTATCAGCTCTTCCAGGTCGCCGGCCTGCTCGCGCGCGATCTCTACCATTCGGTCGGTGTCGACGCCGACCGATTTCAGCTTCTCGCTGACCGTCGCGGCGAGGTCCTCGGCGCCGCGCGCCACGCTGGCCTCGATCTCGTCCGCCTCGTCCTTGACGCGGCGGCCGGCGCGGCGCGCGCGCTCGGCGGTGTCCGAGGCGGCCTCAGCGACTTCGTCCTTGGCGCGTTTGACCGAGGCCGCGGCCTGTCGCTTTGCGGTGGAACTGGTTGCGGCCATCAAACGCCTCCTTTGTACCGGCAATGAACGATGCCATGCCGAACGCATGGCGCAAAGCTCAACGCCTCAACCAGGCGAGGGTTCCCGGCCGTAAGGTTAGTGCGCCTCGTCCCAGTTGTCGGCTGCGCGCGCGTCGACGACGAGCGGCACCTTGAGCTGCACTGCCGGCTGCGGCGCCTCGACCATGACCTTGCGGATCACCGGCAGGGCCGCCTCGACCTGGCCCTCCGGCACCTCGAAGACCAACTCGTCATGCACCTGCAGCAGCATGCGCGCATCGAGCTTGGCGGTGGCGAGCGCATCCTCCATGCGGATCATCGCCCGGCGGATGATGTCCGAGGCCGAGCCCTGGATCGGCGCGTTGATCGCCTGGCGCTCGACGAAGGCGCGCTCGGACGGATTCTTCGAGGCGACCGCCGGGAAATGGCAGACGCGGCCGAAGATCGTCTCGACCGCGCCCTTGGCGCGCACGGTGGTGCGGGCCTGGTCCATATAGTCGCGGATGCCGGGGAAGCGCTCGAAATACTTGCGGATATAGGCGCTGGCCTCCTCGCGGGAGATGCCGAGCTGATTGGCGAGGCCGAAGGCCGAAATCCCGTAGATGATGCCGAAATTGATCGCCTTGGCGCGCCGGCGCACCTCGCTCGGCATGCCCTGGACCGGCACGCCGAACATCTCGGAGGCCGTCATCGCATGGATGTCGACGCCATCGGCGAAGGCCTGCCTGAGCTGCGGAATGTCGGCCATGTGGGCGAGGATGCGCAGCTCGATCTGGCTATAGTCGGCCGAGACCAGCTTGTGGCCCTTCTCGGCGACGAAGGCGGTCCTGATCTTGCGGCCGGCCTCGGTGCGGATCGGGATGTTCTGCAGGTTCGGCTCGGAGGAGGAGAGCCGGCCCGTGGTGGTCGCAGCCAGGGCGTAGGACGTATGGACCCGGTGGGTTTGCGGGTTCACGTAAGTGGGCAGCGAGTCGGTATAGGTCGATTTCAGCTTGGCGAGCTGGCGCCAGTCGAGGATGCGCGCCGGCAGTTCGTTGCCCTGTTCGGCAAGGTCCTCGAGCACGCCGGCGCCGGTCGCCCATTGCCCGGTCGCGGTCTTCTTGGCGCCGGGCAGGCCCATCTTGCCGAACAGGATGTCGCCGAGCTGCTTGGGGCTGCCGATTGTGAATTTCTCGCCGGCGAGCGTATGGATCTCGTCCTCCAGCCGCGCCAGCGACTGGGCGAACTCGCCTGACAGTCGCGACAGGATCTGCCGGTCGATCGCGATGCCGCGCCGCTCCATCCTGACCAGCACCGGCACGAGCGGGCGCTCCATCGTCTCGTAGACCGTGGTCTTGCGCTCGGAAACGAGGCGCGGCTTCAGCGCCAGCCAGAGCCTGAGCGTGACGTCTGCATCCTCGGCGGCATAGGCGGTCGCCTTGTCGAGCGGCACCTTGTCGAAGGTGACCTGGCTCTTGCCGGTGCCGGCGACCTCCGAATAGGCGATCGGCTTGTGGCCGAGATGCAGCTCGGAGAGCCGGTCCATGCCCTGCCCGCCATTGCCGGCATCGAGCGCATAGGAGATCAGCATGGTGTCGTCGATCGGGCCGACCTCGACGCCATGCCGATTGAACACGGCTATGTCGTATTTGAGGTTCTGCCCGATCTTGAGCACGCCGGGATCGGCGAGCAGCGGCTTCAGCTCGGTCAGCGCCTGGTCGAGCGGGATCTGGCCTTCGAGCAGGCCTGAATCGAACAACCCGTCGCCGGCGCGGTGCTGCAGTGGGATATAGCAGGCCTTGCCCGGCGCGACCGCGAGCGAGATGCCGATCAGGTCGGCCTGCATCACGTCGAGCGAATTGGTCTCGGTGTCGAGCGCGACCTGGCCGGCCTCATAGGCCCAGCCGATCCAGCGCGAGAGGTCGGCGACCGTACGGACGCATTCGTAAGCGGAATGGTCGATCTTGGCCGTGATCGCCGCATCCTTGCGTGCTGCGGCGAGATCGGCCGGGCGCATCCAGCCATCGGCGGCGGGGGCAGCCTTGCCCTCGACCGTCGCGGCGGCCACCACGGTCGTGCCGCCATCTGTCGCGACCGCCACGGCCGCTCCAACGACCGGCGTGTCCGTCTCGGCATAGAGCGCCTTGAGCTCGGCGGCGCGGGCGCCGCCCGGGGCGAGGTCGGGATCGGCATCGATCGCGCCGACATCGGCCTCATAGGCCTCGGCCGCGCGCTTGGTGATGGTGGTGAACTCCATCGCCTTGAGGAAGGCGATCAGCTTGGCTGGATCGGGCTGGTTCAGCGTCAGTTCGCCGACAGGCGTCTCGACCGGCACGTCCTCGACCAGCGTGACGAGCTTGTGCGAGATGCGGACCTTCTCGACCACCTCGGGGTTGGTCAGCGTCTCCCGGCGCTTGGGCTGCTTGATCTCGCCGGCGCGCTTCAGCAGCGTTTCGAGGTCGCCATACTCGCCGATCAGCTGCGCCGCCGTCTTGATGCCGATGCCGGGCGCGCCCGGGACATTGTCGGTGGCGTCGCCGGCGAGCGCCTGGACGTCGGTGACCTTGTCGGGCGTGACGCCGAAATATTCGACCACCTCGGGCTCGCCGATGCGCCGCTCCGGCCTGAAGCCGGCGCCCTTCTTGGCATCGCCGGAGGCCGGGTCGTACATGGCGACGCCCGGCCGCACGAGCTGCATCAGGTCCTTGTCGGCCGAGACGATCAGCACGTCGGCGCCGGCCTCGCGTGCCTGCCTGGCATAGGTCGCGATCAGGTCGTCGGCCTCGTAGATGTCCTGCTCGACCGGGATCAGACCGAAGGCACGCACCGCATCGCGCATCAGCGGGAATTGCGGGATCAGGTCCGGCGGCGGATCGGAGCGGTTGCCCTTGTAGGCCGGGTAGATCTCCTTGCGGAAGGAGTTCTCACTCTTGTCGAAGACGATGGCGAGATGGGTCGGCTTCACCCCGAGCACGCCCTCGCGCACGAACTGGAACAGCTTCGTCGCGAACAATCGGACCGCGCCGGAGGGCAGCCCGTCCGAGCGGGCATTGTATTTCCGGTCCTGGTTGATCGACTGGAAATAGGCGCGGAAGATGAAGTTCGAGCCATCGACCAGGAAGAGGTGGTCGCCGGGCTTGAGCTGTGAGCTGTCGTTCGTCATGGCCGGGACCATAGGGCTGCGCGCCGGGATGGTCTATTGTGCAAGCAGCAGTGCCCGCAAGAAGCTGTCAGGAGGAAATCGATGAACGCCTATGTCACCATGCCGCTCGCCTTCCAGGGCCTGCCCGAGGAGGAGATGAAGGCACAGGCGCTCAAGTTCCTGGAGACGATGAGGACGCGCCGCACGGTGCGCGATTATTCCGACAGGCCGGTGCCGCGCGAGGTGATCGAGGCGGCCGTCGCGACCGCCGGCACGGCGCCCTCCGGCGCCAACCAGCAGCCCTGGACCTTCGTCTGCATTTCCGATCCCGAGCTCAAGACAAAGATTCGCGAGGGGGCGGAGGAAGAAGAGCGTGAATTCTATGCCGGCCGCGCCGGTGAGGAATGGCTCGGTGCGCTCGCCCATCTCGGCACCGACGAGCACAAGCCCTTCCTCGACACCGCGCCCTGGCTGATCGCGATCTTCGCCCAGCGCTGGGGCTATGACGCCGATGGCCGCAAGGTGAAGCACTACTATGTGCCGGAATCGGTCGGCATCGCCGCCGGCTTCCTGATCGCCTCGCTGCATCAGGCCGGCCTGGCGACGCTGACGCATACGCCGGCGCCGATGAACTTCCTCAACCAGCTCTGCGGCCGGCCCGACAATGAGAAGGCGCTGATTCTGCTGGTCGTCGGCTATCCCGCGGAGGGCTGCGTCGTCCCGGCGATCGGCAAGAAGCCGCTGGAGGAGATCGCTAGTTTCCTCTGAGCTGTTGCCGCACTTGAGCAATCGCGCCGGCCATGGCTGATGTAGCAGTCTTGGCCGGCGGGAGATTCGTTCACGTCATGCAGACCAGTTCGCCGCCGATCCGCCGGGCCATGGTGCTCGCCGCTGGGCTTGGCAAGCGCATGCGCCCGATCACCGATACGCTGCCGAAGCCGCTGGTGGCGATCGCCGGCAAGACCATGCTCGACCATGCGCTCGACCGTCTGGCCGAGGCGGGGGTCGAGGAGGCCGTGGTCAATGTCCACTATCTCGCCGAGCAGATCGAGGCGCGCGTCGCCGGGCGCACGCGCCCGAAGATCGCCATCTCCGACGAGCGCGACGTCCTGCTCGAAACCGGCGGTGGCGTGAAGAAGGCGCTGCCGCTGCTCGGAGCGGAGCCCTTCTTCCACGTCAATTCCGACTCGCTCTGGAGCGAAACCGGCGCATCGAATCTCGCCGCCATGGCAGCCGCCTGGGATGCGGAGCGCATGGACATGCTGCTGCTGCTTGCCGAGCGCGAGAGCAGTGTCGGCTTCGATGGCGCCGGCGATTTCTTCCGCGACGAGGCCGGCATGCTGGCAAGGCGTGGAAAAGCAGCTGTTGCACCTTACGTCTATGCCGGCGTCGCGATCATCAAGCCCGAGCTTTTCGCCGATACGCCGGAGGGGCCTTTCTCGCTCAACCTGCTGTTCGATCGCTGCATCGCCAGGGGAACCCTCTTCGGTCACCTGCTCGACGGGCGCTGGCTCCATGTCGGCACGCCCGAGGCGATCCCGCTGGCGGAGCAGGCCTACGCCGCACACCAGGGCGGGTGAGCCGCGATGGCCGGGCTCACCCTGTTCAGCATCCCGGCCGGCGCGCCCTTTCTCTCCGTGCTCGCCGAAGCACTGATCGCCGGCCGCTTCGGCCGGGCTTATGATCCAGGCGATCCCACTGCCCTGTCGCGCACCACGCTCTACCTGCCGACCCAGCGCGCGGCGCGGGCCTTCGGCACGATCCTGTCGGAAAAGCTCGGCGGCCGGCCGCTGCTGTTACCGCGCATTGTTCCGCTTGGCGATGTCGACGAGGCCGAAACCGCGTTGATCGCCGGTGCAGGCGATGCCCTCGCTTTGCAGCGGCTCGCACCGATCGATCCGCTCCGCCGCCGCTTCATCCTGACGACGCTGATCTCGGCCTGGGGTCGCACCGCCAATCGCCGGCATCTCAAGCTCGACCCGGCCGAGCCGTCGCTGATGCCGGCGACCTTGGCCGAGGCCTGGGGGCTGGCCGGCGACCTCGCCCATCTGCTCGACCAATTGCAGACCGAGGGCGTCTCGGCGTCGCGGCTGAAAGGGCTCGATGCCGCCCGCTTCGACGAGATCTGGCAGTTCAATGCCCGCTTCCTCGACATCATCGCGCAAGCCTGGCCAGCGATCCTGGAACAGCGGGCCGAGTGCGATCCGGCCGAGTTCCGCAACCGCATGCTCGCGGCCGAGCGCGAGCGTCTGCTCGCCGGCGATTTCCACGGGCCGGTGATCGCGGCGGGCTCGACCGGTACGGTGCCGGCGACGGCCCGCCTGCTCGCTGCGCTCGCCCGCGCCCCGAATGGCGCCGTCGTCCTGCCCGATCTCGATGAGGGGCTTTCGGAACAGGGCTGGCGCGCCATCGTCCAGGAGCCGGCGCCATCGCATCCGCAAGCGGCGCTGCATCGCCTGCTCGACGAGATCGGCGCGAGCCGCGACGAGGTCGTCACCCTTGCCGAGCCCTCGCCTGCCTTGGCTCTCCGCCGCGACTTGCTGCGGCGCGCTTTGCTGCCAGCATCGATCACCGATGACTGGGCCGGCGCTGCGCCACTTGCTGCCGGGGCACTCGACGGCTTACGCATCGTCGAAGCAGCCGACGAGCGCGAGGAGGCGCTGGTCGCAGCCCTGGCCTTGCGCGAAGTGCTGGAGCAGCCCGGCGCCCGTGCCGCGCTGATCACGCCGGATCGCGGCCTCGCCGAGCGCGTGGCGGTCGAGCTCGGGCGCTGGGGCATCCAGGCCGATGATTCCGCCGGCTTGCCGCTCGGCCGCTGGCCCGCCGGCGCCCTGCTCCGGCTGGCGCTCGATGCGGTCGAAAGCGAGCTCTCGCCGGCGAGCCTCGTGGCGCTGCTGGCCCATCCGCTCTGCCGGCTCGGCCTGACGGAAGCGCGCTTGCGGCAGGGCGCGGCGGCGTTGGAGATCGGCTGCTGGCGTGGCGAATCCGTCGGTCCGGGTTTCGCCGGCCTGCGCCGCGCCTTCGAGACGATGCCGGAGCTGCGCGAGGCGACCTATGCGCCGCGCCCGCGCCGCAAGCTGACAGACGAGGATGTCGGCGCGGCCGAAGAGGTCCTCGCCGCGCTAGAAGACGCGCTCGCCCCGTTCGTCGCGGCCTTGGCCAGTCCTGCGCCCGAACTGCGCGAGATCGCGGCGCAGGCCCGCCGCGCCGTCGAAAAACTGAGTGGCGACGAGGCCGGCGCGATCCTCGCCTGGCGCGGTCCGGATGGCGAGGCGCTTGCCGCGCTCTTCGACGATCTCGACGCCGCCTTGCCGGAGGCGCCCGGCGAGGGCCGCGCCCGCGACTGGATCGCCATTCTCGAAGGCCTGATCGGCGAGCGCGTCGTGCAGCGCCGCGATCCCGGCCATCCCCGCGTCAAGATCTGGGGCCTGCTCGAAGCCCGCCTGCTCGAAGCCGAGCATGTCGTGCTCGGTGGTTTGATCGAGAGCGTCTGGCCGCCGGCGACTGAGACCGATTCCTTCATCAACCGGCCGATGCGAGCCGAGCTCGGTCTTTCGCCGCCGGAACGACGCATCGGCCAGACCGCGCATGACTTCGTCGCGGCGGCGCTCGCCGGCAAGGTGACGCTGACCCGCGCCCGCAAGGCCGGCGAAGCCGAGACGATCCCTTCGCGTTTCTGGCAGCGGCTCAAGGCGGTGGCGCCGCCTGACGCCTGGATGGCCGCAGAGGCGCGAGGGCGTGATCTCACCGCCTGGGCCGGGCTGCTCGGCAAGCCCGCCGATCTCCTGCCGGTGCCCCGGCCAAAACCCTATCCGCCTGCGCATCTGCAGCCGAAGCGGCTCAGCGTCACCGAGGTCGAGACGCTCTATCGCGATCCCTATGCCGTCTATGCCCGCAAGATCCTCAGGCTCGACGCCCTGCCGGAGCTGGTCGAGGATCCCGGCGCGACCGATCGCGGCTCGCTGCTGCACGACATCGTCGGCACCTTTGCCGAGACCTATCCCGAGCACATTCCCGCCGGCGCCCTCGGCAGCCTGATCGAGATCGGCGAGCGCTTCTTCCGCGCCTATGACGAGACGCCGGAGGTCCGCGCCTTCTGGTGGCCGCGCTTCCTTTTGATCGCGCAGAATTTCCTCGGCTGGGAGGAAAGGCGCCGGCCGGGCCTCGCCCGCGTCGCGGTCGAGCGCGATACGCAAGGCGAGTTCCCGCTGGTCGACGGCTCCTCGATCCTGCTCACCGGCCGGGCCGACCGCGTCGAAATCACGCGCGAGGGCGCCTTGCGCATCATCGATTTCAAGACCGGCGCGCCGCCGAGCGAGGAGCAGGTCCGCCTCGGTTTTGCTCCGCAATTGACGCTCGAAGCCGAGCTCGCTTTGCGCCACGGTTTTACGCCGGACATCCTGCCCGGACCCGTCGAGGCGCTGCTTTATCTTCGGCTGAACCACGATCCGAAGAGCTGGGAGAAGGACAAGAAGCTGTCGTTCAAGGACGAGGCGCAGGCCGACGTCACCGCGCGCCATCTCGTCCAGTTGCTCGACCATCTTTCGGTGCTGCGCGCCGGCCGCGAGCCCTGGCTCTCGCGCCGGGCGCCGGCCTACATCAAATATGCCAGCCCCTATGACCAGCTCGCCCGGGTCAAGGAATGGTCGGCCGCGCCCGATCTCGGCGGCGATGCCGGAGACGAGGCATGACGCCCGCCGGCTGGACCATTCCCGAGCAGACCCGGCGCAACCAGGCGCTGGCGGCCGAGCCCGATCTCAGCGCCTGGGTCTCGGCCAATGCCGGCTCCGGCAAGACCCATGTGCTGGTCAACCGCGTGCTGCGCCTGCTGCTCGACGGCGTCGCGCCGGGCCGCATGCTCTGCATCACCTATACCAAGGCCGCCGCCGCCAACATGTCGAACCGGGTCTTCCGGGCGCTCTCGATCTGGGCCGTCGCCTCCGACTCGGTGCTGTGGGCGGCGCTGTCGGCGCTGACGGGGAAGCTCCCGGCCGCGAGCGACATCAGCCGGGCGCGGCGGCTGTTCGCGCAGGCGCTCGAGACGCCGGGCGGCCTCAAGATCGAGACGATCCACGCCTTCTGTACCCGCGTGCTGCAAAGCGCGCCCTTCGAGGCCAATGTCCCGCCGCGCTTCGAGGTCGCCGACGACCTCGCCCAGGACGAGCTAATGCGCGATGCCAGGCGCGACCTGCTCGCCGCCGCCGAGAGCGATCCGGACGGGCCGCAGGCGCGGGCGCTGCGCTTCATGGCCGAGCACGCGGCGCAGGACACCTTCGACCAGATCATGCGCGAGGCGCTGCACCAGCGCGCCGTGTTCAGCGATGCGGAAGGGCGGGCGCGGCGGCCCGAGGAGATCGTTGCGGGGCTCTCGGCCTTCCTCGGCATTGCAGCGGAGCTGACGGCGGAGACGGTGCGCGAGCGCTTCCGGCACGCACTGGTTGGCGTGCCCGATCTCGAGCGGTTGATCGCCGCTTTCGAGGCCGGCAGCGCGACGCGCGTCAAGGCGGCGGCCGCGATCCGGCTGGCGCTCTCGGATGCGCCGGGCATCGATCCGGTCGCTGCCTGCCGCGCTGGCCTGCTCACGGCCGAGGGCAATGTCGCCCAGCATGTCCGCGGCAAGGGCAACAGCGCCCTGCCGGCCGATCTCGACGCGGCGCTCGATGCGCTCGCCGCCTGTCTGACCACCGCGATCGACCAACTCAATGCCATCGCAGTACGCGAGCGCAGCGCGGCGCTCGCCGTGCTGGTGACGCATATCCTCGCCGCCTATCGCCGGCTGAAGGCGCAGCGCTCGCTGCTCGATTATGACGATCTGATCGCCAAGGCGCGTTCGCTGCTCGACCGGGTCGATCCGGCCTGGGCGCTCTACAAGCTCGACGCCGGCATCGACCACATCCTGCTCGACGAAGCCCAGGACACCAGCGAGGCGCAATGGGCGATTCTGCGCCGCCTCGCCGAGGAGTTCTCGGCCGGCGAGGGCGCGCGCGAGCAGGTGCGGCCGCGAACCGTCTTCGTCGTCGGCGACGAGAAGCAGTCGATCTACGGTTTCCAAGGCGCGGCGCCCGCCCATTTCAGCGAGGAAAGGCGGTTGCTCGGCCGGCGCCTCCAGGAGGCGGGCCAGCGCTTCGAGCCGATCAGCCTCACCACCTCCTTCCGCTCGGCGCCCGACATCATGCGTGCCGTCGATGCGGTGTTCGCGCCGCAGGAGCACTGGCGCGGCCTCGTCTTCGACGGCGGCGCCGGGCCCGAGCGCCACGACACGGTCAAGCGCGCCGCGATCGGCGCGGTCGATCTCTGGCCGATCTCGGCCGATGACTCCAGCGAGAAGCCCGATGCCTGGACGACGCCGGTCGATGCACCTGAGCGGCGCTCCGGCCTGGTCAAGCTCGCCGCCCGCATCGCCGATGTGTTGAAGCGCTGGAGCGAGGCCGGCCGCGACGATATCGGCCGGCCGTTCAAGCCCGGCGACGTGATGATCCTGCTGCGCCAGCGCGGCGCGCTGTTCGAGGCGATCGTCAAGGCGCTGAAGGATCGCGGCGTCCCCGTCACCGGCCGCGACCGGTTGACGCTTGCCGACCATCCGGCGGTGGAGGATCTCGTCGCGCTGGGGCGGGCGATTCTGCTGCCGCAGGACGATCTTTCGCTGGCGATCACGCTGAAGACGCCGCTCTTCGGCCTCGACGATGACGACCTGATGCGGCTCGCGCCGGAGCGGAAGGGTTCCTTGCGCGACGCCTTCCGCCAGGCGGCGCAGGCGGAACCGCGCTACGCCGCGATCGAGGCGCGCCTGACCGAACTCGCCGAAGAGGCGGGTCGCTGCGGTCCGTTCCGCTTCTACGCCGGGCTGCTCGGTCCCGGCGGCGGGCGCAATCTCGCGCTTGCCCGCCTCGGCCCGGAAGCCGGCGATGCGCTCGACGCCTTCCTCAGCGCCGCGCTCGACCATGAGCGGCGCCATGGCCCCTCGCTCGCCGGCTTCCTGCATCATATCGGTGCGGTGGCGACGCAGGTGAAGCGCGATCTTTCGGCCAGCGCCGGCGAGGTCCGGGTGATGACCGTGCACGGCTCGAAAGGGCTGGAGGCGCCGGTCGTCATCCTCGCCGATCTCGGCATCGCGCCCGGAGAGCGCCGCCTGCCCAAGCTTATGGCGGTCGCGCCGCCGCGCGGTGCGCAGGTGCCGGTCTGGCCGACGAAGCGGGCGGACGATCCCGCCGCGATGCGGCGCGCCAAGGATGCGATCGTCGCGCAGATGGTCGAGGAGCATCACCGCCTGCTCTATGTCGCGCTGACCCGCGCCGAGGAGCGCTTGATTCTGTGCGGCGTGCAGGCCAAGGGCGAGGCGCCCGAAGGCTCCTGGTACGCCATGGCCGAACTCGGCCTCGCCGGCTCCGAACCCTGGCTGCGCGATGTTCCCGCGCCCGATGGCGACGGCGAGGTTCGCCGCTTCATGGTCTCCCAGCCGGGAGAGACCGCGGCTGAGGACAGTCTTGCCGCCCCTACTTCAGCCCCGCCGCCAGGCTGGTTGACGCGTTCCGCACCCGAGGAGGCAGAGCCTGCGCCGCCCCTGCGTCCGTCGAGCGCGCTGTCTGCGGCCGACGCGCAGGAGCGCCCGCATGACGGACCTTTCGTCGCCAATGCGGCGGCGGCCGGCCGGCTCGCGCATCTGCTGCTGCAGGTCCTGCCGGAGGTGCCGCACGAGCGCCGCGCCAGCACGGCTCATGCGCTGGCGGAGGCGCGTGGCGGCTCTTTGCCGGAGGAGCGTCGCAGCAAGATCGTCGACGACGCGCTCGCGCTGATCGCCGCACCGGAGTTCGGCGGCCTGTTCGGGCAAGGTAGCCTCGCCGAGGTGCCGCTCGCCGGCGAGATTATCCTAGCCGATGGCAGCAAGCGGCCTGTGCAAGGCCGGATCGACCGGCTCTCGGTCGGCGACGACGAGGTGCTGATCGCCGATTTCAAGACGGCTGCCCGTGCGCCGCAGGATGCGGCCGCGCTGCCGGTCTCGACGCTGGCGCAGCTTGCGGTCTATCGCCGGCTGGTCGGCGAGATCTACCCCGGCCGGCGTGTCCGGGCGGTGGCGATCTATACGGCGAGCCTGAAGCCGCTGGAGCCGTCAGTCGAGCTGCTCGATGCAGCCCTGGCGAAGATGGCGGCTCCGTCGCGGCAATAGGAGTCAGCCGATCGCGGCGACGCACTCGATCTCGATGTCGAAGGGCAATGGCCAGGGCCGGATCGCGGCGCTGGTCCGGGCCGGGAAGCCGTCGCTGAAATAGGTGCGGTAGACCGCGTTGACCCCGGCCATCAGGGCGGGATCGGTGACGAAGATCGTCGCCTTGATGACGGCGTCGAGCGAGGCGCCGCCATGGCGCAGGGTCACGGCCAGCGCTTCCATGGCGGCGCGGGTCTGCGTCTCGATGTCGCCGCCGACGATATCGCCGGTGGTGACGTCGATAGGCGGCATGCCGCAGGTGAAGAGCAGGTCGCCGGCGCGCGCCAGTGCCGAAGTCGGAGCGCCGAGCCGGCGGATCGCCTCGGAGATGACGGGGACTTCGATGATCTCGCGGCGCATGATCTGATCCACTTTCCCTTGGATAAGCCGGCTCAGCGGCCCCGTAGCAGGCCGTCGATGCCGGCGGCACAGAACTCTGTCAGGCGCTGCAACAGCTGCTCGGCATTCTCCACGATCGGCACCGCCTCGCGTGGCTGGTCGAGCCGGGCGGCGCGGTCGCCGGCCGCCATGGTCATGACGAGCGCACCGACCATGAACAGGTAGGCGTCGACCAGTGAGCCCTCCGGTGCCTGCGGATAGGCCTTGCCCAGCGCCGCGACGAATTGCCGTGCGGTCGGATCGAAATGCTCGGCCACGACGCCGCGCGCCGCCTCGCGCGGGTCGATCGCTTCGCGGGCGGTCATCATGGCGAAGGCCGCGCCCTGCACCCCTTCGCTGAAGCGCTGGCGGACGGAGGGGCCGATCAAGGCGGCGACGATCTCGCGGACGTCCAATGCCGGCCGGGCCATGGCCTCGCCCAGCGCCTGGGCACGCGCCAGCGCCAAGGCATGCGCCCGGCGGGCGAAGACGGCACGGTAGAGCGCCTCCTTCGAGCCGAAATGATAGCTGAGCTGCGAGAGCCGCACGCCGGCCGCGGCCGCAAGGTCCCGCATCGAGGCGCCGTCGGCGCCGCCGCGCTCGGCGAAAAGCCGCTCGGCAGCGTCGAGAATGCGGTCGCGCGTCGGCATCGCGGACATCGGGCCCTCCAGAATCCAGCGATTCCCCTCTTACCAGAAACATGGCGCCCTGCTATAGGTCGGACGTTCGTCCAAATTCGAACTCCAGAGAACACATCCTCACGGGAGGACATACCGGCATGCTGCCAGGCCGCCTCGTCGATCTGTCGATTCCGCTGGAGAACGACGTTCCTGCCGATCCGCCCTTCCAGAAGGTCAGAATCGACTATCGCACGCATGAGGCGACGGCGAAGGACATCGCAGCGGCCTTTCCGGGCCTTAAGCCCGAGCAGCTTCCGGACGGCATGGGCTGGGCGGTCGAGCTCGCGACGATCTCGACCCATAACGGCACCCATGTCGATGCGCCCTGGCACTATCACCCGACGCAGGATGGCGGCGCGCCGGCGCTCAGGATCGACGAATGCCCGCTCGACTGGTTCCTGCGGCCGGGCGTGAAGCTCGACTTCCGCCATCTGCCGGATGGCCATGTCGTCACTCCCGCCGAGATCGACGCCGAGCTGGCGCGGATCGGCCATACCCTCAGCCCGCTGGAGATCGTCATCGCCAATACGCGGGCCGGCGCTCGCTATGGCGAGGCCGACTATGTCGATTCCGGTTGCGGCTTCGGCCGCGAGGCGACGCTGCATCTGGTGCGGCAGGGCATCAAGGTGGTCGGCACCGATGGCTGGAGCTGGGATGCGCCGTTCAGCCACACCGCCCACCGCTTTGCGCAGACCGGCGACGCCTCGCTGATCTGGGAGGGCCACAAGGCGGGGCGCGAGGCCGGCTATTGCCAGATCGAGAAGCTGCACAATCTCGAAGCGCTGCCGGCGACCGGTTTCACCATCAGCTGCCTGCCGGTGAAGGTCCGCAACGGCTCGGCCGGCTGGACGCGGGCAGTCGCCATTCTACCGGTCTGAACGCAGGGACGAAGGAGAGCTCCATGAGCAAGATCATCATCACCTGCGCCGTCACCGGCGGCATCCACACGCCGACCATGTCCGAGCATCTGCCGATCACGCCGGACGAGATCGCGAGCCAGGCGATCGCGGCGGCGGAGGCGGGCGCGGCGATCCTGCATCTGCACGCGCGCGATCCCAAAGACGGCCGCCCGACGCCGGACCCGGCGGTGTTCATGGAGTTCCTGCCGCGGATCAAGCAAGCGACCGACGCGGTCGTGAACATCACCACCGGCGGCGGCCTTACCATGACGGTCGAGGAGCGCCTTGCCGCGCCGCTCAAGGCCGCGCCTGAGATGTGCTCGCTCAACATGGGCTCGATGAACTTCGCGCTGCATCCCCTTGCGGAGAAGTACAGCGACTGGAAACATCCCTGGGAGCAGCCCTATCTCGCGGGCACCAAGGACTTCATCTTCCGCAACACCTTCGGCGACATCGAGCGCATCTACAAGCTGCTCGGCGAAGGCCACGGCACCAAGTTCGAGCATGAATGCTACGATGTCGGCCACCTCTACAATCTCGCCCATTGCCTCGATCGCGGCTGGTTCCGGCCGCCGGTCTTCCTGCAACTGATCTTCGGCATTCTCGGCGGCATCGGCGCCGATCTCGACAACCTGATGTTCATGAAGCGCACCGCCGACAAGCTTTTCGGCCGGGATTACCACTGGTCGGTGCTCGCTGCCGGGCGCCATCAGATGGCCTTCTGCACGCAGGCCGCGATGCTGGGCGGCAATGTCCGCGTCGGGCTCGAGGACAGCCTGTTCATCGGCAGGGGCAAGCTCGCCACGTCCAATGCCGAGCAGGTTGCCAAGATCCGCCGCATCGTCGAGGAGCTCGGCTACGAGATCGCCACGCCCGATGAGGCCCGCGCCACGCTCGGCCTCAAGGGCGGCGACCGCGTGAACTTCTGATGTCGCCTCGCCCCAACCCCCTCGACGGCTTCGTCGTCGATCCGGCCACTCTTCGCTATGTCGGCGAAGGCCTGCAGCGGCCGGAATGCATCCTCGCCGAGCGCGACGGCTCGCTCTGGAGCGCCGATGCGCGCGGCGGCGTCGTCCATATCCGGCCCGACGGCACGCAGCAGCTGATCACGCAGACGGCGAGCCGCGGCTTTGCCGAAGCCCCCGACGAGGAGGCGCGCTTCGTCTCCGGCACCTTGCCGAACGGCCTCGCCTTCGCCCGCAATGGCGACGTGCTGATCTCGAATTTCGGCACCGACCGGCTGGAGGTGATGACCCGCTCGGGCGAGACACGCGTGCTGGTCGATACGATCGACGGGCAGCCGATCGGCAAGGTCAATTTCGTGCTGCGCGACAGCAAGGACCGGATCTGGCTGACGATCTCGACCCGGACCAGGAACTGGATGCGGGCGATGAGCCCCAATGTCCGCGACGGCCATGTTGCGCTCTATGATGGCGGACGCCTGCGCATCGTCGCTGATGGCTTCGCCTTCACCAACGAGATCCGTCTCGATGCCAATGAGGAATGGCTCTACGTCGCCGAGACCTGCGCCTGCCGGGTGACGCGATTGCGGGTCCAGCCCGATGGCAGCCTGACCGATCGCGAGATCTTCGGCCCGAGCGACCATGGCGCCTTCATCGACGGCATCGCCTTCGACGCCCATGGCAATCTCTGGGGCACGCATGTGATGCTCGACCGGATCTTCGCGCTCACGCCCGAAGGCGATCTGCGCATCCTGCTCGACGACGATCGCGGCAGCGCAGCCGGCAAGGCTCTGATGGCGGCCTTTGCTCGCGACGAGGCGACGCCGGAACTGATGCTCGCCTGTGGCGGCACGATCGCGCCCTGGTTCGCCAGCATCACCTTCGGCGGCCCCGATCTCAACACCGCCTATATCGGCAGCCTGCGCGGCAGCCGCATCCCCTCTTTCAGATCACCGGCCGCCGGCCTGCCGATGGCGCACTGGCACGACCGCTAGCAACGACGAAAACACCATGGGAGGAATTCACATGAAGGGTCTAGTCTCGGCGCTCGCCATCGCCACCGCGTTGCTCGGCGCCCTGCCGGCCGCAGCCGAAATCTCGGACGGCGCCGTCAAGATCGGCGTGCTGACCGACATGTCCGGCGTCTACTCCGACATCACCGGCAAGGGCTCGATCACCGCCGCCCGCATGGCAGTCGAGGACTGCCTGAAGGCCGAATGCCAGGGCATGAAGATCGAGGTCGTCTCGGCCGATCACCAGAACAAGGCCGATGTCGGCTCGGCGATCGCGCG
This sequence comes from Methylobacterium sp., assembly GCA_013823325.1. GTDB lineage: Bacteria > Pseudomonadota > Alphaproteobacteria > Rhizobiales > Beijerinckiaceae > Allobosea > Allobosea vestrisii. Next base: position 53,850 of record PNLY01000011.1, read on the forward strand.
CGAATGGATCGACAGGCAGGGCGTCGACGTCCTCGCCGACATGTCGAACGCCTCGCTGCAGCTCGCCATCCCGCCGCTGCTGAAGGACAAGAACCGCGTCGGCCTCTTCCCCGGTGGCACCGCGCGACTGACCGGCGATGCCTGTCAGCCCGACCATGTCGTCCAGTGGATGTGGGACACCTATGTCCAGGTTGCAGGGATCGCCAACCACCTGACCAAGCCCGGCACAAAATGGTATCTGGTCACCGCCGATTACGCGCTCGGCCACCAGCTCGAAGCCGACGCCAAGACCCTCGTCACCGCCAAGGGTGGGAGCTATGTCGGCTCGGTCCGGCACGCCTTCCCGGCGGTCGATCTGTCCTCGCAGCTCCTGACGGCGCAGGGCTCGGGCGCCGACCTGATCGCACTCGCCAATGCCGGGGGCGACACCGTCGCCGGGATCAAGACGGCGCGCGATTTCGGCATCGGCCAGGACAAGCAGAAGCTGGTCGCCTTCTTCCTGACCGCGATGGACGTGAAGAGCGTCGGCCTCGCCTCGGCCCAGGGCACGATCCTGACCGAGGGCTTCTACTGGAACATCGACGAGCGTACCCGCGCCTTCTCGGAGCGCTTCAAGACGGCGCATGGCGCGGTGCCCTCGGCGATCCAGGCCGGCGTCTATTCCTCGGTCCGTCACTATCTCAAGGCGGTCGCTGCGGCGAAGTCTGACGAGGCCAAGACGGTGATCGCCAAGATGCGCGAATTGCCGATCGAGGACGACGTTGTCCGCAACGCCAAGCTGCGCGAGGACGGCCGCATGGTGCACGACTTCTACGTCTTCCAGGTCAAGAAGCCGGCGGAATCGAAGGGCGAATGGGACCTCTACGACCTCGTCGCCACGATCCCCGGCGACCAGGCCTTCCGCCCGCTCGCCCAGAGCGCCTGTCCGGCGATCAAGAAGTAGCCGCACGTTCTCAGGCGACGCGGCGCAGCTCCTCCTGGGTCACGCCGAGGCTGCTCAGCAACTCGCTGCGCACCTCGGCGAAGCGGCGCTGCCGTGGCCCCGCCTCGGCCGGCAGCTCGACCTTGAGATCGACGATGAAGCGGCCCTGATCGAGCACCAGCACGCGCTGGGCGAGATGGATCGCTTCGTCAACGTCATGGGTGACGAGCAGCACCGCCGGGCGATGGCGGGCGCAGAGATCGAGCAAGAGCGCCTGCATGCGTAGGCGGGTCAGCGCATCGAGCGCGCCGAAAGGCTCGTCGAGCAGCAGCAGCTCCGGCTCGCGCACCAGCGAGCGGGCCAGCGCCGCGCGCTGCTGCTCGCCGCCGGAGAGCTGCATCGGCCAGGCCCGCGCCCGCGCCGTCAGCTCGACCTCGGCGAGGGCGTGCAGGGCGCGCTCGCGCGGCGTTTGCCCCTTTAGCCCGAGCGAGACATTGTCGACGACGCTCTTCCAGGGCAGCAGGCGCGCATCCTGGAAGACGACCGAGACCGCGTCGGGTGTGCCGAGCCGGCCGGAGCCGGGCACGCCATGGTCGAGCCCGGCGAGCGCCCGCAGGAAGGTGCTCTTGCCGGAGCCGGAGCGACCGAGCAAAGCGACGAACTCGCCGCGGCCGATGTCGAGGTCGACACCGTCGATGATGGTGCGCTCGCCATAGCGGCGGGTGAGGCCGCGGACTTCGACGACCGGCGGCTGGTTCAGTCGGCCAGAATCTTGCGCCATGGCAGAGCCTTTCGGGTGATGAAGCGGACGAGCCAATCCGAGCTCAGGCCGAGCGCGGCATAGACGGCGAGGCAGAGGATGATGACCTCGGTCTGGCCATAGGTGCGGGCGAGATTGATCATGTAGCCGAGGCCGGAGGTGGCGTTGACCTGCTCGACCACGACGAGGGCGAGCCAGGAATAGGTGACGCCGAAGCGCAGGCCGAGCAGGAAGCCGGGCAGCGCCGCCGGCAGCACGACATGGCGCAGGAACTGGCCGTTGCTGAGGTCCAGCGTTTCGGCCAGCTCAATGAAGCGGGCATCGGTCGAGCGCAGGCCGTCATGGGTCTGGATATAGATCGGCGCGAAGGTGATCAGCGCGATCGTCAGCACCTTCATGCCCTCGCCGATGCCGAACCAGAGCATCAGCAGCGGGATCAGCGCCAGCGCCGGAATGGCGCGCTTGATCTGGATCGGGCCGTCGACGAGGTATTCGCCGATTCGGCTGAGGCCGGCGATGACGCCGAGCAAGGCGCCGGCGACGATGCCCCAGAACAGCCCCCAGAAGGAGCGCTGGAACGAGGTCCAGAGGTTTTCCTGCAGGCGTCCGTCCTGGATCAGCTCCCAGCCGGTGGTCGCCACCGTCCAGGGCGCCGAGAGGATGCGGTCGTCGATGAAGCCGGTCGCGGAGCCGATGCTCCAGAGGATCAGCAGCAAAGCGGGGCCGAGCGCGGCGCCATAGGGGATCGGACGGCCAGGGCCGAGCTTGCGCCGGCGGCGCGGCGTCTCGGCGGTGGCAGCAGGCTGGCTGCGGGCGAAGTTGAGCCAGGCGGGATCGACGGCGCCCTGCCCGCCGGTGAGCGAGAGATCGGCCATGCTCATTCTCCCTGATAGGCCGCGCCGGCGACCTGCTCGAAGCGCCGGTCGAACAGCGTGGCCGCCTTGAGCACCGGTTTCTTCAGCTCGGCGGCGAGGAGGTCGATCGTCTCCTGCTGGCGCTCGATCGCCCCGTTCCAGTCGAGCGGCACATCGGGGTCGCCGTTCGATTCGACCAGGAAGCGGCCGGAATCGGCCTTCAACCCCTGGTCCTTGACGTAGTAGCCCTTGATCCACTCCTCGGGATGGGTCTCGACCCATTTCGTGGCGCGGCCCCAGGCCTGGACATAGGCACGAACCGCCGCCGCCTTGCCGGGGTCCTCCAGCGAGGATTTCACCACATAGAGATAGGCGGGATCGTCGCGCAGGCCGTGTGGCAGCGCCCTGGCGCCGTCGCGCTCGTAGTTCTGGACGAAGCGCTGCTTGTTCGCCTCGGCGATCGGCGCGGCGTCGACGAGCTTGCTGGCGAGCGCGTTGACATAGGCATCGCCGACACTCGGCAGTTCGACGAGCTGGACTTCGTCATGCCGGAGGCCCAGCTTCTTCAGCACGCGCAGCACCAGCGCGCCCTGGGCCTGGCCGGGGCTGAAGGCGATCTTGCGGCCCTTGATGTCCGCGAGCTTGGCGATGCCCGAGCCGGGCGCCGTGGCGATCACATAGATCGGATGGCCGACGGGGTCGCGCCGGAACTTGGCGGCGACGATCCGGACGTCGAGGCCGGTCCATTGCGCATGGATCGGCGGGATGTCGGCGACGGCGCCGATATCGAGCGCCTTGGCCCGGAAGGCTTCGATCGTCTGCGGACCGCCGGAGATGTTGGCCCATTCGACCTTGAAGGGCAGCTTGGCGAGTTCTCCCGACAGGGCGAGCGCGACCCTGGTCTGCGGATCGCCGATCACCAAGGTCGTGCCCGGAGGAATGCGGTCGGGGATCGGCGCGCTGTCCGGCAGGGGCTGGGCTATGGCTGGGCCGGCCAGCAGGGCGGCTGCAAGGGGCAGGAGATAGGTCAGCTTCATCTGATATCCTCTGGGCATGCGTCATCGCTGGCGGGCGAGGCCCGCGCCGCGTCGGGCATTGGGAAGGGGGGCAGGGACGCCAGGCGCCTCAGGCGCTCTTGCGCCGGGCCTCGGCATAACCGCTGTCAGGCCGCGGCAGTCCGAAATGGTCGCGCAATGTCGTGCCGGAGTACTCCTGCCGGAACAGGTCGCGCTTGCGCAGGATCGGCACGACCTCGGCGACGAAATGGTCGAAGCCGCCGGTGAGATAGGGCGGCATGACGTTGAAGCCGTCTGCTGCGCCCTGCTCGAACCAGCTCTGGATCTCGTTCGCGACATGCTCGGGCGTGCCGACGACGACGCGATGGCCGCGCGCGCCGGCAAGGCGCCGGATCAACTGGCGGATGGTCGGGTTCTCGCGGTCGACGATGTCGACGACGAGCTGGAAGCGGCTCGCCAGCCCCTTCGGCCCGTTGATGTCGATGATGTGGCGGGGCACGGGCCCGTCGAGATCATAGCCGCTGAGGTCGACGCCGATCAGGCGCTTGAGCTGGTCGAGCGAGGCGGCGGGCTGGATCAGATCGTCGATCTCCTCCTCCAGCCGCTTCGCCTCGGCCTGCGTCGAGCCGAGGAAGGGACTGATCCCCGGCAGGATGCGCAGGTGCTCCGGCCGGCGGCCGAGAGCGGCAGCGCGCGCCTTGATGTCGGAATAGAACTCCTGCGCGCTTTGCAGCGTCTGGTGCGCGGTGAAGATCGCCTCGGCGAACTGGGCCGCGAAGGAGCGGCCATCCTCCGACGACCCGGCCTGGACATAGACCGGCCGTCCCTGCGGCGAGCGCGAAATGTTGAGGGGACCACGGACGCGGTAATGCTTGCCGACATGGTCGATGCGATGGACCTTGTCGGCGTCGGCGAAGACGCCGCTCCGGGGATCGGCGAGGAGGGCGTCGTCCTCCCAGCTGTCCCAGAGCCTGGTGACGACATCGAGGAATTCGCGGGCCTTCTCATAGCGTTCGCCATGCGGTGGATGCTCGGGCAGCCCGAAATTTTGGGCGGCCCCGGCATCGCTTGTCGTGACGATGTTCCAGCCGGCGCGGCCGCCGCTGATATGGTCGAGCGAGGCGAAGAGGCGGGCGAGGTTGTAGGGCTCGTTATAGGTGGTCGAGGCCGTGCCGATCAGACCGATCTTTTCGGTCGCCGCTGCGATCGCGGTCAGCCAGGTCACCGGCTCCAGGCGAACGCGGGAGGAATACCGGACATTCTCCGCCAAAGACGGCCCGTCGGCGAGGAAGACCGCATCGAACTTCGCGGCCTCTGCCTTCCGCGCCAGCTCCTGATAATAGCGGATGTCGAGTACCCGCTCCGGTTCCGACTCCCTGTAGCGCCAGGCGGCCTCGTGATGGCCGCCGGGATAGATGAACAGGTTGAGCGTGAGCTGGCGGCCGGCATTGGACATCGCGCACCTCGCATCGAATGAATGATCTGAGGGCGTACGCAAGTAGCGTCCCCGTTCATTTACGATGGCGTTGGGTGACACATATGGTCAAGAGAAGTGTTTTTTAAAAAGAACGGTTTGCCCGGGAGATTATTATTCTGCCGTTATCCCACTATCTGGGCGGAGCACTGGGCCCGGATTGGAACAAACAGTTTGAGTGCCATTGCTTTTATGGGATTATCATCCCTGACTGCGTCGGAAATTCAAAAGGACCTTCCCATTGTGGACCCGTGCGCGCCAGAGAGGGCAGGGTGCACACGGCAAGGCATCGACCAATGGCTGCGCCTGGAAATGGGGCAGATCAAAATCTCCGGATGGGACGGGCTGCAGGTGACTTCGCTCAGGCATCCCGGCAGGATCACGCCGGTTAGGAGTTCTTGATGACAAAATTCTTCGTGGCGGTGTGCTGCATGCTGTTGGCCGGTTGTGCCGCCACCGGCATGTCGGCGGGCGTCGATCCAATGCAAAGCGATGGATCGACCTATGTGCCGTCGAATGGCGCGGCGACCTACGTACCGTCAGCCGATGAGCGCCCGACCTCGACCTGCACCATGCGCGGACAGAGCGCCGTATGTCGGTGAGCGCACGGTAGCGACCGCCTCCGTGAAAGATGTTGCTGGCCGACTGGCAACGAAGCCCGGCGCGGAACAGCGCAAAACAAAACAGAAGAACCGGCCGCGATCGGGGCCGGTTGTAGCTTCATGCAACGATCGATGAAAAGAGATTTGGTGGAGCCAGGCGGAATCGAACCGCCGACCTCTTGAATGCCATTCAAGCGCTCTCCCAACTGAGCTATGGCCCCACTTGGCCGGCCTTCTTGGGGAAAGGCCGGGAAATCGTCGCTGACCGAAGGCTCTTTCGAGGCGGTCCGCGCTCGTCGCCGCAGCGACGAAGCGCTCTATAGGCAAGCTTGCGCCAAGACACAAGCACTGATGTCACGTTATCGTCGCGCTTTTTTCAGGAGCGCGATCTGACGCGATTTTGGCGCCGCTCAGGCGTCCTCGTCACCCTCGATGTCGCCATCGATCAGGTCGGAGACATCGTCGTCGCCTTCCTCGTCCTCTTCCAGGAAAGTGTCGTCGTCATCGCCGGCGACGCCGTCATCCTCGATCTCGATATCGTCGTCGCTGGTGACCACCGGCTCCTTCTCGGCAGCCTCGGCATCGGCGTCGTCGAGCGAGACGAGCTCGACCGCGCCGTCGGCGACCTCCGTCTCGTCCTCGTCATCGGCCGGCTTGGGCGCCGGGGCGGCAGCCTTGGCCTGCGGCTCGAACAGCGAGCGCGGATAGGACTGGCCAGTATAGGGCGAGACGATCGGATCCTTGTCGAGATCGTAGAATTTGCGGCCCGTGACCGGGCAAACGCGCTTGGTACCAAGTTCCGGTTTCGCCACGGCGTCGGACCTTCAAGTTCATACAGGGTTCGTAAAAAGCAGGGGCGTCCGTTAGTCGGGCGAAGCGTCGCTGTCAAATATTGATTTGGCGGCGACGCGACCCGGCGACACCGGGTGCAAAACCGCTTCGCATCCGCGCGCCCCGTGCTTTAGAACTCAGCCTTCACCAGAGCACTGACGAAAGACGAGAATCGTGCCCGCAGCCCAGCCGATAGCCTCCTCCGCCAAGCAGGCCGATCGGCTCGTGATTGCCGTCGACGGGCCGGCGGCTTCCGGCAAGGGAACCTTGGCGCGCCGGCTCGCCGCCCATTACGGCCTGCCCTATCTCGACACCGGCCTGCTCTACCGCATGGTGGCCCGCACCATGCTCGATGCGGGCGAGCCGCTCGACGATGTGCAGGCCGCTGCGGCGAGCGCCGCGGGCTTCGACGATGCGGCAATCGACGAATCGCGGCTGCGCGGGCGCGAGATCGGCGAGGCAGCCTCGGTGGTGGCGGCGATCCCTGCCGTCAGGCGTGCCCTGATCGACCGGCAGCGCCGCTTCGCCGCGGCAGGAGAAGGCGCGGTGCTCGACGGGCGCGACATCGGCACGGTGATCTGCCCGGATGCGACCGTGAAGCTCTTCGTCACCGCGACGCCGGAGGTCCGCGCCGCGCGCCGGCACAAGGAACTGGCGGGGCGGGGCGAGGCCGCGACGCTGGATGGCATCCTGGCCGACATCCGCCGGCGCGACGCCAGGGATTCCGGCAGGGGTGATGCGCCTCTCAAGGCGGCGGAGGATGCGGTTCAGCTCGACACCTCGGCGCTCGGCGTCGAGGAGGCCTTCCAGGCGGCCCTTGCCATCGTCGAGGATCGCCGGCGCGGATAGTCCTTCAGGGTACTGGCTTATCCAGGTCGATGCTCATTTTTCCGGCTTGAACTCGCGTTTTCGTGCTTTGCGCGAATCGAAACCGGGCGCAGACTTCGACGACATTCGTTTGAAGCCTGCCTTCGTCCGAAACTCGGCCTCCTTTCGGCGTCACGCTTCGACGACAGATGATGGAGGTTTCGATGCGGCGCTGGCTGTTCGGTCTCTTTTGTCTCGCTGCCGCCGGGGCTTGGCCCGCCTCCGCCCCCGATGCTCAGCAAGCGGCTGCGCCACCCGAGGAGGTCGACGTCGCGCTGGTGCTGGCGGTCGACGTCTCCTATTCGATGGACCTCGACGAGCTCGCGCTGCAACGCAACGGCTATATCGAGGCGTTTCGATCGAAACAGCTGCACGATGCCATCGCCAAGGGGGCGATCGGCAAGATCGCCGTTACCTATTTCGAATGGGCCGGCGGCGATTTCCAGCACATCGTCCGGCCCTGGACAGTGATCGAGACGCCGCAATCGGCGATCGCCTTCGCCGAGGAGCTCGGCGAGGCCCCGACCCGGCGGGGCCGGCGCACCTCGATCTCCGGCGCGATCGACCTTGCCGTCGCCCTGCTCGAGAAGAGCAATGTCGCGCCACTGCGCCGCGTCATCGACATCTCCGGCGACGGCGCCAACAATGACGGGCGCCCCGTGACCGCCGCACGCGACGCGGCGCGCGACAAGGGCATCTCCATCAATGGCCTGCCGGTCATGCTGAAGCAGGCGAGCTATTTCGATATCGACAATCTCGACGTCTACTATGAGGACTGCGTCGTCACCGGCGTCGGCGCCTTCGTGATCCCGATCCGCGAGCGCCATCAGTTCGTCGATGCGACCAGGACGAAGCTGGTGCGCGAGATCGCCGAGATGCCGGCCTCCGGCTCCGAGGCCCTGATCCAGAAGGCGCAGGCCAAGCCGCCGCGCATCTCCTGCATGCAGGGCGAGCGGCAATGGCGCGACCGGATGGGGAACTGAGGCTCAGGGCTTGCCGGCGCGGATTGCGGCGCTGGCATGGAAGAGGATCAGCGTCGCTACGCCGATCAGCGACATCACGATCGGCAAAGGCAGCGCGGTGCCCTTGAGCAGGTGGCCGACCAGCAGGCCGACGCAGGCCGCGAGCAGCATCTGGCACAGGCCGGTCAGCGAAGAAGCCGCGCCGGCCCGGTCCGGGAACGGCATCATCGCCGAAGCCTGGGCTTGCGGCATGACGAGCCCGATGCCGCAGGCATAGAGCGCCATCGGCGCGACGACCCCGAACGGCCCGCCGAAGCCGGTGGCGACGCCGGCCAGCATGGCGAGCCCGCCGGCGGCGAGGCAGACGACGCCGAGCCCGATCACGCCGTCGAGGCCGCGGCGGCCGACCAGGCGCTGCGCGATGATCGTGCCGAGGATGAAGCCGAGCACGGCGCAGCCGAAGGACAGGCCATAGGCCGGCGCCGACAGGCCGTAGACCCCCATCAGCACGAAGGACGAGCCGGAGATGAAGGCGAAGAGGCCGGCATAGGCGAGCGAGGTCAGGGCGACATAGACGCGGTAGGCCGGGTTGCGCAGCAGCAGCCGGTAGCCGCGGAAGATCGCCGGCAGCGACAGGCCGTCGGGCGAGCGTTGGCGCAGCGTCTCCGGCATGATCGTCACGATGATGGCGAGCATGGTGAGCGCGAAGACGAGCGAGGCCAGGAAGGTCGAGCGCCAGCCGAAGGCGTTCTGCAGCAGGCCGCCGAGGACGGGCGCGATCGCCGGAACGAGGCCCATGATCATGCCCATCCGGGCGAGCTCGCTGCCCGCGCGCGGCCCCTCATAGAGGTCGCGCACCATGGCACGGCCGAGCACGATCGGCCCGGACGCCCCGACCGCTTGGGCGAAGCGGGCACCGATCAACGCCTCGATCGAGGGCGCGAAGGCGCAGGCGAGCGTGGTCGCGATGAACAGGCCAAGGCCGATCATCAGCACCGGACGGCGGCCGAGTCGGTCCGAGAGCGGACCCCAGATGATCTGGCCGGCGGCATAGCCGAACAGGAAGGCCGAGAGCGTCGCCTGCGCGCCGGCGAAATCGGTACCCATCACGCGGGCGATCTCGGGCAGGGAGGGCAAATAGAAATCGGTCGAGAGCGGACCGAGCGCCGTCAGCATGGCGAGGACGGCGGTCATCGCCAGCGTGTCGGTGCGCAGGGGCATCGGGGTTTCCTTCGGAAGCCGCGGTCTAGACTAACTCGGCCCGTGAAGGAACCGCGCCGTCATTCCGGGGCGGCCGAAGGCCGAGCCCGGAACCCAGAGCCGATACCGGTCCCGGACGGAGTGCTTCGCTTTCCCAGCCCTCGTGACTAAGGGCATCGGTTCTGGGTTCCGGGCCCGCCGCTGCGCGGCGTCCCGGAACGACACGCCTCAGCGGAAGAAGATCAGCGTCTGCAATAGGAAGAGCGGGATCAGGATAGCGCCCGACCAGAGCATGTAGCCGAAGAAGCTCGGCATCGCGACCTTCCGGTCCTTGGCGATGGCATAGACCATGAAGTTGGGGGCGTTGCCGATGTAGGAGTTGGCGCCCATGAAGACGGCGCCGGCCGAGATCGCGGTCAGCGTCAGGGCACCGGTGGTCATCAAAGCCTGCGCATTGCCACCGGCGAGCTCGAAGAAGACGAGGTAGGTCGGCGCATTGTCGAGGAAGGACGACAGGCCGCCGGTCAGCCAGAAATAGGCGACGTTGTTGTTGCTGCCGTCAGAATTGCTGACGAGGGCGACCAGCGGGGCGAAGGCACCGTTCCGGCCGGCCTGGAGCATCGCCAGCACCGGGATGATGCAGGCGAAGATGCCGGCGAAGAGCTTGGCGACCTCCTTGATCGGCCCCCAGCTGAACTCGTTGCCGGCGCGCACCGGCTTCGGCGTCAGCATGAGCGACAGTCCTGCCAGCCCGAGCAGCACAAGGTCGCGCACGACGTTCTGCAGTTCGACATGGACGCCATGGATGTCGAAGACGACGCCCGGCTTCCAGTTCGCCGACATCAGGATGGCGAGGATGACGCCGCCGAGCAGCAGGATATTGACCTTGCCGAACAGCTTGATGGCGCGGTCGGGCGTCGGATCACGCAGCGGCGGATAGTTCTCCTCCTTGCGGAAGAAATAGCTGTCGAGCGCGTAGAACAGAGCGAGCAGGACGGCGACCGCGAACAGCGTCTCCGGCAGCAGATGCGTCGTCGTCCAGAAGAAGGAGACGCCGCGCAGGAAACCGAGGAAGAGCGGCGGGTCGCCGAGCGGCGTCAGCGATCCGCCGATGTTCGAGACCAGGAAGATGAAGAAGACGACGACATGGACGTTGAAGCGCCGGTCGTCATTCGCCCGCAGGACCGGGCGGATCATGATGATCGAGGCGCCGGTGGTGCCGACGAAGCTCGCCATCAGCGTGCCGATCGCGAGCAGCACCGTGTTCGTCGCCGGGGTGCCGTGCAGATTGCCGGTGATCAGGATGCCGCCGGCGATGGTGAACAGCGCGAACAGCAGGATGATGAAGGGAATGTATTCCAGCAGCGCGGTGTGCAGCAGCGCGCCGAGCGCCGGGTCGAAGCCGCGGAACAGGACGAGCGGCACCATCACCAGCACGGCCCAGAAGGCGGCGAACTTGCCGTAGTTCAGCTCCCAGAAATGCGGGAACAGGATCGGCCCGAGCGCGATCGAGAGCAGCATGCCGGCGAAGGGCATGGCCCAGGCGGCACCCATCGTCGCGCCGCCAATGTCGCCGGCGGCGAAGGCGGCCTCAGGGAGCAGGGCAAACAGGAGCGCCGCGCCGGCAAGCTTCGTCAGCATCAGAAACGGCCCTTCCCCGCCCGCTTGCCGCGGGACATCGTCACCCCATCGCTGCGACGGTTATAGCAAGGCTATGGGAGCGACAACCGGGCGACCGCCACCATTATGCCGGCATTCATTCTCATGGAATAATCTTCTCCTGCGGCGTCCCGCCCGCAGCTGATTCGGGACCACCATGTGCCGTTTCCTCGCCTATACCGGCGTCCCGGTCTTCCTCGAGGACCTCATCGCCTCGCCCTGCCATTCGCTGATCCACCAGTCGCTGCATGCCGAAGAGGCCAAGACCGGCACCAATGGCGACGGCTTCGGCGTGGGCTGGTATGGCGAGCGGGCCGAGCCCGGCCAATATCGCGAGATCAGACCGGCCTGGTCGGACGAGAACCTGCTCTCGATCGCGCGCCTGGTGCGCTCGCACCTCTTCTTCGCGCATGTGCGCGCCGCCACCGGCACCGCCTCGACGCGGGCGAACTGCCACCCTTTCGTCCATGGCCGGCACCTGTTCATGCATAACGGCCAGATCGGCGGCTACGCCGTGATCAAGCGCCGGCTCGAAAGCCTGATCCCGGACGCGCTCTATGACGCCCGCGTCGGCACCACCGATTCGGAAGCGCTGTTCCTGCTGGCGCTGGCTCGCATCGCCGAGGGCGCTACGCCTGGCGATGCGCTGGCGGGAGCCCTCGGCGACGCCCTCGCGCTGATGCAGGAGGCCGGCGTCAGGGAGCCCTTGCGCTGTGCTGCCGCGCTCGCCGATGGCGAGACGGTCCATGCGGTGCGCTGGTCCTCCGACCCGCGGCCGCCGACGCTCTATGTCTGCGATCGCGGCGATGCGGTCGTGATCGCCTCCGAGCCGGTCGACGCCGCCCGCGATTGCTGGCAGGCGCTGCCCTGCAACACGCTGGTCTCGGTGAAGGCGGGCGCCGTCAGCATGACGCCGTTCGAGGTCGGGCTGCGGCAGGCGGCCTGAGGCGGCTTGCGCGACCGCGCCGCCTGCGCCACATCGCAGGCGCATGCGCGCCTTCGACACAAACCTTCCGATCGACGCGGTTCTCGATGCCCTCGCCGGGGCCCTGCGCGAGACGCCGAATGCCGTGCTCGTCGCCCCACCCGGCGCCGGCAAGACCACGCGCGTGCCGCTCGCGCTGCTCGACGAGCCTTGGGCTAAAGGCGGCAAGCTGATCGTGCTGGAACCGCGGCGCCTGGCAGCGCGCGGCGCGGCCAATCGCATGGCGCAGACATTGGGCGAGCGCGTCGGCGAGACGGTCGGCCTGCGCGTCCGGCTCGGCTCCAAGATCGGGCCGAAGACGCGGATCGAGGTCGTCACCGAGGGCGTCTTCGCCCGGATGATCCTCGACGATCCCGCGCTCGACGGCGTCGCCGCGGTGCTGTTCGACGAGTTCCACGAGCGTTCGCTCGATGCCGATTTCGGGCTGGCGCTGGCGCTCGACGCGCAGGCCGGCCTGCGTGAGGACCTGCGCATCCTAGTGATGTCGGCGACATTGGACGGCGCACGCGTGGCAAGGCTCCTGGGCGACGCCCCCGTGATCGAGAGCGAAGGCCGGGCCTATCCGGTCGAGACACGCTATCTCGGCCGCGACCCGCTGAAGCGGATCGAGGATCAGGTCAGCGAGGCCGTGCTGCAGGCGCTGAACGAGCAGGCCGGCTCGCTGCTGGTCTTCCTGCCCGGCCAGGGCGAGATCCGCCGGGTCGAGGAGCGCCTGCGCGAGAAGATCCGCGATGCATCCATCGAGATCGCGCCGCTCTATGGCGCGCTTGACCAGGCCGAGCAGGACCGCGCCGTGCTGCCGGCGCCCAAGGGCAGGCGCAAGGTCGTGCTGGCGACCTCGATCGCCGAGACCTCGCTGACGATCGAGGGCGTGCGCGTGGTGATCGATTCCGGCCTCGCCCGGGTGCCGCTCTACGAGCCCGATATCGGCGTTACCCGTCTCGTCACCCAACGCGCCAGCCGGGCGGCTTGCGACCAGCGCCGCGGCCGCGCTGGCCGGACCGAGCCCGGGATCTGCTACCGGCTCTGGGAGGAGGCGGCGAATGGCGCGCTCGAAGCCTTTGCCCGGCCGGAAATCCTCTCGGCCGATCTCGCGCCGTTGCTGCTTGACTGCGCCGCCTGGGGCGTCTCCGATCCGACAACGCTCGCCTTCCTCGATCCGCCGCCGGCGCCGGCGCTGAAGGAGGCGCGAACGCTGCTGGGCGACCTCGATGCGCTCGACCAGGACGGGCGCATCACCGAGGACGGCAAGGCGCTGCAGGGCCTGCCGCTGCCGCCGCGGCTGGCCCATATGGTGGTCGGCGCCGCGCATCATCGCCAAAGCGAGCCGGCGGCCCTGCTGGCAGCGCTGCTGGTCGAGCGCGGGCTCGGGGGCGATGCGATCGATCTCGCCGAGCGGCTGGAGCGCTTCGGGCGCGAGCGCGGCGGCCGCGCGGCCGACATGCGCCGCCTCGCCGAGGGCTGGGCCAGGCAGGCGGCGAGCAAGGTGAAGGCCGGCGCGGAGCAGCCGCTCTCACCCGGCTTCCTGCTCGGCCTCGCCTTCCCCGACCGTGTCGCCAAGGCGCGCCAGCCGGGCTCCGGCCAGTACCTGCTCGCTAACGGCCGCGGCGCGGCGCTTGAACCCGGCCAGAGGCTGGCACGCGAGCCCTATCTCGTCGTCGGCGAGATGACAGGAAGCGCCCAGCAGGCCCGCATCCTCAGCGCCGTCGCGATCAGCGAAGCCGAGATTGCTGCGCTAGCCGCCTCCGGCCTGATCCGGATCGCCCTGTCCGAGCGCAACGAGACCGTGTTCGACCGGCAGTCACGGGCGTTGCGGGCTCGCGCCGCGCGCAAATACGGTTCGCTGGTGCTGGCCGAGCGACCCTTGCCGGTCGAAGCCTCGGCGGAGAATGCGGAGGTGCTGGCGAAGGGTGTCGCGGCACTCGGCATCGAGATGCTGCCCTGGAGCAAGGCGCAGGCGCAATTGCGCGAGCGCGTCGCCTTCCTGCGCACCGCCGAAGGAGAGGATGCCGGCTGGCCGGACCTGTCCGATAGCGGCCTTGCAAAGACCGCTCTGGATTGGCTCGCGCCGCACATCGCCGGTCGGACCTCTCTGGCAGCGATCACGCCGGGGGATCTCGACGCTGCGCTGTCGACCTTGCTGCCCTGGGAGCTGAAGCGGCGGCTCGACGCGGAGGCGCCGACGCATTTTACGGCGCCGACCGGCTCGCAGCTCGCCGTCGACTACGGCGCCGAGGCCGGGCCGACCATTTCGGTCCGGGTGCAGGAGCTCTACGGGCTGGCGCAGCATCCCTCGCTCGCCGGCGGGCGCGTGCCGCTCGTGCTGGAGCTGCTCTCGCCGGCGCACCGGCCGATCCAGGTGACGCGTGACCTGCCAGGCTTCTGGCGCGGCTCCTGGGCTGCGGTGAAGAGCGAGATGAAAGGGCGCTATCCGCGCCATTCCTGGCCGGATGATCCCGCCGCGGCGGCGCCCACGACCCGCGCCAAGCCGCGCGGGACGTAAGGCGTCAACCGCCGAACAGGCGCTCGAAGAAGTTCTTCTCCTGCGGAGCCGGCGGCGTCCAGGCGCGGTCGCCCGAGGCGGCTGGCTGCGTTCGCGGCGAGGGCGCGACGCCGGCGACCGGCTCGCCGCCATCGAAGATCGACTTCGGCGCCGACTGCCACAGTCCGCCCGGCAGCTGGATCGGTTGCTGGCCGGCATGGGCTGCCTTCATGTACTTGCCCCAGATCTCGGCCGGCAGGCCGGCCCCGGTGACGCGCTTCATCGTCGAGTTGTCGTCGTTGCCGACCCAGACGGCCGTGACCAGGCGCCCGGTGAAGCCGACGAACCAGGCGTCGCGATAGTCCTGCGTCGTGCCCGACTTGCCGCCGACCTCCCAGCCGGGAAGGTTGACCTTGCTGCCGGTGCCGCTCGTCATCACCGCGTGGAACATCGAATTCATCATCGAGAGCGTCTGCGGCTGGATCACCGGGCCGAAATTATTGGCCTTGCGGGCGTAGACGACCTTGCCGCTGGTCGATTTCACCTCGCGGATGACATAGGGGAGCACCGACTGGCCGCCATTGGCGAAGGTCGCATAGGCGGCGGTCATCTCCAGCGGCGTCACCTCCGAGGTGCCGAGCGCCAGCGACGGGTTGGCCTGCAGGGACGAGTTCACGCCGAGGCGCTGGGCCGTGCGCACGACCTCGCGCGGCGTCACCTCCTGGATCAGGCGCGCCACCACCGTGTTGAGCGAATGGGCGAAGGCGGTCTGCAGCGTCACCGGGCCGCGGAAGGTGCGCGAATAGTTCTCCGGCTCCCAGCCCTTGATCGAGACCGGGGAATCGTCGCGGATCGTATCCGGGGTCATGCCCTTCTCGAGCGCGGTGAGATAGACGAAGGGCTTGAAGGACGAGCCCGGCTGGCGATGCGCGGCCGTGGCGCGGTTGAACTGGCTCTTGGTGTAGTCGCGCCCGCCGATCAGGGCACGGATCGCCCCGTCCGGCGCCAGCGAGACCACCGCGCCCTGCGAGGCGTTGAGCTTGGCGCCCTGCGCCGAGAGCGCCTCGACCAGGATCGTCTCGGCCGAGCCTTGCAGCCTGGTGTCGATCGTGGTCAGCACGGTGACGTCGCCCTCGATCGCACCGACGAAGTCGTCGAGCACGTCCATGACATAGTCGGCGGCATAGTTGACCGAGCCGGCACCGACGCGCTCGGGCACTTCGGCCGGCGCGCCAAGCGCGGTCTTGGCCGAGGCCTGCGAGATCAGCCCTTGCTCGGCCATCGCCGAGATCACCAGCTGGGCCCGCTTCTCGGCGGCCTCGGGATTGCGGTTCGGCGCGAGGCGCGAGGGTGCCTGGACGAGGCCGGCGAGCATCGCCGCCTCGGCGATCGAGACCGAACGGGCCGACTTGTTGAAATAGCGCTGCGCCGCCGCCTCGACGCCATAGGCGCCCGAGCCGAAATAGACCCGGTTGAGATAGAGTTCGAGAATCTGGTCCTTGGTGTAGGTCCGCTCCAGCCAGAGCGAGAGGATCGCTTCCTGGATCTTGCGCGCTGCCGTGCGCTCCTGCGTCAGGAACAGGTTCTTGGCGAGCTGCTGGGTCAGGGTCGAGCCGCCCTGGACGCCGCCGCGTTTGGTCAGGTTGTTGACGATGGCGCGGCCGAGGCCGATCGGGTCGATGCCGAAATGCTCGTAGAAGCGCCGGTCTTCGATCGCGACGAAGGCCTTCGGCAGATAGGGCGGCACCTCGCCGAGAGTGATGGTGCGTCCGCCGGTCTCGCCGCGATTGGCGAGCAACGTGCCGTCGGCCGCGAGGATCGCGATGTTCGGCGGCCGCTTCGGCACGGTGAGCTGGTCGATCGGCGGCAATTGCGCGGCGTGATAGGCGACGACGCCGCCGACGGCGAGCACCGCCCACAGCCCCATGACGACGCCCCAGTAGAAGATGCGACCGAGGAAGGAGCCACGCTTGCGGCGCGGCTTGCGGCCACCCTTGCTGCGCTCGTTCTGCTGGCGGCGCGGTTGCTGGCGCGGTGCCACCCGGTTTGCTCCTCCGCGATAGGGGCGGTCCTCGGCCGAGAGGCGCAGATCGCCGTCGTCGCGCTCGTAATCGTCGCGCGCACGCTCGAAGGACGGCTCGCGCCGCTCACCGCCTCGTTTCGACCGGTCGTTCATCCCGCCCCGTTCAGGCCCCGCCACCGCGCTGCGATCCGTAGCCCGGCGATTTCCAGACAGGATTCAAACATGGCGCTTTTAAGGGGTGGTTAAGCCCGATTCCGGCGAATTGTCCGCAATGGTGAACGAAGCCCATCGCTGTTGCGGATTTGCCGCCCTGTAACTTTGCTGCACTGCAAACGGAAACGTGACTTGATCGGCCTTGCTTGCATGGGGACAAGCGCAGGGCGGCGGAGAAGACTTCTTCGCCAGCAAACCCAATCACTTAGCAAATTAGTCCAATTCGAACCGGACGGAAGGCAACCCGCCCATGCAGGCTCTCAACTCCCTGAACCGCTACGCGCCCCACGCGCTCGCATTGCTGCGCATCGTCACGGCGCTGACCTTCCTGACGCACGGCACCCAGAAATTGTTCGGCTTTCCGCAGCCTCCGTCCTGGGGGATGCCGGCTGCCTTCGCGCTGACTTGGTATGCCGCCATCCTCGAAGTCGCCGGCGGCGCCCTGCTCGCCATCGGCCTCCTGAGCCGGCCGGTCGCCTTCATCCTCTCGGGGCTGATGGCTTTCGCCTATTGGATCGGGCACGCTCCGAAGGGCTTCTACCCGCTCCTGAACGGCGGCGAGCCGGCGCTGCTGTTCTGCTTCATCTTCTTCTATCTGTTCTTCGCCGGCCCCGGCTCCTTCGCGCTCGACAACCGCGCGAAGTGACAAGGACAATAGGCTGAAACGACGAAGGCCCGCCCTCGATGAGGGCGGGCCTTCCTTTATATCACAGAGCTTCCCGAAGGATCAGACCGCAGCCGAGATCCAGCGCGACAGGTCGCTCTTGGGGGCGGCACCGACCTTCTGCGAGGCCAGCTTGCCGTCCTTGAACAGCATCAGGGTCGGGATCGAGCGGATGCCGAACTGGGCCGGGATCTGCTGGTTTTCGTCGACGTTCATCTTGACGATCTTGACCTTGCCGTCGAGCTCGCCGGCGATCTCCTCGAGCGCCGGGCCGATCATCCGGCAGGGACCGCACCATTCGGCCCAGAAGTCCACCACCACCGGCTCAGCTGACTTCAGGACGTCGGCCTCGAAGCTCGCATCGGTCACTTTGGTCGTCGCCATGGCTTACCGCCTTTCGATTCGGAGTGCGGCAACAACGCCGCTATTCGCCGCTGAAGCTATGAACGGGCGGCCGCAGGGTCAAGGCTGGCTCACCTTCCGGTGAAGCGGGTCAGCCGTGCTTCCACCGGGGATGGATGGTCGCCTGCCGATTCATCGGTCCGCCCGCGCCACCACCGTGTGCAGAAGCACGTTGAGACCGGGTTCGAGATCCTCCGGCGTGCAGAGTTCCTGATTGTTGTGGGTGATGCCGCCCTTGCAGGGCGCGAAGATCATCGTCGTCGGCGCGTGGCGGGCGACGAAATAGGCGTCGTGCCCCGCTTGGCTCAGGATATCGCGGGTTCGATAGCCGAGGCCATGTGAGGTCGAGCGGACCTGCTCGATCAGCTCCTCGGCGAAAACCTTGCCGCCCCAGTTCCAGACATCGAGGATCTCGGCCGTGCAGTCGGCCCGGGCCGCCGCCTCATGGACGGCGCGGCGCACCCGCTCGGCCATCACCCTGGCGGTTTCCGGGTCGGCATGGCGGACGTCGCAGGTCGCCTGCGCCCAGTCGGAGAGGATGCCGGGCTTGTTCGGCCAGGCCACCAGCCGCGAAGCCGTCGCCTTGCCGCCGCTGCCGGCATGCTCCCAGCCGAGATCGTCGACCGCGACCAGCAGGCGCGCCCCGGCGATCAGCGCGTTTTTGCGCCGCTCCATCGGCCAGGGGCCGGTATGGGCGGTCTCGCCGCGGAATTCGACCAGCATGCCGGTGCTGGCATAGCCGCCGGTGACGACGCCGACCTGCATGCCCTCGCGGTCGAGGATCGGTCCCTGCTCGATATGGAACTCGATATAGGCGTCGAATGGATGCGGCGCCGCCTCCATCTGCCCGCGATAGCCGATGCGGTCGAGCTCCTCGCCGATCGTCCTGCCGTCGTCGTCGCGCCGACCCAGCGCCCAGTCGAGCGTATAGGCGCCGGTGAAGCAGCCCGAGCCGACCATCGGCGGTGAGAAGCGCCCACCTTCCTCATTGGTCCAGTTGACGACCTCGATCGGCCGTCTGGTGCGATGGCCGAGCTGGTCGAGCGTGCGGCAGACCTCGAGCCCACCGAGCACGCCGGCGATGCCGTCGAAGCGCCCGCCGTTCACCTGCGTGTCGAGATGGCTGCCCATCAGCACCGGCGGCAGGCTGTCGTCCTCTCCGGCCCGGCGAGCGAAAATGTTGCCGATGCCGTCGACGCGCACGCTCATGCCCGCCTGCCGGCACCACTCGACGAAGACGTCGCGCACCTCCCGGTCGGCATCGCCGAGCGCCAGCCGCGACAGCCCGCCCGGTCGGCCGACCCCAATTTCGGCCGAGCGTTCGATCGTCGTCCAGAAGCGCCCGATGTCGATGCGCGCGGTCGCTGGCAGGCCCATGACATTCCCTCGATGCCGGGCGCTGTTGGCGCCGCTTGGATCACTGACAATCGAGGCCGCGGCCCGCTCCTGGCAAATCGATATTGGTGATGGGTTTCTCCGGTCTGGTTGAGCGGGCCGGTACACGCTCCGGTATGTCAGCGGCGCAGAAGGCGCTTGACAGCTGTGCATGCGCGGTGGAATGATTGTTCCATTGAATACTGAAAACGGTTTTTTTGTTTCGTTTTGAAAGAAGCGCAGGGTCGGTGGTCGCGCCTGGCGCGTCCTCCCTCCTTCGCCATCCCAGGCAGTCCGCGACGCTTCGCGGCCGGCCAAATCGCCCGACAACCGGCCGATCGAGCCCGATCGGACCGATAACGAAAGCGGGGGACATCCCCGCAAGGGAGGATGAGATGAAGCGTTTTCTCGCAGGGATGATTGCTGCTGCCGCCATCGCGGTTGCAGGGGCGACGCCGAGCGTCGCGCAGCAGACCAGGATCATCGTCGTCAGCCATGGCCAGGCCGCGGACCCGTTCTGGTCGGTGGTCAAGAACGGCGTCGCCAAGGCGGCCGCCGACCTCAAGGTCTCCGTCGACTACCGCGCGCCCGAGACCTTCGACATGGTGGCGATGAGCCAATTGATCGACGCCGCGGTGAACCAGAAGCCGGCCGGCCTCGTCGTCTCGATTCCCGACGCCTCGGCGCTCGGCCCCTCGATCCAGAAGGCGGTCGCCGCCGGCATCCCGGTGATCTCGATGAACTCCGGCTCCGACGTCTCGAAGAAACTCGGCGCCCTTCTTCATGTCGGCCAGGACGAGTTCGATGCCGGCAAGGCTGCCGGCGAGAAGCTCGCCAGCATGGGCGGCAAGGTCGGTGTCTGCGTCAACCACGAGGTCGGCAATGTCGCGCTCGATCTGCGCTGCAAGGGTTTTGCCGAGGGCTTCAAGGGCAAGGTCACGACCCTGCCGGTCTCGAACGATCCATCCGAGATCCGCTCTAAGGTCAAGGCGGCGCTCTCCGATGCCAGCGTCGATACGGTGATGGCGCTGAGCGCCTCGCTCGGCGGCGAGCCGACCCTGGCGGGCGTCAAGGAGGCCGGCAAGATCGCCAGCGTCCGCGTCGCCACCTTCGATCTCTCCGCCAATTTCCTCAAGGCGATCGTGGCGGGCGAAGCGGCCTTCGGCATCGACCAGCAGCAGTTCCTGCAGGGCTATCTGCCGGTCGCTTTCCTGGCGCTGAATGCCGAGTACGGCCTCGTCCCCGGCGGCAATGTCCCCTCCGGCCCGAACCTCGTCACCAA
This sequence comes from Methylobacterium sp., assembly GCA_013823325.1. Taxonomy (GTDB): domain Bacteria; phylum Pseudomonadota; class Alphaproteobacteria; order Rhizobiales; family Beijerinckiaceae; genus Allobosea; species Allobosea vestrisii. The sequence goes on from PNLY01000011.1 coordinate 74,422, forward strand.
GGAGAAGGCGGCCCAGGTCGTCGACCTCTCGGCCAAGGGCATCCGCTGAGCGCTCCGCGGCGGTGCGCCCAGCACCGCCGCTCCCTCTACGGACGTTCACAAGCTCAGGAGGCGCGCCATGACGACCTCGACCGCCGATCTCGCCGCGGGTGCGTCCCGTCCCATTGACCCGGCCGCAGAGGCCCGTGACGAGCGCCTGCGCCGCGTCTCGCTGATAGCCCGGCTGATGCGCCGGCCTGAATTGGGGGCGGTCGCCGGCCTCGTCCTGGTCACCGTCTTCTTTGGGCTCACCGCCAATCCGGCGATGTTCACCCTCGCCGGCCTGATGACCGTGCTCTCGCCGGCGGCGCAGCTCGGCATCCTCGCCATCGCGGCGGCGCTGCTGATGATCGGCGGCGAGTTCGACCTCTCGATCGGCTCGATGATCGCCTTTTCCGGCCTCGTCTTCGGTGCGCTGATCGTGGTCGGCGACCTGCCGCTGCTGGCGGCGATCGTCGCGACCTTCGTCTTCGCCGGCCTGATGGGCGCGGTGAACGGGCAGATCGTCATCAGGACGCGCCTGCCCTCCTTCATCGTCACCCTCGCCTTTCTCTTCATCCTGCGCGGGCTCTCGCTGGTCGGGCTGAAATGGACGACCGGCGGCTCGACGCAGTTGCGCGGCATCGGCGACAAGGCAGGGCAAGGCGTCGTGCGCGAGCTCTTCTCCGGCCAGGCGCTGGAGGGGCTGTTCGCCTGGCTGGCGCAGGCCAACCTGATCGCCAAATTTCCGAACGGCACGCCGACCGTGACCGGCGTCCCCGTTGGGGTGCTCTGGTTCCTCGCCATCGCGGCGCTTGCGACCTATGTCCTGCTGCGCACCCGCTTCGGCAACTGGATCTTCGCCGCCGGCGGGGACCCCAATGCGGCCCGCAATTCCGGCGTCCCCGTGAACATGGTCAAGACAACCCTGTTCGTGCTGACCGCCTGCGCCGCCACCCTCGTCGCCATCCTGACAGTGCTCGACGCCGGCTCGACCGATGCCCGCCGCGGCTTCCAGAAGGAGTTCGAGGCGATCATCGCCGCGGTGATCGGCGGTTGCCTGCTCACCGGTGGCTATGGCTCGGCGATCGGCGCCTTCTTCGGCGCGATCATCTTCGGCATGGTCTCGATCGGCCTGACCTATACCAGCTTCGACAGCGACTGGTTCCAGGTCTTTCTCGGCGGCATGCTGCTGCTCGCCGTGCTGTTCAACAACTTCATCCGCCGCAAGGCGACAGGGGAGCGCTGAGCATGACCGCATCTCCGGAACAGACGCCTCTCATCGAGGTCCGCGACATCGTCAAGCATTTCGGCTCGGTGATCGCGCTCTCGGGCGTCTCGCTCAAGGTTTCCGCCGGCGAGGTGCTCTGCCTGCTCGGCGACAACGGCGCCGGCAAGTCGACGCTGATCAAGACGCTCTCGGGCTGCCACCGGCCGAGCTCCGGCGAATTCCTGGTCGAGGGCCGGCCGGTTGCCTTCTCCAGCCCGCGCGATGCGCTCGATGCCGGCATCGCCACGGTCTACCAGGACCTGGCGATGATCCCGCTGATGTCGATCACGCGGAACTTCTTCATGGGCCGCGAGCCGATCCGCGGTTTCGGCCCGCTGAAATGGATCGATTTCGACCTCGCCCATGCGGTGACGCGCGACGAGATGCACAGGATCGGCATCGATATCCGCGACCCGCATCAGGCGGTCGGCACGCTCTCCGGCGGCGAGCGCCAATGCGTCGCCATCGCCCGCGCCGTCTATTTCGGCGCCAAGGTGCTGATCCTGGACGAGCCCACTTCCGCACTTGGCGTCGCCCAGACCTCGATGGTCCTGAAATACATCAACCTCGTCCGCACCAAGGGTCTCGGCGTGATCTTCATCACCCATAATGTCCGCCACGCCTATGCCGTCGGCGACCGCTTCACCGTGCTCAACCGCGGCAAGACGCTCGGCACCTACGCCAAGTCCGAAATCGCCATGGACGAGCTGCAGAACCTGATGGCCGGCGGCAAGGAATTGCAGGCGGTCTCCGAGGAGCTCGGCGGCACGGTCTGACGCGTGGCGAACATCCGGTCTTTCCTTCCTCGTCGCTACGGAGATTGCTCATGCGCGCGCTCGGCGTCGGCCTGATCGGCACCGGCTATATGGGCAAATGCCATGCGCTGGCCTGGAACGCCGTCGCGCCGGTCTTCGGCGACGTGCCCCGTCCCAGGCTCGCCGTGCTCTGCGAGGTCGACGAAGCCCTGGCGGCGCAGCGCGCCGGCGAGTTCGGTTTCGCTGAATCGACGGCCGACTGGCAGGCCCTCATCGCCCATCCCGACGTCGACGTCGTCTCGATCACCACGCCCAACGCCTTCCATGCGCAGATGGCGATCGCGGCGCTCAAGGCCGGCAAGCATGTCTGGTGCGAGAAGCCGATGGCGACCAGCCTCGGCGATGCAGAGGCGATGCTGGCGGCGGCGAAGGCCGCCGGCGCGGTCGCCGCCCTCGGCTACAACTACATCCAGAACCCGGCGATCCGGCTGGCCAAGCGCTTGATTGCGGATGGTGCGATCGGTTCGGTCAACCATGTCCGCGTCGAGATGGACGAGGATTTCATGGCTGACGCCGCTTTGCTCTTCTCCTGGAAGAGCGAAGCGGCGTCCGGCCATGGCGCGCTTGACGATTTCGGCGTCCACGCCTTCTCGCTGATCAAGGTCCTGGTCGGCGAGGTCGAAGCGGTCATGGCCGATATGGCCAGGCCCTATGCCGAGCGCCCGCTCACTGCCGGTGGCAGCCGCGCGGTCGAGACCCACGATATCGCGACCTTGCTGCTGCGCCTGTCGTCCGGCGCCTCCGGGCTCGTCGCGCTCAACCGCTCGGCCTGGGGCCGCAAGGGCCGGATCGCCCTGCAGGTCTTCGGCGCGAAGGGCACGATCGCCTATGATCAGGAGCGGATGAACGAGATCGAGCTCTACACGGCCGAGGGTGCTGCTGACGTCCAGGGCTTCCGCCGCATCCTGACCGCTCCGGCACACGAGCCTTATGGCCGCTTCATCCCGGCGCCCGGCCACGGCCTCGGCTTCAACGAGCTCAAGATCATCGAATGCCGCGAATTGCTGCGGGCGATCGCCAGCGAGCCGGCGCATCTCCTCGATTTCGAAGCGGGCCTACGCATCGAGCGCACGGTCGATGCCGCGGCCCGGAGTTTCCGCGAGGGACGCTGGACGACGATCTGAGGACCTGCTTCGCTAACGTGGTGGACGGAGCGTGATTCTCGGCGATCTAGCCGGTTCCGATCGCCAGGAAAGCGCGCTAGGAATATCGTTCGTATACGAACGAGGATCAGCGATGGCGCGACCGAGCACTGCGGCCGAGACGCCCGAACCCGCCGACGAGAACTACGATCTCGCCGAGCAGGTCGGCTTCATCATGCGCCAGGCGGCGCAGCGCCATGTCTCGATCTTCAATGAGATCATGGGCAGCGACCTGACCCCGACGCAATGGGCGGTGCTGGCGCGGCTCTACCAGGACGGCGGCTCCTCGCAGAACCTGCTGGGCCGCCAGACCGCCATGGACGCCGCCACGATCAAGGGCGTGGTCGACCGCCTGCTCAAGCGCAAGCTGGTCCAGACCAAGCCCGATCCGGAGGATGGCCGCCGGCTCATCGTCGAGCTCAGCCCGGCCGGCATCGACTATACCCGCGAGCTCCTGCCCAAGGCTGAGACGGTCACCAAGGTGACGCTGGCGCCGCTCGCGACCAACCAGCGCGCGACGCTGGTCGCGCTGCTGAAGCAGTTGCGCTGAGGCGCTGCCGCTAACTGATTACGTAGCAGTCGCAGCTATCCGCCATCGCCTTCGCCTCGTCGAGATCGCTCGAGGCGCTGGCGTGGATGGCGAAGAGCGGATCGCCCACCGCGACGCGATCGCCGACATGGCGCCGCAGGTCGATGCCGGCCGCCTTGTCGAAGGGCGCGCCTGCCCGCCGCGCGATCCCGGCGACGGCCCAGCCGTCGATCTCGGTGACGACCCCCGCCTTGGGCGAGCGCACGGTATGGACCAGCAGGGCCGGCGCGACCGGCGGCTCGCGCCGGCCCTGCGCATCGATGATCCGCTCGAAGGCGGCCCGCGCCGCGCCGGAGCGCAGCAATTCTTCAGCCCGCTCTCGCCCGGCCGCGACCGAGCCGAGCGCCGGGTCCCAGGCCAGGATGCGGCTGGCGAAGAACAGTGCCTTCTCGACGAGATCAGCCGGCGCCTGCGGGTCGTTGTCGAGCACCCAGCCGACATCGCGGCATTCCAGCGCCGGGCCGATGCCACGCCCGATCGGGCGGCTGCCATCGGTCGGGAAGGCGTTGACGACGAGGCCGAGCCCGGCGCCCACCGTCTCGAACAGTTGCGCCAGCTCGGCGGCTTCGGCCTCGCTCTTCAGCTTGGCGCGCGGGCCATAGGGCAGGTCGACGATGACATGGGTCGAGCCCGCTGTGAGCTTCTTCGACAGGATCGAGGCGACCGACCAGCGATTGGAATCGATGCCGAGCGGCCGCGTGATCGCATTCATCACGTCGTCGACGACGGAATGGTTCAATCGTCCATTCCAGGCGATGCAGCCGCGCGCCTTTTCCACGCAGGCGCGCAGTTCGGCCGGGTTGAGCTCGACGCGGGCGAGCGCCTCCATTGCATCGGCCGTACCCGCCGCCGAGGTGATGGCGCGCGACGAGGTTTTGGGCATCAGGAAGGCGCCATGCGCCGCGACGATCGGCACCACGATCAGCGTGATCCGGCTGCCGGGGATGCCGCCCATCGAATGCTTGTCGACGACGATCCTGTCGGGCCAGGTGATTGTCTGCGCGAAGCGGGTGCGCACCCGCGCCAACGCGATGACCTCGTCGTCGGAGAGCTTCTGCGTCGCCGCGACAAGGAAAGCCGCGACCTCGCCATCGGGATAACGCGCTTCGACGATGTCACGGATCAGCGTGTGGTACTGCTCTTCGGTGAGTTCGCCGCCCTGGATCTTGCGGGTCAGCGCCGCCCGGCTTTCGGGCGAAGGCGTGCGCCGGATCGTGACCTCGCTGCCCTCAGGCAGGCCGAGCTCGTCAAAAGCCTCGGCGGACAAGCCGATCTCGTCGCCGGCGAGCAGGGCGGGAGAGTCGACGACCTGTACATCCGAGCGGATGCTGGCCGTCGTCCCTGAAATCTCGATCCGGCCCGGCCCGAGATAGTCGAAGCCGTTGACGATCTCGCCTCTGGCCGGGAGATAGGCGCAATGCGCCCGTCCCGCGAACAGCGGCAGGCGGCGCAGGCGCATCGTATTGGCGGCGGCCTCGACCGCAGCGACGAAGCGCTCGATGCCGATCTCGACGCTCTGATCGTTGCAGACCGTCGTAGCCCTGATCCCCTCCGGGCGTGGCTCTACCGTGCGCGACAGGCGCTTCTCGATGGCTTCGCCGCTCTCGCGGCCGCGCCCGGCGATGCGGGCGGCGAGCACCTCGGGCGGAGCCGTGACCTCGACCACGACGAAGCGCGGCAGGCGGGCAGCGAGCGCCGCGATCGTGGCGCGCGAGCCGTTGGCGATGACGTTGCGGCCGGCCTCGACCTGGCGCTTCAGCTCGGCCGGCAGCCCATAGCGCAGGCCATGGGCGCCCCAGGTGATGAGGAAGTCGCCTTTGGCCTCGCGGGCGTCGAAGGCCTCGTCCGTCGCGGCCTCGTGATCCTCGCCCGGCGACCCCGCCGGACGGGTGACCACGCGCCGCGCGAAGACATAGCGGCCCGTCGGCTCCAGCAAGGCGCGGGCGCCGTCGATCAGCGAGTCCTTGCCGGCTCCGCTCGGGCCGACGACGAGGAAGAAGGTACCTTGCCGCATTCCCTGGCCGCAGTCCTGCTCAGGCTTCGTCGAGGCCGATATCCACCGCCGGCGCCGACTGGGTGATCTTGCTGGTCGAGATGTAATCGACGCCGGTCCTGGAGATCGGGCCGATCGTGTCGATATTGATGCCGCCGGAGGCCTCGACCTTGGCGCGGCCGGCGATCAGCTCGACCGCCTTGGTCATGTCGGCGACCGACATGTTGTCGAGCATGATCACGTCGGCGCCGGCCTTGGCGGCCTCCTCGACCTGCTCCAGCCGGTCGCATTCGACCTCGAGCTTGGTCAGCACCGGCAGCTTCTTGCGGGCGCGCTCGACGGCGGCGGTGATGCTGCCGCAGACGGCGATGTGGTTGTCCTTGATCATCACGCCGTTGTCGAGGCCGAGGCGATGGTTGAGGCCGCCGCCGCAGGTCACCGCGTGCTTCTCCATCATGCGCAGGCCCGGCGTGGTCTTGCGGGTGTCGATCAGGCGCGCCTTGCTGCCGGCCATGGCGGCGGCGTAGCGGGCGGTCTCGTTGGCGATGCCGGAGAGGCGCTGGGCGATGTTGAGCGCGGTGCGCTCGGCGGTGAGCACGCTGCGGGCCGAGCCTTCGATCTCGACCAGGATCGCGCCCTTCTCGACCTTGTCGCCATCCTTGACGCGCAGGGTCACCTTGAGATCGGGGTCGTAGCGCTTAAACACGCGGGCGGCGACCTCGACGCCGGCGACGATCATCGGCTCGCGGGCGTTCATGTGGAACTTGCCGGTCTCCTCGGGCTCGATCATCACCTGGACGGTGAGGTCGCAGGCGCCGATGTCTTCGACAAGCCAGTGGTCGATCAGGCGGTCCGTAGCGAAGACGTCATACATGGCAGGGCCCTCTCTCCCGCGGCGATGCCGCTCCAAACATGTTTGTATGCAAACAATAGCAGCGGGAAAATTTGGCTGTCAATGCGCCATTGATGCCGTGCTTGCAATCGGCAATCGCGTCATGCGGAGGTCATCTCCGCCGGGTAGAAACCTTGCCCGGCGGCGCTATAAACAATCTTGTATGCAAGATTGCGCGCCGGCACTTCTCTTTCACCGACGAATCGGCACGGGCTCGGCCACGATGGCCGGGCCCGTGGGCCAATCCGGATATCGGGCGTAGAGTAGGCGCCGTCCCGCGCCTCGCCGCTGTCTTGACTTGCTCCAAGAGGCGCGCCAGTATCGTTTGTACACAAACAAAATCCCTAAGGCCCGCTCTGCGGGAGGATCAAGCATGGCGCTGGACGAAGCGAGCCCGGTTGCGGACGACAAGATCCGCTGCGATGCCTGCCCGGTGATGTGCTTCATCAAGCCGGGCGCCGTCGGCGCCTGCGACCGCTACGGCAATGTCGACGGCGAGCTGGTGCGGATGGAGCCGCATATCGTGCTCGAGCGCACGCTGGAGCATGGCGGCGAGGTCGTTCCCTTCGCCGGCAGTCGCGAATGGGAAGGCGAAATCGTCCACCAGCAGGGCACCTTCATCACCGCGATCGGCGCCGGCACCACCTATCCCGACTACAAGCCCGCCCCGTTCATCGTCTCGTCCGAGGTCGACGGCGTCGACATGGTCACCGTCGTGACCGAGGGCATCTTCAGCTATTGCGGCGTCAAGGTGAAGATCGACACCGACCGCTTCCTCGGCCCCGAGCAGGCGACGGTACGGGTCGAGGGCGAGGCGATCGGCCACGTCACCACCGGCGAATACGGCTCGCAGATGCTCTCGCTCGGCGGCGTCCACCATCTCACCGGCGGCTCGAAGAAGGAGGGGCGCGTCACCTGCGACGCGCTGCTCCAGCTCAGCAACGGCAAGGCGGTCGAGCTCAGCATCGACGAGGGCGAGACGGTGATCGTCCAGGCCGGCAAGCCGCCGATCGTCAACGGCATCCAGGAAAGCCGGATGCGCGTCGGCTGCGGCTCGGCGACGATCGGCATCTTCGCCAAGCAATGGCATGGCAAGGTCGACGAGGTCGTCGTCGTCGACGACCACATCACCGGCGTGCTCTCCGAGCACCAGGCCGGCAAGCTGCTCGGCATGGCCGGCACCGGCATCAAGATGAAGGGCCGGCGCTCGACGCCCGGCCGCTATTTCCAGGTGGCGCAGCCCGGCACCGGCTGGGGCGGCACCAATATCAGCGACCCCCTGACCATTCTCGGGCCGTTCGACCCGAAGGTCGCCTATCCCGGCCTGCGCCTGCTGATGGTTTCGACCACCGGCGAGCACGCCGCCTATTACGAGCTCGACGAGCACCTCGTTCCGGTCGAGATGCAGATGCCGCAGCCGCTGGTCGAGCCGGTCGAGCGTATCGCCGAGAATTGCGAGCCGGCGCTCTCCACCGTGCTGTTCATCGGCGGCGCCGGCGGCTCGCTGCGCGCCGGCGTCACCGAGAATCCGGTCCGCCTGACCCGCTCGGTCAAGGATGCGCTGACCTATGTCACCTGCGGCGGCGCCCCGGTCTATATCTGGCCGGGCGGCGGCATCACCTTCATGGTCGACGTCACCCGCCTGCCCGAGAACGCCTTCGGCTATGTGCCGACGCCGGCTTTGGTCGCGCCGCTCGAATTCACCATGAGCCGCAGCGACTACGAGGCGCTCGGCGGCCATATGGACGCGATCCAGCCGCTGGCTTCGCTCAAGGGCGGCAGTCGCCTGCGCCTGCCGCAGCGCCCCGACAATCCCTGGCCGCTGGCGCCGGAGCAGCCGCGCCGCTCCCTCGGCTAGGGCGATGTGGGAGAAGCCCTCCGCGCGGATTCTGCCGGATGGCCGGCGCCTGCTGCTGCAGCAGGGGCCGATCGATCTCGTCATCGAGGCCGTCGGCGAGCAAAGCGCGGTCAAGGTCGCGCATGAGGCGGCGATTCTCCGCTTCGACGGCCTGCTCGCCGAACTCTGCGACGAGTTGCAGCTGCTGCGGACGGCTGTGAGCCGGACGAGCCCGTTGCCGCTCGGCCCGGTCGCCCGGCGCATGCATGCGGCGGTAGCTCCCTTCGCTGAGACAAGCTTCATCACGCCGATGGCCGCCGTCGCCGGTTCGGTGGCGCAGGAGATTCTCGGCGTGATGTGCGCGGCCGCGCCGCTGCAGCGCGCCTATGTCAATAATGGTGGCGACATCGCCCTGCATCTCGCAGCCGGCGAGCAGTTCCGCATCGGGCTGGTGAAGCGCCCCGACCGGCCGGAGTTCTTCGCCACGGCGACGATCCGGCCCGAGGACGGCGTCGCCGGCATCGCGACCTCGGGCTATCCCGGCCGCAGCTTCTCGCTGGGGATTGCCGAGGCCGTGACGGTGCTGGCGCCCACCGCCGCGATGGCCGACGCCGCCGCGACCGTGATCGCCAATGCGATCGATCTGCCCGGCCATCCCGCGGTCGAGCGCCTGCCGGCCAATTCCATCCAGAGCGACACCGATCTCGGCGAGCGGCTGGTGACCCGCGACGTCGGCCCGCTGGCAACGGACGAGATCGAAACCGCGCTCGCTGCCGGTCTAGCCGAGGCGGAATCCTTACGCACCGCAGGCCTGATCGTCTCGGCCGCCATGCATCTTCAGGGCGTGAGCCGCACGCTCGCCAGCCCTATGATCGTTCAAGAAAAGCCTGAGAGGAGACTGGCTCGTGCCTGAGATCGCCGTGCGAAAATACGCCGTGACCGTCGAGGAAATTTTCCATGAGGGCGGCCCGGCCGCTGCGGTGCCGCTGAAGCGCGGTGCGGCGCTGGCCGTGATCGCCAACCCCTATGCCGGCCGCTATGTCGAGGACATCCAGGGCTTCATGGACGACCTCAAGCCCTTCGGCCTCGCCATGGCGCAGCGCTTGCTCGCCGCGATGGGCGGCGATGCCCAGGCGATCCAGGGCTATGGCAAGGGCGCCATTGTCGGCGCTGCCGGCGAGCTCGAGCACGGAGCGCTCTGGCATGTGCCGGGCGGCTACGCCATGCGCGAATTGCTGGGCGACGCCAAGGCGATCGTGCCCTCGACCAAGAAGGTCGGCGGCCCCGGCACGCGGCTCGACATCCCGGTCACCCATGTGAATGCGTCTTACGTGCGGAGCCATTTCGACTCTTTCGAGATCGGCATCACCGACGCGCCCCGGGCCGACGAACTGCTGTTCGCGCTGGTGATGACCACCGGGCCGCGCATCCATGCCCGTGTTGGCGGCCTCAAGGCCAGCGAGATCAAGGGCGAGGACGGCCTGCGATGAAAGCCAGGATCCGCAAGATCGTCACCGTCCTCGACGAGACCCATAGCGAGCTCGGCCGGCCCGTCTCGCCGCCGATCAAGCGCGCTGCCGCCGTCGCGGTGATCGCCAATCCCTTCGCGGGACAATATCAGGACGATCTTTCCGAGCTGATCGACATCGGCGAGGAGCTCGGCGACCTGCTCGGCCGCCATGCGCTGGCGGCGCTCGGCATCGCGGGCGACGCGGTCCAGGGCTATGGCAAGGCCGCCGCCGTCGGCGAGGACGGCGAGCTGGAGCATGCCGCCGCGATCCTGCACCCCAAGCTCGGCGCCCCCCTGCGCAAGCTGCTCGGCAAGGCGCCGGCGCTGATCCCGTCCTCGAAGAAGCGCGGCTCGCTCGGCGTCGTGCTCGACGTGCCGCTCGGCCACAAGGCGGCGGCCTATGTCCGCAGCCATTTCGACGGCATGGAAGTGCGCATTCCCGATGCGCCGCGCGCCGGCGAGATCGTCGTCGCGGTCGCCCTGACCAGCGGTGGCCGGCCCTTGCCGCGCGTCGGCGGGCTCACCCATGCCGAGGCCAAGGGCGAGGACGGGTTGCGCTGAGGTATCCCGTCCCCTCACTGGCGCTGCTAGCTGCGTAGCGCGCCTGGTCCGGCCACCGCGCCGGGCGGGCATTTGCCGGAGATGATCATCCCCAGCACTTCGTCCTGCGTGACGTCGCGGACATGGGCGCTGCCGACGACCTTGCCGTTCTTCATCACGCTGACGCGGTCGGCGAGATCGAAGACATCGTGCAGGTCATGGCTGATCAGGAAGATGCCGATGCCCTGCTTCTTCAGTTCCAGGATGAGATCGGCGACCTGCTTGGTTTCTGCGGGCCCGAGCGCCGCCGTCGGCTCGTCCATGATCAGCACCCGGGCGTTGAAATAGATCGCGCGGGCGATCGCGACCGATTGGCGCTGGCCGCCGGAAAGCGCCTTCACCGGCTCCTTGAAGCGGCGGAAATGCGGGTTGAGCCGGCCCATCACCTTGCGCGTCTCGGCCTCCATGGCGCTGTCGTCGAGCGTGCCCCAGGCCGTCAGGAGCTCGCGGCCAAGGAAGATATTGGCGGCGGCGTCGACATTGTCCGCCAGAGCGAGCGTCTGGTAGATCGTCTCGATGCCATGGCGCTTGGCGTCGCGGGGACTTGAGATCGCGACAGGCTCGCCGGCGATCCTGATCTCGCCGGCATCGGCGCGATAGGCCCCCGACAATATCTTGATCAGCGTCGACTTGCCGGCGCCGTTATGGCCGAGCAGGCCGACGACCTCGCCGGCATGGAGATCGACGCTGGCATGGTCGACCGCCTTGATGCCGCCGAAGGCGATCGAGATTTCGCGCATCTCGACGAGGGGCGTGGTCATGTCCATGGGCAGGCTCCTCCCTTGTCATTCCGGGTCGCCGCGCAGCGGTGAACCCGGAACCCACGACTGGGCGAGCGCAATCGACGGGGTCGTATTTGAGGGTTCATCCGGTCGTGGGTTCCGGGTTCTCGCTTTGCGAGCCCCGGAATGACAGGGGAGTTTGCCGCGCTCATCCCGCTAACCCAGCCGCTTGCGATAGAGCCCGTCGAGCCAGACGGCGAGGACGAGCACGATGCCGACGACGATGTTCTGCAGGGGCGTATCGACGCCGATCAGCACCATGCCCGATTGCAGCGACTGCATCACCAGGGCGCCCAGCATGGCGCCGGCGATAGTGCCGACGCCGCCGGCGAGCGACGTGCCGCCGATCACCGCCGCGGCGATGACATAGAGCTCGTCGAGCTGGCCGGCCGAATTGGTCGCGGCGTTGAGGCGGGCGGTCGAGATGCAGGCGGCGATGCCGACCAGCATGCCCATCAGCCCGTAGACCAGCATTAGAACCTTGCGCGTGTTGACGCCGGAGAGCTGGGCCGCCTCGGGATTGCCGCCGATCGAGAAGACATAGCGGCCGAAGCGCAGACGCCGCGCCAGGAAGCTCATGGCGACGCCGACCGCGAGCGCGAGCAGCACCGGCACGGCGAGGCCATGGCCGATGGTGAGTCCACCCTCGGGCCAGGTGCCGCCTTTCGCCTCGACGAGGCGGCGGGCGACGCCGGCCGGCAGGGCATAGGAATTGGCGATCGCGACCGCGCCGACGACGGTGCCGCAGGCAAGCGCCGCGAGCACGATCTCGGCCCAGAGCGGGCGCAGGGCGAAGCCGTAGCGCTTGCGCCGGCGCCGGGCGAAGGCGATCCCGGCGACGATCAGCGCGCAGATGACGAGGCCGATTGCCCAGGAGGCGGAGGTGCCGATCGCGCCCTCGATGCCGCCGCCGAGCGGGCGGAAGCGCGAATCCATCGGCGCGATGGTCTGGCCCTGCGTCACCCACCAGGCTCCGCCGCGCCAGACCAGGAGGCCGCCGAGCGTGACGATGAAGGAGGGGATGGCGAGATAGGCGATCAGCGCGCCCTGGAACAGGCCGATCAGCCCGCCGAGCGCGACCGCTGCAAGGATCGAGAGCAGCCAGGTGGCGGGGTGCTCGAAGCCGAGCAGGCCGGGGAGCAATTGCGCCTGGACGAGGCCGGTGACCATGCCGACGAAGCCGAGCATCGAGCCGACCGAGAGGTCGATGTTGCGGGTGACGATGACCAGCACCATGCCGCAGGCCATCACTGCGACTGAGGCGGTCTGGACCGAGAGGTTCCAGAGATTGCGCGGCGTCAGGAAGGCGCCGCCCGAGAGCCAGTTGAAGCCGAGCCAGATCACCGCCAGCGCGGCGATCATGCCGATCATCCGCGCGTCGAACTCGATGGCGCGCAGATGGTCGGCGAAGCTCTTCGCATCCTGCGACGGCGTTGCCGGCGCTGGCACGCTTTCAGTCACAGGCTTTGACCTTGCCGGCGGCAACGCCCTGGCAGACCGCTGCTTTCGGCGCCCAGCCGGCTTCGATCACCACGTTAAGATTGTCCTTGGTCACCGGCACCGGCTTCAGGAAGAGCGCGGTCATCTTGGCCTTGCTCGGGCCCTGGTCCCAGGCGGTGGAGCCTGCGACCTCGGTCAGCTTGGCGCCGCCGGCGAGCTTGATCGCGATCTCGGCGGCGTTGCGCCCGAGCTCGCGCGCATCCTTCCAGATCGTCACCGTCTGGGTGCCCAAGGCGACGCGGTTGAGGGCGGCGCGGTCGGCGTCCTGGCCGGAGACCGGCACCGAGCCGGCGAGGCCCTGCGCGGCGAGCGCCGCGATGGCGCCGCCGCCGGTGCCGTCATTGGCGGCGATGACGGCGTCGACCTTGTTGGCGTTGCGCGTCAGGAACTGCTCCATGTTGCGCTGGGCGTTGGCCGGCAGCCAGCCATCGGTGTAGGCCTCGCCGACATTCTTGATCTTGCCGGCGTCGATCGCCGGTTTCAGCACCTCGATCGAGCCCTGGAACAGGAAGTTGGCGTTCGGATCCGAGCTCGAGCCCTTGATGAAGACGTAGTTGCCTTCCGGCTTCGCCTTCTGGATCTCGCGCGCCATCATCCGGCCGACCTCGACATTGTCGAAGGTCAGGTAGAAGGCCTGCGGAATCTCGATCAGCCGGTCATAGCCGACCACCGCGATACCCTCGTCGACCGCCTTCTGCACGGCCGGCCGGATCGCCTGCGCGTCCTGCGCCAGCACGATGATCGCCTTGGCGCCGCGCGCGATCAGGCTCTCGACATCGGTGAGCTGTTTGGCGGGCGAAGATTGCGCATCGGCCGAGAGATAGGTGCCGCCGACCTTCTCGATCGCCGCCTTGATCGCGGCCTCGTCGGTCTTCCAGCGCTCTTCCTGGAAGTTCGACCAGCTCACCCCGATCACCGGCCCCTTGCTCTGGGCGAAAGCGGGGAATGCGCTGCCGAAGGCCGCGAGCGCGAGGCCCGCGGCGAGAAAATGGCGTCTCAACACGGCGTTTCTCCCTCGTTTGCGGCCGCGTGCCTTGATGCGGCGCGTCAGATTGGAGGGAAGGTGATCTTATCGGCCGGGACCCGTCAAGCACACATTGAAGGCAATGCCGCTCGCACGCAGGACGGGCATGTAATCGATTGCGCCTGTCTGAGAACGATTGGTTCCGAATGGAATTTGGTTGCTGGCCCCTCAGCGGCAGATCGCCGAGCGCAGCTGCGGCAGACGCAGCAGCTCGGCCGCGGTTCCGCTGCGCTGCCAGGTCGAGGGTGTGCTGTCTTCCGCCGGGGGATCGATCTTCAGCGACACCGCGGTCCGATCCGTCAGGCCGCACAGAGTCTCGCGCAGGACATCGGCGCTCATCGGCCCGTCGGGGGCGCTGCCGTCCTCGTTCTGCGCGATGATCGGCGGGCCGCCCGGCAAGGTGAGGGTGACCGTCCGCAGCCGCGTCGGGATCGGCGCGTCGCCGAACAGCAGCCGCATCTGCAGGGCGGTCGTCTGCTGATAGCGCCCCTCGCCGACGGACAAGGCGAGGCGCAGCTTGCCGCCGCGATGCGGGCCGAGCTCGACCGAGCCGAGCGGGGTCGCCGGTGCGACCAGCGTCGCCGGCAACACGGGCGCCGCGCTCAGGCTCCGCGACGAGCCGGGAACGGGAGCCAATGCCGGCCGCAGGTCCTCGAAGGCGAGGGCGGCAGGACCGATCTGGGTCGCGATCGTGGTCGCGCGCATCTCGTCGGGCTTGAGATAGCGCATCGTGTCGGCCGGCGTCGACACCGTCACCTCGATGAACGAGCGGTCGAGGCCCATGGCGTCGAGGTAGCGCCTCATCTTGGCGTCGATCTCGCCGGTCGCCTGCTCCTGCTTGATCGTCCGCGTCTCGGTTCGCTCATCCACCAGTTCCTTGCGCCCGCGCACAATCTTGTAGTCGCGCACCGTCGTCGTCTCGGTCTCGACGATGGTCTGCTGGTGCACGCCGATGCGCGATTGCGGCGGGATGATCCGGCGTTGCCCTCCGGCGAGGAAGAGCGTGCAGGCCGAGGCGCAGAGCGGGCTGCGCTCGTCGATGGTGCCGAGCGCCGGTTCGCGCTGGCTGAAGACGGTGCGGGCGACGGCGATGTCGAGGCCGCTCTTGCGGACGAGCTCGCCCATCGCGATCGCCGCTTCGACCGTGCCGCCGGTCGAGTAGACCAGCAGCGGCAGCTTGCGCCCGTTCAATTCGGCAAGCGCGCGGCGCAGTTCGGCCGGCGTGTCCTTGGTGATCGCACCCTGAGCGGCGAGCCATTCACGGCAGTCTGGCTCGCAGGGCTCGGCGCTGCGCGTCAGCACGATGCGCATCGGCTCCGGCTGCGGCGCGGCAGCCGGCTTGTCCTGCGCCAGCGCGGGCAGGGCGATCAGGGAAAAGGCGAACGCCAGGAGATGGGCGATGCGCATCACGAAGTCAGCGGCCTCAGCTGCGGTTGCGCAAGGGAACCCCAGGCGCAGGGTTTTGACAACAGCCTCCGTGCCCCGTCGCATGGGCAGGGAGGCAAGGTAAAGGCTTTGGCTGTGCCGTTGGGCGTCTTTGAGGCGCTCTCGCGGCCGATTTCAGCGCGTGATCGCGTCGATCTCCGCGAGCTCCTCCGGTGTCAGCGCCCAGTCCGCCGCCTTGACGTTGGCGGCGACCTGCTCGGGTTTCGTCGCACCGGCAATGACGCTGGAGACGACCGGCTGGGCGGCGAGCCAGGAGAAGGCGAGTTCCAGCAGCGTCTTGCCGCGCGCCTCACAGAAGGCGGCGAGCTTTTCCGTCTTGGCCCAGTTCGCCTCCGTCAGCACCTCGCCGGCGCGCTGCGCCTCGCGGGTCATGCGTGCGCCTTCCGGCATCGGGGCATTGCGCTGGTACTTGCCGGTGAGGAGGCCGTTGGCGAGCGGGAAATAGGGCAGGAGGCCCATGCCGAAATGGCTGATGGCCGGGATCAGCTCCTTCTCGGCGCCGCGTACCAGCAGGCTGTACTCGTCCTGCGCCGAGGCGAAGCCTTCGAGTCCCAGCGTCTTCGCCGACCAATACGCATCCGCGACCTGCCAGGACGGCAGGTTCGAGCAGCCGATATAGCGGACCTTGCCCTGCCGGATCAGATCGTCGAGGGCGCGCAGCGTCTCCTCGATCGGGGTCAGCGGGTCGGGGCGGTGCAACTGGTAGAGGTCGATCCAGTCGGTCTTCATCCGCTTCAGCGAGGCTTCGACGGCCTCGATGATATAGCGCCGCGAGCCGCCCTTCTTCACGCCGGCATCGTCCATGTTCATGCCGAACTTGCTGGCGAGCACGATGTCCTTGCGGCGGGCGCCGAGCAATTCGCCGAGCGCCAGCTCCGAGCCGCCGCGATTGCCGTACATGTCGGCGGTGTCGAACAGGGTGATGCCGTGCTCGATCGCGGCGTCGACGACCTTGCGCGCCGCTTCCAGG
>PNLY01000012.1 GCA_013823325.1 Methylobacterium sp.
GGTGCTTGAAGGCCTCGGCCAGCGCCTGGGCGATGCTCTGGTTCGGCGCCGCGACCGCACCGGGCGCAGCCGCCGGCTGCTTCGCGCCGCGAGTTGCCAGCATCACCGAGAGCGGGATCACCGGCAGCAAGGTGAAGGCGAAGACGATCAGCGCCTGTTGCCAGCCCAGCGTCTCGATCAGGATGTTACCGATCGGCGGGAACAGGAACTGGCCGAAGGAGCCCGCAGCGGTGCCGGCGCCGAAGGCGAGCGGACGCCATTGCTCGGGCAGGAGCTTGCCGAACGCGGCGAGGATCAGGTTGAAGGAACAAGCCGAGAGGCCGAAGCCGATCAGCACGCCGGCGCCGAGATGCAGCTGCATCGGCGTCGAGGCATAGGACATCATCACCAGGCCGGCGGCATAGAGCAGCGCACCGACGCAGAGCACCTTGACCATGCCGAACCGGTCGGCGAGCGCGCCGGCGAAGGGCGCGCCCAGGCCCCAGAGCAGGTTCTGGATCGCCAGCGCCAGGCTGAACGTGTCGCGCCCCCAGCCGAACTGGGAGATCATCGGAATCTGGAACAAGCCGGCGCTGGCCCGCGGGCCGAAACTGATCAGCGCAATCAGACAGCCGGCGGCGACGATGATCTCCGGCGCGTAGCCGCGCTTGGCGGTTGCGGTCATGACGGGCTCCGGAGTGGGAATCGTGTGTCTGCACGATAGGGCGTACGGGCCGCGCATGCCAACGCGTTTCCGTTACGTTGCACATCACAGGATTGCATGGAGATTCGCGCTCTGGACACTCCGAAGCCGTGAAAAATCCGCTTGGCGGCAACGCACGACCCGTCCGCAGTCATTGCCGCCAGGACGTGTCTCCGCATTGCGCCACGATGCCGGAGCAGAATGAGATCAATACCCCATGAGGAATCCGACCGTGCCCGCATCAAGCAATGACCGCCGCATCGACTATGTCGAATTCGTCGTCGCCGACATCCAGCGCGCCCGCGCCTTTTACGAGAAGGCCTTCGGCTGGACGATGACAGACTATGGACCGGAATACTGCGCCTTCGCCGATGGCCGGCTGGAGGGTGGCTTCACCACGATCGGCACGGTCAGGCCGGGGGGCCCGCTGGTGGTCCTCTATGCCGACGACCTCGCGGTCGTGCAGACGGGTATCGAGGCCGCAGGTGGCCGGATCGTCAAGGCCGCTTTCGATTTCCCCGGCGGCCGACGCTTCCACTTCTGCGACCCTGACGGCTATGAGCTCGCGGTCTGGACGAAGGCCTGACCTGCAGAATTCGCCGGCAAACAGTGCATTTTTATGCTAGGATCGCCTCCGCAATCGTGGAGGCGTCTTATGCGTGCCGTCATGGAGTTGCTTGCTGCCTACTCTTCCTGGTTGTCCCGGATGCTTCTGGTGACGCCGGAGTTCATCACCAAAGATCGACGGGGCAACATGCCGCCGCCCTCCGGCGGCATCGGCGCCTATTGATCCGACGCTGCCCGCCTTTGGGGACGGGCAGCGATGATGCTGGGCTACTTGCCCCAGCGCAGGGCCAGCGGATCGAGCTCGCGCGCGAGCTCGAGCAGGCCTTTGCGCGTCTGCGGATGCAGCGGCGTCAGCGGGTGGCGGACGGCATCGGACTTGATCACCCCGCCGGCCTTCATCACCGCCTTGGCCGAGCGCAGGCCGCATTGGCGGTTCTCGTAATTGATGATCGGCAGCACGCGGGCGTAGAGCGCCGCCGCCTCTCTGCGATCGCCCGCGGCATGGGCGGCGAGGATCGGCTTGATCAGGTCCGGGATCATCGCAGAGGTCATCGTGCCGGTGGCGCCGGCGTCGAGATCGGCCATCAGCGTGATCGCCTCCTCGCCATCGAACGGGCCGACGATGGCGTCGCCGCCAGCCTCGATCAGCGAGCGCAGCTTGCCAGCCGTGCCGGGCACCTCGATCTTGAAGTAGCGGACCAGCGGCACCTCCTTGTTGAGCCTGACCATGAAGGGCACGGTCATGGTTACGCCGGAGAGCGGCGCGTCTTGGAGGATGATCGGGATCCCCGCTGCATCCGCCACGATCTTGAAGTGCTCGATCATGCCCTGCTCGTCGGCCTTGAGCAGCGCGCCGTGATAGGGCGGCATCATCATCAGCATCCTGGCGCCGGCATCGGCTGCCGCCTTGGCGCGCTGGGCCGCGATGCGGGTCGAGAAATGCGAGGTGGTGACGCAGACCGGCACCCGGCCGGCGACCTGCTCGATCGAAAGCCGCATCACCTCGTCGCGCTCGGCGTCAGTCAGCAGGAACTGCTCGGAGAAATTGGCGAGGATGCAGATGCCGTCGACGCCCTGGTCGACCATCAGGTCCATGACCCGGCGATTGCCCTCATGGTCGAGGTCGCCGTTCTCGTGGAAGATGGTCGGCGCGATCGGGATGATGCCCTTGTAGGGTTCGCTCATGGCTTGGCCTCGGCTGTTCGTTGACGGAGCGGGGTGAAACTCATTGCGCTTGCGGGCTGCCCGCTTCTGCGAGTTCGAGCCGGTAGATGGCGAGGTCCTCGGGCGAGAAGCAGCAGAAGTCGACTGCGTCGAAATCGGGCTTGGCCTTCAGCGCTGCGGCGACCGTCGCCGCTGCGATCCTCGCCGCCGGCGCGACCGGATAGCCGTAAGCACCCGTGCTGATGCTCGGGAAGGCGATGGTTCGAACGCCGGCTGCAACCGCGACCGCCAGGGAGCGGCGATAGCAGGACGCCAGCAGCTCCGCCTCGCTCTGGCCGCCGCCCTGCCAGACGGGCCCGACCGTATGAATGACGAAGCGCGCCGGCAGGCGGTAGCCCAGCGTCAGCTTGGCGTCGCCGGTCTGGCAGCCGCCGAGTCTGCGGCATTCCTGCAGCAGCTCCGGCCCCGCCGCACGATGGATCGCGCCGTCGACGCCGCCCCCGCCCAGCAGCGAATTGTTGGCGGCATTGACGATGGCATCGACTGGAAGCGTCGTGATGTCGGCCTGGATGGCGCGCAGTCTGCCGGCAATGGTCATGGCTGGCTGCCCTTCCGCTGGTGTCGGATCGCCCCACCCCGCCGACGATACAAGCACGGTAGCGATCGGTCGCCACCGGCCTTGCATCGCAGGACCTATTAGTCGGCGACGCCGATCACGAAAGCCAGCCCTGCCGTCACGCGCGCCATCTCGGCAGCACTCAAGCGTCCGATGGAACCGGATATCCGGCCGCGCATGAGGGTGACCGGCTTGTCGATCATCACCTGCGACTGCTCGCGCAAGCCGTTCTCCGCGGATGCCTCGATCGTAACGCGGAGGTCCGAGGCATCGACCAAGGTCGACGTCAGCTGACAGACCACCACGGACGGATGTGCGGCTGGAATCGCATCCGTCTGGACGATGACCGCTGGCCGTGGCTTGCCGTAGTCGCCGGCAGCCGCAACGATCACGACGTCGCCGCGCTTCAAGCTCAATCGTCGCTCGCCGGGTTGTCGAATTCGGACACGGATTCGATCCAGCGCAAGGCGTCGTCTTCCACGGCAGGATCGAGCCTCGCGACCTGCCGAACGATCCGCGCGCGGACCGCCGGCGACCGCGCGTCCGGAATGAGCAGGCGCACCTCGCGCAAGCCCCGTTCGCGTCGCCTGCGACGCATATCGCGCATCCGCTCTGCGACCGCTGCCACGGCGATATCTCCGATGACGAGCAGCAAGCGTAACGCGTTACGAGCTCGACAGCAAGATCGCCAGCCATATCTTTACCGTCACGCCTTGGCTGCGCGGGCCGTCACCAGCTTGCGGATGCCGCGCCGCGTCGAGCCGATCAGCGGGAAGAGCAGGAGCGCGAGGCCGATCGCCATCAGGCTCGACACCAGCGGGTTCGACCAGAAGATCGAGAGCGAGCCCTGGCTGAAGATCATCGACTGGCGGAAGGCGTCCTCCGCCTTGTCGCCGATGACCATGGCGAGCACCAAAGGCGCGATCGGATAATCGAGCTTCTTGAAGAGATAGCCGACGATGCCGAAGGCGAGCGCCAGCCAGATGTCGAACTCCTTGTTGGCGACGGTATAGGCGCCGATGAAGCAGACCACGACGATCGCGGGCCCGATGATCGAGAACGGGATGCGCAGGATCGAGGCGAAGAGCGGCACGGTCGCCAGCACGACGATGACCGCGACGACATTGCCGAGATACATCGAGGCGATCAGGCCCCAGACGAAATCGGGCCGCTCGACGAACAGCATCGGGCCGGGGTTGAGGCCCCAGATCATCAGCCCGCCCATCATCACCGCCGCGGTCGCCGAGCCGGGAATGCCGAGCGCCAGCATCGGCAGCATCGCCGAGGAGCCGGCGGCATGGTCGGCCGTCTCGGGCGAGATCACGCCCTCGGGCTCGCCCTTGCCGAATTTCTCCGGATTGCGCGAGGAGCGCTTGGCCATGGCGTAGCTCATGAAGGAAGCCGCGGTCGGGCCGCCCGGGGTGATACCCATCCAGATGCCGATGATGCTGGAACGCAGCAATGCGAGCCAATAGCGTGGCAGCTTCAGCGCCGTGGCGAGCACGTCACGCGGGCTGACCTTGGCCTTGACCCCGTCGAAGCGCAGCCCCTCCTCCATGGTCTGCAAGAGCTCGCCGAGGCCGAACAGGCCGATCACCGCGATCAGGAAGCTGACGCCGGCGAGCAACACGTCGAACTCATAGGTCAGGCGGACATTGCCCGAGACCGAGTCCATGCCGATCGAGGCGAAGGCGAAACCCATCGCCATCGAGACGATCGTCTTGAACGGCGAAGCGCCGCCGAGGCCGACGAAGCTGGCGAAGGTCATGAAATAAACAGCGAAATACTCCGGCGAGGAGAACTTCAGCGCAAAGCGCGCAACCCAGCCCGAGAGCAGCGTAATCAGGATGACGCCGGCCATGGCGCCAAAGCCGGCCGAGAGGAAAGCGAAGGAGAGCGCTTCCGTCGCCTTGCCCTGCTTGGCCATCGGGTGGCCGTCGAAGGTGGTGGCGACCGAGGATGGCTCGCCCGGGATGTTGAACAGGATCGAGGTGGTCGAGCCGCCGAAGAGCGCGCCCCAATAGAGCGAGGTCAGGAGGATGATCGCCGAGACCGGGTCCATCGAGAAGGT
The DNA here is from genome assembly GCA_013823325.1 of Methylobacterium sp. GTDB lineage: Bacteria > Pseudomonadota > Alphaproteobacteria > Rhizobiales > Beijerinckiaceae > Allobosea > Allobosea vestrisii. Next base: position 5,101 of record PNLY01000012.1, read on the forward strand.
CAGCGGCAGCATCAGGGAGACGCCGTTGGGCGCGCCCAGGCCCGGCAACACGCCGACCAGGATGCCGAGCAGCACGCCAGCGAACATCAGCGCAATGTGATGCGTGCTCAGCGCGATCTGGAAACCGTGGAGGAGCGAGGCGAAGTTTTCCATGGGATGGCTCCGGCTCGCTGGTTAGATCACGATGATTTTGGATCGTATCGATCCAAAATCATAAAACGTGATCGATTCTAAGAGTTTAGAGCAGGATTTCTGCGAAAAACCGGTTTCCACTTTTTCGCATCCTGCTCTAGAGGCCGAGCATCGCCTCGACCGGCCCCTTGAGGAGGCCGACCTGGGCGAATTTCTCGAGGCCGAAATAGAAGAAGGCGGCGGTGCCGATCGCCGTTGCGAGCGAAGGCAGCCAGCCATAGCGGCCCTGGAAGCGCATCGCGAAGACGAGATAGAGCAGCATTGCGACATACATGCCGAGCGTGACTGTCAGCACGACGAAGCCGAGCATCGGCAGGAAGAAGGAAAGGACGCGCTTGCCCTGCTCCTTGTCGAGGAAGATGTCGGCGAGTGCTGCCGAGCCGCCCATCCGGCGGCCGATCGTGGTCACGATCGTGCCCGCGCTGGCGAGCGCGATCAGGAGACCGCAATAGAACGGGAAGGCGCCGGGCTGCGGGCCGGAGGAATCCCAGCCGATGCCGAACTCGCGGGCGCCGTTGACGATGACGAGGCCGAAGGCGAGCGTCGCCAGCGCTGTCGCGATCTCGGCCTGGAAACGGCTGATCATCGGCGCTCCTTCCCGAATGCAAACGATGTTCTGAACGATCATCCCGGGCCGTGCTGCGCCCGCCCGGGATGATCCGATTTCGACCCGTTCAGGTCAGTTGACGACCCAGCCTTCGTTCTTGAAGACCTTGGCGTTGGCGGCCTCGTCCTTGGCGACGAAGTCGGTGAACTCCTTACCCTTCATGAAGCGGGCGGTCTGCGCGGTGCGAGCGATGAACTCGGCCCATTCCGGGGTCTTGCTGACCTTCTCCATCACGTCGGCGTAGAAGGCGACGGCGTCGGCCGGAACCTCGGCCGGCAGCCAGACGGTGCGCGGCATCTGGAAGGCTTCGAGCGGCAGGCCGGCCTCCTTGCAGGTCGGGATGTCGCCCCAGCCCTTGCCGTCATGGACCGGATCGCTCTTGGCGAGGCGGACCGGCGAGAAGACGCAGAGCGGCTTCACCTGGCCGGCCTTCCACTGGCCGATGTTCTCGTTCGGGTTGTTGGTATTGGAATCGACATGGCCGCCGGCAAGCTGGGTCGCAGCCGCGCCGCCGCCCTGGAAGGGTACGTAGATCCACTTGGCGCCGGTCGCCTCCTGGATCATCGCCGTCAGCGTCTGGTCGGTATCCTTGGACTGGCTGCCAGCCATCTTCAGGCTGCCGGGCTTGGCCTTGGCCGCCTCGACATAGGCCTTGGCGTCGTTGTAGGGCGAGTCGCCCTTGACCCAGATCAGGAACTCGTCGAGCGCCAGCGCCGAGACCGGCGTCAGATCCGACAGCTTGTAGCCGAGCTTGGCGACATAGGGCAGCAGATAGGCGTTGTTGGTGCCGAAGACGACCTTGTGGGCATCGCCTTTGGCGCCCTTGCCGTAGATATAGCCCTCGGCGCCGCTGCCGCCGCCCTTGTTGAGCACGACGACCGGCTGCTCGATCAGCTTATGCTTGGCGATGATCGACTGGACGATGCGGGCGAAGTTGTCGGTGCCGCCGCCGGGCCCCGAGGTCACGACGAACTCGATCGGCTTGGTCGGCTGCCAGGCCGCGGCCGGAACCACCGCGGCGATGACGGAAGCGAGCGCGGCGCCGGCCGCGATGCAGAAACGTTTCATGCTGTTTCTCCCTGAATAGTCGTTGAAACGGAGCGGCTCTTATCGGCCGCTGGACCGGGACGTCGTTTTCAGGCGGCCTTGCGGGCCGCCTTGCCCTCGCCCGCCATCTTGATCGCGAGCGCAAGTGCCGCGCGGGTGGCGCCGAGATTGGCGATGCCCTTGCCGGCGATTTCGTAGGCCGTGCCATGGGCCGGCGTGCAGATCGGGAAGGGGAAGCCGCCGATCAGGGTGACGCCGCGATCGAAGCCCATCAGCTTCATCGCGATCTGGCCCTGGTCGTGATACATCGTCAGGACGGCGTCGAAATCGCCGTTCTTGGCGCGCAGGAAGACGGTGTCGGACGGGAACGGACCCTCGACCACATAGCCCTTGGCCTTGGCCGCCTTCACCGCCGGCTCGATCGTCTCGATCTCGTCGCGGCCGAAATTGCCGCCGTCACCGGCATGCGGGTTGATGCCGGCGACGGCGATGCGCGGGGGATTGAAGCCGGCAGCGCGCAGGTTCCGGTCTGCGAGATCGAGCGCGCGCAAGATGCGCTCCTGCGTGATGTTCTGGGCGACCTCGGAGAGCGGGATATGCGAGGTAACGCGGGCGTTCCAGAGCTTCTCCAGCACGTTGAACTCGCTGGCTGGGCCCTCGAACTCGATCGCGTCGCGCACGAAGCGAATCTCGTCGTCATAGCCGGGATAGGCGAAGCGCATCGCCGCCTTGTTGAAGGGGGTGAAGAACACCGCATCGGCCTTGCCGGAGGCGGCGAGCCGCAATGCGCGGCGAAAGTTGTCGGTCGCGGCCTTGCCGCCGGCGAGCGTCGCCTTGCCACGCTGGAGATCGGCCGGATCATGGTTCTTGAGATCGACGAAGACCGGCTTGCCGGCGTCAGTCGGCAGGGCGTCACCCTCGCCGACGACATGGAGGTCGGGCGTCAGGCCGGCATCGGCGGCGCCGAGCTGGAACAGTCGGTAATCGCCGAAGACGATGTAGCGCGCGGCCTTGCTGAGATCGGGCTCGGCCAGGATGCGGGCGGTGAGTTCGGGGCTGATGCCGGAGGGGTCGCCCATCGCGACCGCGATCACCGGCAAGGAAGCATTCGTGTCCATCTCGTCCTCCCGAGGCCGGCTTCGACCGGCTGCTTGGCTTTCGCCTATCATGGTGCGGACGACCAAAGCAAGTATGCTGTATGCAGCATAACTATATCGCACTACTCTACCGCGAATCCGGCAGCAGCTTCGCCTGTCCACAGGCGAGGTTGCCTCCGGTCGGAAGGTCGCCGTCCGAGCCAGGCTGCTCGCGTTGACAGCGCGAAGGCGCCATGCCGTACAGAAGACAAAGGAGAGCCGCGATGACGAACGAGGCCGGCATGTCGAGCGAGGCGCAGGACCTCTATCCGCGCATCACACGCCGCACTCTCCATGAGGAGGTGCTGGAGCGGCTGCGTGACATGATCATCGAAGGCCGGCTGACGCCCGGCCAGCGCATCAACGAAGGCGCCGTCGGGGCGCAGCTCGGGGTCTCGCGCACTCCCCTGCGTGAGGCAATCAAGACGCTGGCGAGCGAGGGACTGGTCGAGATCCAGCCGGCCAAGGGCGCGATCGTCCGCAAGTTCTCGGCGCAGGACCTGCTGCAGATTCTCGAAGTGCTGAAGACGCTGGAACAGCTCGGCGGCCGGATGACCTGCGCGCAGGCGAGTGACGAGGCCATCGCCGGCATCAAGGCGCTGCATGACGAGATGATGGAGCTCTACCGGGCGCGCAACCGGCTCGACTATTTCAAGCTCAATCAGGCGATCCACAGCGCGATCGTCGCCGCTTCCGGCAATGACGTGCTGGTCGAGATGCACGGCACGCTCCAGGCCAGGATCAAGCGCCTGCGCTTCATCGGCAATGAAGGCCCAGAGAAATGGGCCGGCGCCGTGGCCGAGCATGAAGAGATGATCGAGGCGCTGCTGAAGCGCGACGGCGAGGCGCTGGCGGCCATTATCGGCAAGCATATGGACTCGACGCTGGTGCGCGTGCGCGACGTGCTCTGAGCATATACTTTCGAGCCGCGAGATATATCGGAAAGCGCGGTCGCCGCCTCTGGCGCGACGCTTTAGGCCCAGCCGGCGGATGAACGCGCTGGACACAGCTCGCAAGGGTTGCTTAGTATATCTAAGCACAATCAGAACGATTATCATTTTAGTCAATAACAGCAAGCAGACGAGTTGGTTTCCGAAGACTTCGCTGTCGAGGAATCGCAAATGTCCTGGCTGCACGCCCTATTCGCCCAATCGCCGGAGATCGCCCTCTTCCTGTCGCTGGCCATCGGCTACTGGGTCGGCAAATTCCAGTTCGGCAAGTTCCAGCTCGGCGGCGTCGCCGGCTCGCTCCTGGCCGCGGTGGTCATCAGCCAAGTGGGCGTCTCGATCGACAACGGCATCAAATCCGTTCTCTTCGCACTGTTCATCTACGCCGTCGGCTATGAGAGCGGCCCGCAATTCTTCCGCTCGCTCGGCCGCCAGTCGCTGCGCGAGATCGCGATGGCGACCGTGCTGGCGGTCAGCGGCCTCGTCACCATCGTCGTGCTGGCGCGCATGTTCGGCCTCGACAAGGGGCTCGCCGCCGGGATCGCGGCGGGCGGCCTGACCCAGTCGGCGATCATCGGCACGGCCGGCGCCGCGATCGGCAAACTCGGCCTCGCCGCAGACGAGACCCAGCGCCTGCAGGCCAATGTCGCGATCGGCTACGCCGTCACCTACATCTTCGGCTCCTTCGGCGCGATCATCGTCTGCGTCAACATTCTGCCCTGGTTCATGCGTCGCAGCATCCGCGACGACGCGATCAAGGCCGAGGCGGAGCTGCTCGCCGGAGCGCGCAGCTACGGCGTCGGCGAATATGCGGCGACGCCCGATCTGGTCGGTCGCATCTATCGCATCGAAGCCGCGGCCGGCCGCAGCGTCGCCGAAATCGAGGGCGCCAGCGCCCAGCCGATCAGCATCGAGCGCATCAAGCGCGGTGGCTCGCTGATCGGGACGGAGCCGTCGCTCAAGCTCCAGGCCGGCGACATCATCCTTCTGGTCGGGCGCCGCTCCGGCGTGGTCGGCCTGTCGCAGCAGCTCGGCCCGGAATTGGAGTCCTCGGAAGGCATGGACGTGGTCGTGGTGACGCGCGATGTCGCGATCACCGCCGCCGACTTCGTCAAGCGCACCGTCGCCGAGATCCGCACCTCCACGGCCGCGGATCTGCGCCACGGCGTCTATGTGGTCGCGGTCAAGCGGGCCGGCAACGCGCTGCCGCTCGAAGGCGGGACGGTGATCGAGCCGGGCGACGTCGCCACGCTCTACGGCACCGCCGAGGACGTCCAGCGCGTGGCGCGTCAGGTCGGCAGCGTCATCCTGCCCAGCGACAAGACCGATTTCGTCTTCCACGGCTTTGGCCTGGTCGTCGGCCTCTTGATCGGCCTCCTCGTCGTCCGGCTCGGCGACATCCCGCTGACCCTGGGCAGCGGCGGCGGCGCGCTGCTCTCGGGCCTCGCTTTCGGCTGGTATCGTAGCCGCAACATGACACTCGGCAACCTGCCGACCGCCGCCTCGACGCTGCTGCGCGATCTCGGCCTCGCCGGTTTCGTGGCGGTGGTCGGCCTGCAGTCCGGTCTTCAGGCCGTCAGCACCATCGCCGACAAGGGCCTGTCGATCTTCCTGATCGGCGTCGTGGTGACCCTGCTGCCGCTGCTGATCACCATGGTCTTCGGCCGCTATGTCCTGCACTACGACAACACCGCGATCTTCGCCGGCGCGCTGTCCGGCTCGCGCAGCGCCAACCCGGCCTTCGGCGAGATTCTCGACAAGGCCGGCAATTCGATCCCGACCACGCCCTTCGCCATCACCTATGCCCTCGCCAACGTCTTCCTGACCCTGCTCGGACCGCTCGTCGTCGCCTTCGCCTGAACCGATCGGAGTTTGCCATGGCCACCGATTACTCGAAATACGCCAAGCTCAGCCCGTTCGAGCTCAAGGACGAGCTGATCAAGCTGGCTTCGGGCAAGGCGAACCGCCTGATGCTCAATGCCGGCCGCGGCAATCCCAACTTCCTGGCCACCCTGCCCCGCCGCGCCTTCTTCCGGCTCGGCCTGTTCGCCGTGGCCGAGGCCGAGCTGTCCTATTCCTATATGCAGAACGGGGTCGGCGGCCTGCCGAAGATCGAGGGCATCGAGGGGAGGTTCGAACGCTTCACCGCCGAGCACCGCGACCAGCAAGGCGTCGTCTTCCTCGGCCGGGCCCTGAGCTATGTCCGCGACCAGCTCGGCCTGCCCCCTTCCGACTTCCTGCACGAGATGGTCGAGGGCATCTTCGGTAGCAATTACCCCGTACCGCCGCGGATGCTCAGGATCAGCGAGGAGATCGTCAAGCAGTACATCGTCAAGGAGATGATCGGCGGCTTCCTGCCGGCCGGCAGCATCGACCTCTTCGCCGTCGAGGGCGGCACGGCCGCTATGGCCTACATTTTCAACACGATGAAGCAGAACGGCCTGCTCAAGCGCGGCGACAAGGTCGCGATCGGCCTGCCGGTGTTCACGCCCTATATCGAGATCCCGGAGCTCGACGAATACGGGCTCGTCGAGGTCGCGATCAACGCCGACCCGGCGCGCGGCTGGCAGTTCCCTGACGAGGAGCTCGACAAGCTCAAGGACCCGGCGGTCAAGATCTTCTTCTGCGTCAACCCGAGCAACCCGCCCTCGGTCAAGATGGATGACCGCAGCCTTGACCGCGTCGCCGCGATCGTCAGGGAGCACCGGCCCGACCTGTTTATCCTGACCGACGATGTCTACGGCACCTTCGCCGACGAGTTCCGCTCGCTGTTCGCCACCTGCCCGCAGAACACCATGCTGGTCTACTCGTTCTCGAAGTATTTCGGTGCGACCGGCTGGCGCCTCGGCGTGATCGCCACGCACAAGCAGAACGTCTTCGACAATGCGCTCGAGGCCTTGCCCGAAAAGGCCAAGAAGGGCCTCGACCATCGCTATGGCTCGCTCCTGCCCGATGTGCGCTCGCTGCGCTTCATCGACCGCATCGTCGCCGACAGCCGGGCGGTTGCGCTCAACCACACCGCCGGCCTCTCGACGCCGCAGCAGGTGCAGATGGTGCTGTTCTCGCTGTTCGCGCTGATGGACGAGAACGACAGCTACAAGGCCGAGCTGAAGAAGCTGATCCGCCGGCGCGAGGCCGCGCTCTATCGCGAGCTCGGCATCGAACAGGACAGCGACCCCAACGCCGTCGATTACTACACCCTGCTCGATCTCGAGGACATTTCGCGCAAGCTCTATGGCGACGACTTCGCCAAATGGGTACTGGAACGCTCGGCCGCCGGCGATTTCCTGTTCCGCATCGCCGACGAGACCGGGATCGTGCTGCTGCCGGGCCGCGGCTTCGGCACCAAGCAGCCGGCGGGCCGCGCCTCGCTCGCCAACCTCAATGAGTACGAATACGCCAATATCGGCCGGGCCCTGCGCAGCATGGCTGACCAGTTCTATGCCCAATACAAGAAGAAGGGCCGGAAGTGAGGCGCTCCGCCGCGCGCCTCGCAGACACTCTGCCCGACGACCCTGGAGAACGCCGATGATCCCTCGGATCAGCGCCGGTGCGCTCGCCGCGTCGGCCTTTATCGCATTGTCGGGAAGCCTGCCCGCCGGCCAGGCGGCGGCCTGCAACCGGATGGACGGCTGCATCCATGATACCCAGCGCGAGAATTACGGCATGATGCATGACGGCCGCATGAGCGAAGCGATGCGCAGCGGCGCAGAGAACGTCGAGGCGTTCCGGTGGATAGGCACAGAGGCCAGCCAACAGGAGCAGCCCCGGCCCAAGCCAAGAAGGCGGCCGGCAGCCGCTAGTGGCCGCTGAAGACCAGCGTCTGGATCGGCAGCACCAGCGCCTGTATGCGCAGCAGCATGGCATGAACCACGCCGGTCGCGTCGACCGCGTGCAGGGCGATCCGGCGCAATGTGCCGGTGTTCTTGTCGGCGATGATGTCGTGGTTGTTGCTATAGGCGTTGGCGATGCAGCTCGATCCCGGCGTCACGCCGTCGAGCCCGCCCGGATAGAGCGGTTCCATATAGGTCAGGATCGTGCCCGGCCGCACGACCTGCTGCGCGTCGATGAGCTGATCACCACTGCGGATCTGGCCGGCTGCAATGAAGTCCTGCACGCCGGTCACCACCATCGGGATGACCGTCCAGGGCTTCGAAATGCAGGTGACCTCGGCGACCATGCCGACCTTCATCACCTGCGCCTCGATCTGGCCGAAGCCGGCCTGCAGTCGCCCGCGGCCGGCTTCCTCCGGGATGAGCACGCCAGCCGGGCGCATGAACGGGTTGACGATATCGCCAGGCCGCAGGGTGAACTGCTCGATATGGCCGTTGAAGCCGGCCCGCACCACGGTCTTGGCGAGTTCGACCTCGGCCTGCACCAGCGCAGCCTCGGCGCTGGCGCGTTCGGCCGGCAGCAAGGTCGATATCTTGGTCTGGGCGGCCGCTTGCGACGCTGTCGTCGAGGCGACCGCGGCCTCGCGCCCGGCCGTGATGTTCTCGAGCCGCTCGATCTCGCGGGTCGCGACGATGTCGTCGTTGCGCCGCTTCAGTTCGCGCTTGGTCTGCAATTCGTCGAGGGCCTGCTGCAGCGCGCTCTTCGCCTCCTGGATCTTGCCGTCGAAGGTGAGGATGTCGGCCTTGGCGACCACGAGCGCGGCATCGACCTCGGCGAGCTTGCGCCGCGCGGTCTCGACCGCGGCCTGCTGGCTGGTGCTGTCGAGCGTGAAGATCGGCGCGCCCTGCGCGACCTTGCCGCTGACACCGACATGGACCTGAGCGACCCGGCCGTTGATCTCCGGAATGATCGGGACGCTGCGGAAGAACACCGTGGCCGATGTCGTCGAGGGGTGGTTGTAGAAGATCACGGTGATCAGCCCGACCGTCAGCATCACACAGGTGACGATGCCCCAGCGCAGTTCGAACCAGACCGAATAGAGCGTGATCTCCTTGCCCAGCCGCCGGCCCTGGCCATAGCGGCGGTAGAGATAGTCCGGGACGATGGTGAAGAGGGCGCAGACGAGGAGTTCGAGCATCGCTGCTTCCTCAACGCTGGCCAGCGGGCGCGGCAGCTACGACTGGCGGAGGCGCCGGCTTGTCGTCCCGCGGGACGATGCCGTGCTCGATATCGGACGCCGCCTCGCCACCGCGGCCGGGCGCGATGCCGGCGATCTTCTCGAGCGCGCCGGCCATGCGGCTGAACATGCCGGAGAAATCAGGGACGTCGATCAAGGCGAGCAGCAGGCCGACCACCCAGAACAGATGCACATGCGTGAACAGAGCAAGCAGCCCGAGAACCGCGACGATCTCAAACTGCAGCTTGTGGGACTTGTGCGCGATGCGCTCGGGCAAAGTGTGCAGGCGCAGGAAGAGCAGGCCGACGCCAAGCACGGCAGCGAGCAGAATGATCGCCGCGACCACCATCAGCACGTCCGTGCCACCCGGACCTGTGATGAAAGCCGGCAGGTGAGACGACGCCGCCGGGTGAACCTGGTCCGCCATGGCACCCCCCCGGAGCGATCGACGACTTAAGGTCAGGTGAGAGCCAAATCGTGCGAAAGTCAATCAGTCCGAGCGAGCTACGCATGACGTCTTGACAGGTCGGCAGCCCTCGCCTCCGCTTGCGGCAGGAAGCCGGCGAGGAACGGTCAGCCATGCTCACCCTGCGCCAGATCGAGGTGATCCGGGCGATCATGATCACCGGCACGATCGCCGGCGCGGCCAAGCTGCTCAATGTCTCGGCGCCCGGCATCAGCCGGCTGATGAAGCACACCGAGCGCTCGCTCCGGCTCAAGCTGTTCGAGCGCCGGCAGGGCCGCTATGTGCCGACGCCGGAGGCCAAGGACATCTTCGAGCAGATCAACGGCGTCTACCGCAAGGTCGACGACCTGCATTCAATGCTGGCCCGGATCGAGCGCGGCGGCGATGTCGAGTTCAAGCTCGGCTCGGTGCCGAGCATCTGCCATGTCATGGTGCCACGTGCGATCGAGCGCCTCAGGCGCAAGCATCCCGACCTGCGCATCGACATCAATATCCTGAAGATCGAGGAGGCGCTCGACTATCTCTTGCTCGGCAAGGGCGAGATCGTCGCGATGAGCTACAAACTCGACCATCCCGGGCTGGATTTCATGCCGCTGGCAATGGGCGAGCTGCTCTGCATCGTGCCACAGGGCCATCCACTCGCCGGCTACAGCAGCATCTCGGCCCGCGAGATCGTCCAGCATCAGTTGATCGGCATCGACCCGAACGACCCCTATGGCCGGATCATGAGCGAGATCTTCCAGCGCCAGGGCCTGCATTACGACATGGCGATCAAGGCGCGCTTCGGCACCACGGTCTGCTCGCTGGTGCGGGCGGGGCTCGGTATCGCCATCATCGACCAGTTCACCGTCGCGCATGGCTCGATGCAGGGCATCGCCGCGATCCCGATCGAGGAGCCGACCCGCTTCCAGACCTATGTCGCGATGAAGAACGACAAGGCGCTCTCGCTCTATGCCGAAACCTTCGTGAAATTGCTGCGCGAGGAAATGAACGCGGTCGTCTCACCACGGCTAGCCGCCGAAAGATAACATCAGGTTAGGCAGCAGCGACGAATTGGTTATCGCGTTACGACTGCAAATCGGTTTAGCTGCATGCTGAAGCGCAAGCCCGCCGAGACGGGCCGTGACGGGATGGAATAGCGACCATGGTCATCGCCAGGAAGAGCAAGCGGGTGCTGCTCGGGCTGATCGGTTTCCCGATCGCGCATTCGGCGACGCCGACGACGCAGGAAGCCGCGGCGCGGGCGGCCGGAATCGAGGCGCATTACCATCTGATCGAGGCCGCCGGCGCCGGACGCGACGACCTTGCCGCCATGCTCGACGGTATCCGCCGGCTCGGCTTCTCCGGCATCAACGTCACCTTCCCCTACAAGGAAGCGGTCGTGCCGCTGCTCGACGGGCTGTCCGAGCAGGCCGCCGCCATGGGTGCGGTCAACACGATCGTCGTCGACGATGGCCGCCTGATCGGCCACAACACCGACGCCTCCGGCTTCGCCACCGCCTATCGCCGGCTCGGCCGGCAGGATGGCGACAAGCCGGTCGCGATCATCGGCACCGGCGGCGTCGGCAAGGCGATCGCCTTCGCGCTCGCCGGCTGCGGCGTCACCCGGCTGCGGCTCTGCGACGTCGATCGCAGCCGGGCCGAGGCGCTGGCCGGGCTTCTCGGCACCTGCGCGAGCGTCGAGATCGCCACCAGCGCCGAGGAGGCGGCCGAGGGCGCCGCGGGCATCGTCAACGGCACACCGATCGGCATGCTGCCGGACCGCGGCATCCCGATCGATCCGGGCGCGATCCGGCCCTCGCAATGGGTGGCAGACGCGGTCTATCACCCGCTCTGGACACCGCTGCTGAAAGCGGCGCAAAAGGCCGGCGCAACGGTAATGACCGGGCGCGAGCTCGCGATTCACCAGGCGGTCGACGCCTTCCGGCTCTTCACCGGGCTAGAAGCGTCGGAAGCGGTGATCGGCGCCGCCTTCGACTCCGTGACCGCGGCGGGCGAGACGACCGGGCATACCGCCTGAGCAAGACGACCCGGACAACACCGGGCGGGGATTCGAGACACTAGGGATTAAGTGGAGGGAACGAGCATGAAGAAGCACTGGATCATCGCCACCGCGCTCGGCATGGCGGTCAGCCTGCCGGCCCTGGCGCAGGACAAGGTCAAGCTGGTCGACGTCGTCGAGCTCTCGGGCGCCGGCGCGACCGCCGGCACCAACTGGAAGAACGGCATCGACCTCGCCGTCGCCGACATCAACGCCAAGGGCGGCATCCTCGGCAAGCAAATCGAGATCGTCCACTACGATACGCAGACCAATCCGGGCAACACCCGCGCCGCCGTGCAGCGGGCCATCGACGAGGGCACCTATGCCGTGCTCGGCCCGGTGTTCTCCGGCCCGATCGGCGCCTCCATGCAGATCTCCCAGCGCGCCGAGATCGCCCAGATCGTCGGCGGCGAGGCGGCTGGCCTGACCAAGCAGGGCAACCAGTACCTGTTCCGGACCTCGCTCAGCCAGACCGCGGCGATGCCGAAGATCGCGAAATATCTCAAGGACACGGTCAAGGCCGCCTCGGTCGCCGTCGTCTGGGTCAACAACGACTTCGGCAAGGGCGGCCGCGACGCGATCATCCCCGAGCTGGAGAAGGCCGGCATCAAGCTCGCCGCCGACGTTGCCACCGAACAGGGCCAGGCCGACTTCGCCGCCGATGCGATCAAGGTCAAGAACTCCAATGCCGACGCGATCTTCGTCTATCTGAACGAGGAGGAGAGCGCCCGCTTCCTGCGCGCCGCCAAGCAGCAGGGCATCACCAAGCCGATGGTCGGGGAGACCACCCTGCTCGGCGCCAAGGTGATCGAGCTCGCGGGCGACGCCGCCAACGGCGTCAAGGGCCATGTCGGCCTCTCGATCGACGCGCCGATCCCGGCCTTCCAGGAGTTCGGCAAGAAGTTCCAGGCCAAGTACAACTACGCCTCCGACCATAACGGCATGAAGGGCTACATGGCCGTCTACATGGTCAAGTGGGCGACCGAGAAGCAGAAGAAGTTCGACAAGAAGGGCGTCGCCGACACGCTGCGCGGCGCGACCATCAAGACCTCGGACGAGCCGGGCATCCTGATCGAGACCACGATCGAAAAGAACGGCGACCTCGACCGCGAGAGCTTCCTCGCCGAAGTCAAGGACGGCAAGCAGGTGATCACGGCGACGCTGCCGAAGATCAACCCTTAACACGCACGTCATTCTCGGGCGGCGCAGCGCGCCGACCCGAGAATCTCATTGTCCAGAGATGGTCGGGTCAGGCCCGACCATGACGCTCAAGGAACCGAGCGAGCAAAGCCATGGCCGAATTCCTCGCCTATCTCATCGCCGGCATCGCCACGGGCGCGATCTACGCGCTCGCCGCGATCGGCTTCACCCTGGTCTGGCAGACCTCGCAGACGATCAACTTCGCCCAGGGCGAGTTCGTCATGCTGCCGGCCGTGCTGGTGCTGCTCGCAATCAAGCTGTTCGGCGCGCCGATCTGGCTGGGAGCCCTGATCGGCATCGCCGCCTTCATCCTGATCTTCGGCGTCGGCTTCAAGCTCGCGGTGGTCGACCCGATGATCCGGCACGGCGTCCTGCCGCTCGCCATCGCCACCATGGCGCTGTCGATCATCATGAAGGAAGGCGCCAAGGACGGGTTCTCGGCCGAAGCGCAGAAATTCCCCTCCTTCGTGCCGACCGAGACGATCTCGGTGTTCGGCGCGGCGATCTCGCTGCAGCATGTCGCGATCATCGCGGTCGCCTTCGCCGTGATCGGCCTGCTGCAATGGTTCGTCGGCGGCACGCGCCTCGGGCGCCAGATGCAGGCGACGGCGCAGAACCCGACGGTGGCGCGCATCCTCGGCATTCCCGTCGAGCGCATGGTGCTGCTCACCTTCGTGATCAACGCGGCGCTCGCCGTCGTCGCCTCGGTACTGATCTCACCGATCTATCTGGCGAAATTCTCCAATGGCGAGGTGATCGGCCTGTTCGCCTTCATCGCGGCGATCGTCGGGGGCTTCAACCAGGTCCGCGGCGCCCTCGTCGGCGGGCTGATCGTCGGCATCGTCGATAGCCTGGCGGCGGCCTACATCTCGACCTCATACCGGCTCGCCGTGCCGCTGGTGCTCCTGGTCGTCGTCATCCTCGTCAAGCCGGAAGGCCTGATGGGCCGCAAAGAGGAGCGCCGGGTATGACCGCGCCCGCCACCCACAGCGCCGCCCCGGCGGCGCGCCGCCTGCCCCTGCCCGGCTTCATCGACGGCACACTGCTGACGCTGGTCGCGGCCGCGATCATCCTCTGGTTCGCTCCCTCCGGCATGGGTCGCTACGGCACCTATGTGCTCTCGCTCTGGCTGGTGATGAGCGTCGCGGTGATGGGTCTCAACCTGACGCTCGGTTATGCCGGCCTGAAGTCGCTGGCGCAGGCCGCCTTCATGGGCATCGGCGCCTATGCGACGGCGCTGCTGACCAGCAAGGTCGGGCTGAACTGGTACGCCTCCTTCGCGATCTCGGGCTTGCTGACCTTCGCGGTCGGGCTTGTGCTCGGCTTCCCGGCGCTGCGGGTCAAGGCGCACTACCTCGCCTTCGTGACGCTGGCCTTTTCGACGCTGATCTGGCTCGTGCTGCGCAACGAGCAATGGCTGACCGGCGGCGTCTTCGGCCTCTCCAACATCCCGCGGCCGAGCTTCTTCGGGCTCAAGCTCGACGGGGCGCTGGCCTTCCACCGCTTCGTCGTCGTCGTAACCTTCCTGCTCGCGGTCGTGCTCTGGTGGATGATCCGCTCGCCCTGGGGCCGCGCCTTCACGGCGCTGCGCGAGAACCCGATCCGCGCCGCGAGCCTCGGCATCGACACCCGCATGTACACGCTGCTCGCCTTCGCGATCGGCTCGGCCTATGCGGGCTTTGCCGGCGCGCTCTATGCGCCGCTGGTCGAGTTCATCGACCCTTCGCCCTTCTCGCTGTCGCAGAGCTTCTTCCTGCTGCTGATGGTGGTCGCCGGCGGCGCCGGCTATCTGCTCGGCCCCTTCATCGGCGCACTGCTCGGCGTCGTGCTGCCGGAATGGCTGCGCTTTGCCGGCTCGCTTTACCTGATCATCTTCGCGGCCATCGTCATGCTGCTGCTGATCGCCTGCCCGCAAGGCATGAGCGGCCTGCTCGAACGCGGCTGGGCGAAGCTCACCGGCAAGAAGGAGGGCGCCCGATGAACCAGGTTCTCGAAGTCTCGAACCTCCACAAGGCCTTCGGCGGCATCAAGGCGGTGAACGGCGTCTCCTTCAAGGTCAACGAAGGCGAGATCCTCGGCATCATCGGCCCCAATGGCTGCGGCAAGTCGACCTTGTTCAACTGCATCCTCGGCCAGCTCGAGCCGACCGAGGGCGCGGTGAAGCTCGACGGGCGCGACGTCACCAATATGCGCCCCTCGGAGCTCAACAAGCTCGGCGTCAGCCGGACCTTCCAGCTGCTCCAGGTCTTCCCCGAGCTCTCGGTGCGCGAGAACCTGATCCTCGCCGGGCAGGAGCACGAAGGCACGATGCTTTCGCGCTTCTTCGGGCCACGCGATGCCGGGCTTTCGGCCAAGGCCGAGCAGATGATCGGCTTCTTCAAGCTCGGCCATCTCGCGGACGCCAAGGCCGGCGGGCTCTCCTATGGCCAGCAGAAGCTGCTCGACGCCGCCATGGCCTTCATGGCGGGTCCGCGCCTCGTCCTGCTCGACGAGCCGGCCGGCGGCGTAAACCTCACCATGCTCGGCGACCTCAAGGAGCGCCTGCGCGCCATCAACGCCGAACAGGGCGCGACCTTCGTGGTGATCGAGCACAACATGGATTTCGTGATGTCGCTGTGCTCGCGCGTCATCGTGCTGGCCGAAGGCAAGGTCCTGGCCGAGGGCACCCCGGCCGAGGTCCGCGCCAATCCGGCCGTGATCGAAGCCTACCTGGGGCACTAGCCGTCATGCTCGGGCTTGACCCGAGCATCTCCTGAAAGAGATTCTCGGGTCTGCGCTGCGCTCCGCCCGAGAATGACGTGAATGGGAATGGAGACGAGAATGACCCCCATCCTCGAACTCGACGGCGTGGTCGGCGGCTACGGCGCCATGACCATCCTCAACGGCACCACGTTCAAGGTGCCGCGCGCCGCGATCACCACGGTGATCGGCCCGAACGGCGCCGGCAAGTCGACCGTGTTCAAGGCGATCTTCGGCCTGCTCAAGGTGCGCGAAGGCCATATCCGGCTGGAAGGCCAGGAGATCACCAACTGGAACCAGCGCAAGCTGCTCGAAGCCGGCATCTGCTATGTACCGCAGGGCCGCAACATCTTCCCCGAGCTCTCGGTGCGCCACAATATCGAGCTCGGCGCGGTCGCGGCCGGCAGCCAGATCACCGACATGCCCAAGCGGATCGAAGCGGCGCTCGACCGCTTCCCATCGCTGCGGGCCAAGGCCGACGTCCAGGCCTCGACCCTCTCCGGCGGCCAGCAGAAGCAGCTCGAGATCGTGCGCGGGCTGCTGCTCGACCCCAAGCTGGTGCTGATCGACGAGCCCTCGATCGGCCTCTCGCCGATGCTGGTGCAGGAGACCTTCGACATTTTGAAGGAGCTGCGCGCCAAGGGCGTCACCATCCTGATGATCGAGCAGAACGCCCGCTCGGCGCTGGAAATCTCCGACGAAGGCCTGGTGCTGGAGCTCGGCCAGACCCGCATGCAGGGCCCGGCAGCCACTATTCTCGCCGATCCCCGCGTCGCCCAGCTCTTCCTCGGCGGCGCCATGACGGAAGCGGCGTGAGGGCACCGATAGTGGCCATGGGTGCCCGGGGCCGCGCCCAGGCACCCATGGCCGCCGCACAGACTGAGCCTGGGGGAGGATCAGCTCAGCCGCGCAGCATCTGCATCGCAGCGGGATAGTAGCGGAAGCCGTCGCCGGCCTTGGCGAGGTTGCCGAAGCCCGGCCAGGCGAAGTGATAGGACATCACCGGCGTCTTCTGCTCGGCCAGCATGGTGAGCAGCTTGACCCGCGACTGCACCGACATCTTCGGATCCCAGTCATAGGCGAACTCGACCCGCGGATTCTCGGTCAGCAGCACCGGGTGATGGGTGAGATCGCCGAGGAAGGTGAACGACTTCCCGCCGGAGGAGACGTTGAAGATGGTGTGGCCGGGGCTGTGGCCCGGCGCCGAGATCGCGGTGATGCCCGGCAGGAACTCCTGCCCGTCCTTGAAGAACACGATGCGGTCGCGCACCGGCCTCAAATTGGCACGGGCATGCTCGCCGAAGGCCTTGAACGGCGTGCCGAGCCTGGCGTCGTCGAGCCAGTAATCATGGTCGACCTGGCTGATATAGATCTGCGCATTGGGGAAGTGCGGCTTGCCCTCGGCCGAACAGATGCCGCCGGTGTGGTCGATATGGGCGTGGCTGCAGACGATCGCGTCGATCGAGGCCGGATCGATGCCGGCCTCCTGCATGCTCTTGAGCAGCCGTCCGGTCGTCGGGCCGAAGGCCTTGGAGAAGCCCATGCCGGTGTCGAACATCACCAGCCGGTCGCCGAAATTGACGATCGGGATGTTCTGTTCGAGCACGACATTGTCCTTGGCCAGGAAATTCGTCTCGAGCAGGCCGTAGACCTGCTCCTTCGGCAGGCCGAGAAAGCTGGAGCCGGGGTCACCGAGCGGCAGCGGCCCGTCCGAGACCACCGTGACCTCGGCCTGGCCGAGCGCGAAGCGGTAGTAATAGGGCACCTGGCTGTTCGCGAGCGGGGCCTTGGCGAAGGCACCACCCGGCAAAGCCGCTCCGGCAGCGAGTGCCGCCGCTCCGGACAGAAAACCGCGGCGGCTGGTGGGCGGAATGAGCAGGTTCGACATGGCGTTCCTCCGGATGAAAGGGAAGCGGCGTCGGGCGCCGTCTTTTTCGCCGGGTGGCCTTGCGTCGCGTCAGGCCTTGCCGGAAGGAAAGGATGCACGCCTGCGGAGTGGACGGCCAATAAGGCTTCGCTCTAGTCTGCATAAGAGAAAGCTGCCGCTTCTCGCGGCAGCGGTGGAACAGCATCATTGGGGGATCGGGCGGCGATGGATCTGCGCCAGTTGCGCTATTTCACGGCCATCGTCGAACAGGGCTCATTCTCCAAGGCGGCGCTCAAGCTTCGCGTGGCGCAGCCGGCGCTGAGCCAGCATCTGCGTCATATGGAGGACGAACTCGGCGTCGCCCTGCTGCATCGCGGCACGCGCGGCGTCCAGCCGACCGAGGCTGGCGAGCGCCTGCTCGCCAAGGCCCGCATCATCCTCGCCGAATTCGCCGAGCTGCGCGACAGCGTCCGCGGCGAGCAGGCGGCGCCGGCGGGCGAAGTCCGTATCGGCCTGCCCGGCACGGTCAGCGAGCAATTCAGCGTGCCGCTGATCGAGGCGACACAGGAGCGCTTTCCGGATGTGCGCATCCGCATTGCCGAGGCGATGAGCGGCTTCGTGCTCGACTGGCTGCGCAAGGGCGAGGTCGATCTTGCGGTGATCTACTCGACCTCAGACCCGAAGGGGCTCGGCATCCATCATGTCCTGACCGAGGAGCTCTGCCTGTTCGGCATGCCGGCACTGACGCAGCTCAAGACCGCCCCCGGCACGGCGGTGACGCTGACGGAGGCTGCTGGGCTCGACCTGATCCTGCCCGGGCCCGGCCATGGCCTGCGCGATCAGATCGACGAGGCGGCGGCGGGCATCAACGCCACCGTCCATGCTGCGGTCGAGATCGAATCCTATGCGCAGATCAAGCGCCTGGCCGAGCGCGGCCTCGGCTACGGCATCCTGCCGCGCATGGCGGTCAGGGCGCAGGAGAAGGCCGGCATCTTCCATACCTGGCCGTTGGAAGAACCATCGCTCTATCGCAAGGTCTATCTCGCCTATTCGACCGAGCGGCCGATGACGGCGGCGGCTCGCGCCATCGGCCAGCTCTCCTGGGAGATTCTGCGTGGCCTCGTCGCCGACGAGCGCTGGACCGCGACGCTCGGCGACGAGACCGATCCACCCGCCTTATACGGTTGATCGGGATTTCGTCTTTGACAGGCGATGGGTCGGGGTCGAACACTCCGGGCAGATCAGCTCACGAGGACACGCCTTGAAGACCCGCGCCGCCGTGCTGCACGCCAGCCCCGTCACCGCGCCCTATGCGCAGTCGAAGCCGCTCCGGATCGAGGAGGTCGAGCTCGCTCCACCGGCGATGGGCGAAGTGCTGGTCAGGGTCCGCGCCGCGGGCCTCTGCCATTCCGACCTCTCGGTGATCGACGGCAACAGGCCCCGGCCGGTGCCGATGGTGCTCGGCCATGAGGCGGCCGGCGAGGTCGAGGAGGTCGGCCCCGGCGTCGCCGACCTCGAGAAGGGCGACCGCGTCGTCATGGTCTTCGTGCCCTCCTGCGGCCATTGCGCGCCGTGCAGCGAGGGGCGCCCTGCCTTGTGCGAGCCAGGCAATGCCGCCAATGGCGTTGGCGAGTTGATGGCGGGCGGGCGCCGGCTGTCGCAGAACGGCAAGCCGGTCAATCACCATGTCGGCGTCTCCGCCTTCGCCGAGCACACGGTGATGTCGCGCCATTCGCTGGTGAAGATCGAGGCCGAGATCCCGCACGAGATCGCCGCGCTGTTCGGCTGCGCCGTGCTGACCGGCGTCGGCGCGGCCGTGAACACCGCCAAGGTCCGCGCCGGCGAGACGGCTGCGGTGGTCGGGCTCGGCGGCGTCGGCCTCTCCGCCCTGCTCGGCGCCGTCGCCTGCGGCGCCTCGCGCGTGATCGCCGTCGATCTCTCGGACGAGAAGCTCAGGGTCGCCCGCGAGCTCGGCGCGACCGACACCTTCAATGCCGGCGCGCCCGATGTCGTCGAGGCGATCCGCGCGACGACCAAGGGTGGCGTCGACCACGGGCTGGAGATGGCTGGCTCGGTGAAGGCGCTGGAGCTCGCCTACCAGATCACGCGGCGCGGCGGCACGACCACCACGGCTGGCCTCGCCAATCCCTCGCATACCATGGCCCTGGCGCCGGTCCGGCTCGTCGGCGAGGAACGGACGCTGAAGGGCTCCTATGTCGGCTCCTGCATCCCGGTGCGCGACATTCCCCGCTTCATCGACCTCTATCAGCGCGGCCGGCTGCCGGTCGACAAGCTCTGGACCAGCTCGAGCCCGCTCCACGGTATCAACGAAGGCTTCGACGCGCTCAACGAAGGCCGGACGATCCGGCACGTCATCCAGATGTGAAACGTCATTCCGGGGCGCCGCGAAGCGGCGAGCCTGGAACCCAGAACCGATGCCGTCTCCGAAAGAGGCTGGGCATCTCCAGTGCTATCGAGAACCCGCATCGGTTCTGGGTTCCGGGCTCAGGCCTGCGGCCTGCCCCGGAATGACGGAGCGCGTCGCCAGCGCTGCGGCAAGGGCCGCGACCAGCATCAGCGCGACCGCGAGCCCGGCAAGCGCCGGGAAGCCGGCACGCGCATAGAGCGGCCCGAAGCCCGTCGTCCCGGCGAAGAGCGCGAGATAGGTGACGCCGCTGTTGAGGCCCATGATCGCGCCGCGGCGGCTGGGATCGAGCGAAGCCAGCCGCAGGATCAGCACATTCAACGCCGCGTGGTTGGCCATGCCCCAGAAGAAAACGACGGCGAGCAGCGCCAGGTAGGAAGCCGAAGCGACCGTCATCACCAGATAGACGCCACCGACAATCGTGAAGAACAGCGGCAGCAGGCGGGCGGGGCCGAGGCGGTCGATCCAGCGGTCGAGGAAGGTCGTCGCGCCGAAGCCGAGACCGTAGCAGAGCGCGAGCAGGCCGCCGGCACTGACCGGCAGGCCGAGCCCACGATGCAGGTGGTCGCCGACATAGGCGTAGACGCCATAGAACGAGGCCATGAAGGCGGCGCAGGCGAGCAGCAGCGGCGCAATGCCGGGAACGCGCAGGGCCGAGAGCGGAGACGGCGCCCCACGCCCGGTCGCGTTGCCAGCCGCGGTCAGCTTCGTGGTTCCTGCCATGGCGGCGAGACCGGCGACGACGACGATGGCGTAGACCATGCGCCAGCCCAGGAGATCGGCGATCACCGCCGAGAGCGAGACGCCGGCGACCATGCTAAGCGTCCAACCGAACAGGACGATGCCGAGCGTGTCGCTTTCGCGGCCGGCAGGCGCCGCCAGCGCGGCAAGCGTGTAGATCGCCGGCAATGCGAGGCCGGCTGCGAGCCCGGCCAGCAATTGCGCGCCGACGAAGGCCGGCAGGACCGGCGCCGCTCCGCTCGCCGCAAGCGCGGCCAGGAAGGCCAGCAGCGCATAGCGCAAGACCCGCCCCGCGCCGAAGCGGTCGATCAGCCCGGCGAGCAGCAGGGCGCTCGCCGCAGTGCCGATCCCGAAAGCGGCCGAGGCCGTCATCACCGCCGGCACGCCGCTGGCGAAACTCTCAGCGACGCGCGGCGCGATCGGCCCCAGGGCCAGCGAGTTGGCGCCGACGAGGCCGATGCACAGGCAGAGCGCATAGGCTGCCGCGGGGATGCGATGTACTTCCGAGGTTGTTTGATTTTCATTCGACATTTCGACAGAATGACCGAATGAAATTCTGGATCAATCGAGGATCAACGAATGCTCGAAAAAACAGATGGGGTTCGGCGCAGCCGCGGAGCCGAGCGCGAACTCGATGCGATGGACCGAAAGCTGTTAGGCATCCTGGTTGAGGATGCGACGATCAGCTACGCCGATCTCGGCGAGCGCGTCGGCCTGTCGCCGCCGGCGGCGCATGAGCGGGTCAAGAGGCTGCGGCGCTCAGGCGTCATCAAGCGGGTCGCGGCGCTGATCGAGCCCGAGGCGACCGGCAAGACGCTGCTCGCTTTCGTCCATGTCGATACCACCGGCTGGGGCAAGACCACGACGCTCTTGGCGATCGAGGCACATCCGGAGGTCGAGGAGATCCATTCGGTCGCCGGCGACACCTGCATGATGCTAAAAGTGCGGACCGAGAGCACGCATGCGCTCGAAGGCCTGCTGGCGAAGATCTACGACGTGCCCGGCGTCACCGCGACGCGCAGCTATGTCGTGCTCTCGACCTATTTGGAGCGGCCGGTCCAGCCCGGCATCACCGGCGAATGGCCGGGGCGGGTGAAGGATCCCCGGCTGCCGGCCCCAGCCGGCGCGGGCTGAACCTCAGCCGTACATGGCGGAGGTTCCCGCCGGCTTCGCCGCGAACGGCACCTTGAGATGATGCAGCCGCAGCGGCTGGTGCAGGACATAGCCGCCCTTGTCGTGATCCGACAGTGCCTCGAAGCGCGCGAGCAGCTTGCCGCGCGCTGCCTGCGCCCGCTCCTCGCGAGCGGGATCGATCACGACGGCACGCTCCAGGAAGGCCTCGGCATCGCGAAACGTTTCGATGCGGTCGTATTCGATCTGCCTGATCTCGCTGACGATGCCGAGGCGCCTCGCCCTGACGATCGCATCCTGTGCGGCCTGCCGGACCTCGGTCTCATCCTCGATCAGTCGCAGCGCATCGAAGAACGATCCTTCCGACAGGGATTCGACGACGATGACGCTGCCACCCTTGCCGACGACGCGCGCGGCCTCCTCCAGCGCCAGCAGCATGTCGGGGATGGGGATATGGTGCAGGCTGTTGAGGAAGATCGCGGCGTGCATGCTGGCATCGCCGAAGGGCAGGAGCTGGGCGCAGCCCTGCTTCAGCGCGGCCTTCGGCACGAGCGTCTGCGCGACCTCCAGCATCGCCTCGTCCGGATCGAGCCCGGCAACACTGGCGCCTCGCTCGGCCAGCGCCTGCAGCAGATTGCCCCGGCCGCAGCCGATATCGAGGATGCGCCGGCCCTGCAGGGGCGCAAGTAATCCTCCCAGGATCTCGACGGTATCGCCTGCCGGCAGCATCCACATGGGTCAATCAATGCTTGCGCCCGCAAGGGGGCGCAAGACCTGTTCGCTTGCGATCCCAAGCTACTCCCTATGGATGAACAACCTGGCCGCGATCTACTGGTTCCGCCTCACCCGTGCTTATGCACGATGGTCTTGGCGACGGCGAACTCCTCCAGCGCCATGAAGCCCTTCTCGCGGCCATGGCCGCTCCTGCCGGTTCCGCCGAAGGGCAATTCGATGCCGCCGCCGGCGCCATAGCCGTTGATGAAGACCTGACCGGCCCGGACGCGCTTGGCGACGCGCTGCTGGCGCCCGCCATTATTGGTCCAGACGCCGGCGACGAGACCGTACGGCGTGGCGTTGGCGAGCTTCACCGCATCCTCCTCGTCGTCGAAGGAGAAGGCTGCGAGCACGGGCCCGAAGACCTCCTCCTGCTCCAGCCGGTTGCCGCGCGGCACCTGACCGAACAGGGTCGGGGTGACGTAGAAGCCGCCATTGGGCACGCCCTGGGCGATCGCGCCCTCGGCGAGGACCGGGATGCCCTGCTCGCGAGCCTGGTCGACGAAGCTCTGCACCCGGCCGCGCTGCTTGGCGTTGATCACCGGGCCGCAATCGAGATCCATCTCGGGCGTGCCGGCGCGCAGCTTGGAGAACTGCCTGGCGACGGCGCCGACGAAGTCGTCATAGACGGTCTTCTGCACCAGCACGCGGCTGCCGGCCGAGCAGGTCTGGCCGGTGTTCTGGACGATCGCCTTGCAGACGATCGGCACGGCGGCATCGAAATCGGCATCGTCGAAGACGATCTGGGGCGACTTGCCGCCGAGTTCGAGCGTGCAGGTGATGAAGTTGTCGGCGCAGGCCTTCTGGATGATCTGGCCGACCTGCGGCGAACCGGTGAAGGAGATGAAACCGACGCCGGGATTGCGGCAGAGCGCCTCGCCTGCCTCATGGCCGCGGCCGGTGACGATATTGATCGCGCCGTCCGGAAAGCCGACCTCCGTAGCGAGCTCGGCGAGGCGAAGCGCGGTCTGGCAGGCATCCTCGGCCGGCTTCAGCACCACCGCATTGCCCATGGCGAGCGAAGCGGTCAGCGAGCGGCCGAACATCTGCGCCGGATAGTTCCAGGGCAGGATATGGCCGGTGACGCCATAGGGCTCGTGCACGACGCTGACATTGTAGCCGTTGAGGAACGGAATGATGTGGCCGTGGACCTTGTCGGCCGCGCCGCCATAGAACTCGAAATAGCGCACGGTCGCCTCGATATCGGCGCGCGCCTGCGCCATCGGCTTGCCGGTGTCCTGCGCCTCGATTCGCGCCAGTTCGTCGAAATGGTCCTGGACCTTGAGCGCGAGCTTGGAGA
Organism: Methylobacterium sp.; assembly: GCA_013823325.1. Classification (GTDB taxonomy): domain Bacteria; phylum Pseudomonadota; class Alphaproteobacteria; order Rhizobiales; family Beijerinckiaceae; genus Allobosea; species Allobosea vestrisii. Next base: position 28,785 of record PNLY01000012.1, read on the forward strand.
TCAGCCGGCCGCGCTCGGCCGCCGTCAATTTGCCCCAGGCGCCCTCATAGGCGGCGCGGGCAGCGCGCACCGCATCGTCGATGTCATCGGCGTTGCCGCAGGCGATGCGGGTGAATTCCTCGCCGGTCGCCGGCGCGAGCACCGCCATGGTCTCGCCGGTGCGGCCGGCGACGTGCCGGCCGTTGATGAAATGCTGGGTCATGATGGTCTCCGTCTACGGCGATGCCGTCTCGTATCGTCTCAATGCAATCCGGCGGCAGCAAGCGAGCTTTCGGCCAATTGCGTTTCGCTGACCTCGCCGCGCTCGATCGCATAAGCGCGGCCTGCGAAGTTGCGCAGCAGACTGGGGTTGGATTCGGTGATCAGCAAGGCGATGTCGGGATGGCTGTCGCGCAGAGCGCGCAGGGCGGCCGCGTAGCGATTGGCCAAGACCGGAGCGAGGCCCTGGAAGGGCTCGTCGAGCAGGATGACGCGGCTGCCGACCATCAGCGCCCGGGCGAGCGCCGCCATCTTGCCCTGCCCGCCGGAGAGCCCCGCCGCCGGCCTCTGGCGCAGATCGGCGAGCTCGGGCAGTACCGCATAGATGCGCTCCAGCCTTCTTACGATCTCCGCCTCGCCGAGCTTCATCACCTCGGCCGGCAGGCGGATATTTTCCTCGATGGTGAAGGTCGAGAACAGCCGGCGATCCTCGGGCGCATAGCCGATGCCAAGGCGCGGCCGCTCATGCGCCTTCACGCTGTCGAGCGGCTTGCCATCGAAGCTGATCGCGCCGCCGGTCACCGTCATGAAGCCCATGATCGCGCGCAGCAGGCTGGTCTTGCCGGCGCCGTTGCGGCCGATGAGGGCGACGGTCGCGCCCTCCTCCAGCGACAGCGAGGCCCGGCGCAGCACCTGCACGCCTTCGATCTCAGCCGAGAGCTCCTTGATCTCCAGCATCTCAGACCCCCACCCCGATCACGGTCTCGCGCACCTCCGGATGGCTGAGGATCTCCTCCGGCGTGCCCTGATGGGCGATGCGCCCGCCGGTCCAGACCGCGACGCGATTGGCGTAGCGGGCGACCACGTCCATGTCGTGCTCGACGAAGACCGCCGTGGTGGCGCGGGCGTCGAGTACGCGGGTCAACGTGTCCATCACCTGGAACTTCTCGGTCGAGGACACCCCGCTGGTCGGCTCATCCATGAAGATCAGCTTCGGTTCGAGCGCGAGCGCGACGGCGATGTCGATCAGCTTGCGCATGCCCTCCGGCAGTTCGCGGACAATGCGGTTGCCGGTCTCCTTCAGGCCGACCAGATCAAGCAGCGCCCACATCTCCTCGGCTTTGGGGTGGCGCTGCATGGCGAGGAAGGGCGACCAGGAGCCTTCGCGCGCCGAGAGCGCCAGCAACAGGTTCTCGATAACGGTGTTGTCGAGGAAGAGCTGCGGGATCTGGAAGGAACGGCCGATGCCGAGGCGGGTGATCGCCTGCGGCGAGAGGCGCGTCACATCCTCCCCATTGAAGACCACGCGGCCGGATTGCGGCTTGAGATAGCCGGTGCAGAGATTGATGAAGGTGGTCTTGCCGGCGCCGTTCGGGCCGATGATGGCGATGCGCTCGTTCGCCATGACCTTGAGCGAGGCGCCGTTCGCCGCCTGCACGCCGCCGAAGCGCAGGCTGAGGTCGTCCGCCTCGAGGATGACGCCGCTCATCGCCCGCCCTCCTCGCGCTGCGGTTTCGCACCCTTGCCCGCGACGATGCCGTAGAGGCCCGCTGGGGCGAAGAAGATGATGACCAGCAGCATGACGCCGAGCACCGCGTGCCAGGTCTCGGGCGCATAGACCGCCGCATAGCCGCGGATGATCTGGAACATCAGCGCGCCGAGGAAGGGCCCGGCGACGCCGCCGATGCCGCCCAAAATCGCGATGAAGACGAACTCACCGGAGCGGACCCAGTAGGCCAGCTCGGGCGTGACGTGGCCGGAAACCAGCGCGATGATCGCGCCGCCCAGTCCGGCCAGCAGGCCGGAGAGCAGATAGGCGCCGTAGAGCACCTTGCGCGGCGAGACGCCGAGATATTCTAGCCGCGTCTCGTTCGACTTGATCGCCTCCAGCGCCTTGCCGCCGGGCGAGAGCAGGTAGCGCCCGACGAAGAGCGCAGCGACGATGCAGAGCACCAGCGTGACGTAGAAGGTCGCGAGCTCGAACTGCTCGCGACCGAATTCGAGGCCGGCGAAGGTCGGCCGCGGCACGCGCTTGCCGTCGGCGCCCCCGGTGATCGGGAAGAGCTTCTCCAGCAGCGAAAAGAATACCATCGAGATGGCGAGGTTGAGCATGCCGAAGAAGATCGCGCGGTAGCGCACGACGAAGAGACCGACGATCGCGGCGAGCAGGCCCGAGGCCGCCATGCCGACCGGGATCAGGATCAACGCCTCGTGGCCGACCTTGGCCGCGGCCAGGAAAGCGACGGCATAGGCGCTGAATGAGAAGAACAGGCCATGGCCGAATGAGACCTGGCCGGCGCGCAGCAGCACCATGATGCCGAGCGCTGCCAATCCCTCGCACAAGGCCACGGTCAGGATCACCGTCGACCAGGGCGAGAACAGCGGGAAGACCGCGAGCGCTGCGATCAGCGCGAGGCCGAAGACGAGCTGGCGCGCCATCACACCTTCCTCGTCTGCACGGTCGAGAACAGGCCCTGCGGACGGACCAGCAGCACGAGCATCATGATGAGATAGGGGATCAGCACGTCGAATTCCGGCGCGAAATAGACCGCGGCCGAACGGCCGAGCCCGATCAAGAGCGCCGCCACCGCCGCACCCTCGATCCGGCCGAGCCCGGCCGTCGCCGCCACGGCGAAGGAGAGGACGAGCGTGCCGGCGCCGATGCCGGGGGTGAGCGAGGTCGTGGCCGAGGCGAGCGCGCCGCCGAGCGCCGCCAGCGATGCCCCGATGATGAAGGTGATCAGGTAGACCCGCGCCGCATCGATGCCCATCGCGGTCGCGGCCTCGCGATCCTGCGTCACCGCGACGATGGCGCGGCCGAAGCTGGTCCGGCGCAGGAAGAAGCGCAGGCCGAGCAGTACCGCAGCTGCGACCAGCGGCATCAGGATGAGCTGGTAAGTCGTGTAGAAGATGCCGAAGACCTCGACCGTGCCGAGCCAGTTCATCGGCGCGTTGGCAAAATAGGGCTGCACGCCGAAGACGACCTTCTGCGCGTCTTCCAGGATCATGAAGACGGCGAAGGTGACGATCAGCTGCAGCACCTCCTCCTTGCCGTAGACGCGGCGCAGCAAGGCGATCTCGACGAGGCCGCCGACGAGGATGCCGACCAGCGCAGCCGCGATCAGTAGCGTCGGGAAGGCGAGCCAGGTCGGCAATCCGGCCGCGCCGATGGCGAGCACGCCGGCCGCCGCGACATAAGCGCCGATCGCATAGAACGAGCCATGGGCGACGTTGACGATGCCGAGCACGCCAAAAATCAGCGACAGCCCGACCGCGACCAGGAAGATCAGCGAGCCATAGGCCAGGCCGTCGAGCGCGGCGAGGAGGAGCATTTCAGGAGGCATGCGGTCCGTTCTTCAGATCTTGCCCGAGGCGCCTCACCGTCATTGCGAGGAGGCGAAGCCGACGAAGCAATCCAGGGCGGCAGGAGCGCTGCTGGATTGCTTCGCTGCGCTCGCAATGACAACGAGCACCGGCTGGTCACTCACTTCGCGTAGTCGAAGGTCTCGATCGACTTGTCGGTCACGAGGTCCGGCTTCACCTTGGCGAACCAGTCGAGCGACTTCTCGCCGAGCGGCGTGGTGACCAGCTTGCCGGGATAGAGCGCCATCTTGTCGTAGACCGCGAAGGGAAACTCCGGCACGCGCTTGGTCGTGCCAAGCAACTGGTCCTCCAGCCCCTGGTGGTCTTGGCGGATGGTGATCGTGCCGGTCAGCGACTTGAACTCCAGCCCCTCGAAGGCGGCGATGACCTCTTCCTTGCTCGGCCATTTGCCGCCGGCGCCGGCCTTCTCATAGGCCTTCACCAGGCCGGTCAGGGCCTGCTGCATGTGGAAGGTCGGGTAGATCGGGTAGACGCCAGTCTTGTCCTTGTACGCCTTGACGAAGGCCTGCATCTCCGGCGTGTCCTTGTGCTTGGGATGGCGCCAGTAATGATCGCCGCGCGAGCCGACGATCACGCCTTCCGGCAGGACATTGCCGAGCCGCTCCAGCGAGCTTTCGGCCAGAGGCAGCACGAAGGTCGACTGCTTCAGCAGGCCGCGCGCCGCCGCCTGCTGGACGAAGGTGTCGAGATCGCCACCCCAGGAGGTCGAGATCACCACATCGGGCCGCAGTGCCGAGAGGCGAGTGATCTCGGTCGAGAAATCAGGCGCGCCGAACTTAGGGAAGAGCTCGGCGACGACCTTGACGTCCGGCTTCAGCGCTTTCAGGCCGGCCTGCAGCAGCGCCCAGGATTCACGGCCCCAGGCATAGTCCTGGTTGACCACGGCGACCGATTTGAAGTCAGGCTTCACCTTCATCAGGTAGAGCAGCGTCGCCATCATCTCGGCGCCGGCATGAGCCTGCGTCCGGACAGAATATTTCCACTTGCCGTCCTCGAAGATGGTCTGCGTGCCGCAATCCCACATCACGTTGACGACCTTGAGGTCCTCGGCGACGGGTGCGAGCGCATTGCAGGAGCCCGAGGAGATCGCCCCCAGCATCACCTGCGCGCCCTGCTCCTGCACGACGCGGCGATATTCGGAGAGGAGCTGGTTGGTGCCGGCGCCCTCGTCGACATAGACCGGCTTCAGGGGCACGCCGAGTACGCCGCCCTTGGCGTTGATCTCTGCGATCAGCAGGTCGGCGGCATTGCGGCCAGGCACGCCGAAGACCGAGGCCGGGCCCGACAGGAAGGTGGCGATGCCGACCACCAGTTCCTTCGGCTTGTCCTGCGCAAACGCGTGCCCTGCGAGCAGCGTGCCGGCCAATGCGGCAACCACCAGTTTCATCGTCTTCATGAGCGTCCTCCCTGAACCTCGCATGACATCGGGCGCTCTTGAGCGGCGCCTCGTCCGGCGAAAAGGGGCGCATAGAGCCAGCAGTCGGACAAGAAGGATAAAGCGATGAAGGCCATAGGGTTTTTCTATGGAGCTGGCGCTATGGCGGCCATCGCGAAACGCTATTTGACTTCATCGGGCTGACAGCGATCTCTCGCGCGGAACGGAAGGCGCGTGACTGACTGATGACCAACGCTCTCGAGGGAGTCCTGGTGGTGGCGCTGGAGCAGGCCGTGGCCGCTCCGCTGGCGAGCTGCCGGCTCGCCGACGCCGGCGCCCGCGTCATCAAGCTGGAGCGGGAGGAAGGCGACTTCTCGCGCGGCTATGACGATTACGCCGGGGGCCTGTCCTCCTATTTCGTCTGGATCAACCGCGGCAAAGAATCCTGCCGGGTCGATCTCAAGGACAAGACGGACCTCGCTCTGGTCGAAGCGATGCTGGCGCAGGCCGACGTCTTCATCCAGAATTTCGCCCCCGGCGCGACCGACCGGCTCGGCATCGGCAGCGAGGCGCTGCGCCGGCGCCATCCCAGGCTGATCACCTGCGACATCTCGGGCTATGCGCCGGGCACGCCGCACTACACCAAGAAGGCCTATGACCTCCTGATCCAGGCGGAAGCCGGCCTCGCCGCCGTCACGGGCAGCCCCGACTCAGGTCCGACGCGGATCGGCATCTCGATCGCCGACATCGCCACCGGCAACGCCGCCTATGCCGCGATCCTGGAGGCGCTGATCCGGCGCGGGCGCACTGGCGAGGGCTCACGCATCCAGCTCTCGCTGTTCGACACCATCGCCGATCTGATGAACGTCCCCTATCTGACGCGGCGCTACGGCGGCATCGAGCCGCCGCGGCTCGGCCTCGCTCACCCCTCGATCGCGCCCTATGGCGTCTTCCGCCTCGCCGATGCCGAGGTTCTGATCTCGATCCAGAGCGAGCGCGAATGGCAGATTTTGGCGCGCGACGTGCTCGCCGATGCCGGCCTCCTCGAAGATCCGCGCTTTGCCAATAATGTGCTGCGCGTGCGCAACCGCCCTGCCCTCGATGCCGCGATCCAGGCGATCCTTGCTACCCGCTCCTACGCCGAGACGGCGGCCGGGCTCGATGCCGCCCGTATCGCCTATGGCACGGTCTCGACCATGGCCGACCTGATCGACCATCCGGCCGCGACGGCGCTGCCCGTCCCGACGCCGAACGGCCCGATCGAGGTACTGGCGCCGCCGGTGCTGGTCGACGGCAAGCGGGTGCCGATGCGGGCGCCGCCTGGCCTCGGCGAGCATGACGAAGCGTTGCGCCGCGAATTCGCGGCGACGGCGGCGCGATCAGCCTGAGATGAGCATGACGACAGCCAACGATCACACCGACATCCGCGAGGCGGTGGCGAAGCTCTGTGCCGACTTCCCCGGCGAGTACTGGCGCAAGCTTGACCGCGAGATGGCCTATCCCAGCGAGTTCGTCACGGCACTGACGCAGAGTGGCTTCCTCTCGGCACTGATCCCAGAGGAGTACGGCGGCGCGGGACTCACGCTCTCGGCCGCGGCGGCGATCATGGAGGAGATCCAGCGCCAGGGCTGCAACGGCGGCGCCTGCCATGCCCAGATGTATGTGATGGGCACGGTGCTGCGCCATGGCAACGCCGAGCAGAAGCAGCGCTATCTGCCCAAGATCGCCTCGGGCGAGCTCCGCCTGCAGGCCTTCGGCGTCACCGAACCGACCAGTGGCACCGATACCACCGCGCTGCGGACGACAGCGCGCCGCGAGGGCGACCATTACGTCGTCAACGGCCAGAAGATCTGGACCAGCCGCGCCGCGCAGTCCGACCTGATGCTGCTGCTCGCCCGGACCACGCCGCGCGACCAGGTTGCGAAACGCACCGACGGACTCTCGGTCTTCATCCTCGACATGCGCGAAGCGCTTCAGGCCGGCCTCACCATCCGGCCGATCCGGACGATGATGAACCACGCCACCACCGAGGTCTTCTTCGACAATGTCAGGGTGCCCGCCGCCAACCTCGTCGGCGAGGAGGGCAAGGGCTTCCGCTACATCCTCTCCGGCATGAACGCCGAGCGCATCCTGATCGCGGCCGAATGCGTCGGCGATGCCAAATGGTTCATCGACAAGGCGTCGAGCTATGCGAAAGAGCGCCAGGTCTTTGGCCGCCCGATCGGTCAGAACCAGGGCATCCAGTTCCCGATCGCCAGGGCCTACGCCAATATGCGCGCCGCCGAATTGATGGTGCGCGAGGCGATCTCCCTCTACGAGGCCGGCGCCAATCCGGGCGCCGAGGCCAACATGGCCAAGATGCTGGCGGCGGACGCCTCGTTCGAGGCGGCCAATGCCTGTATCCAGACCCATGGCGGCTTCGGCTTCGCCGAGGAATACGATGTCGAGCGCAAGTTCAGGGAGACGCGGCTCTACCAGGTCGCGCCGATCTCGACGAACCTGATCCTGTCCTATCTCGCCGAGCATGTCCTCGGCATGCCGAGAAGCTATTGAGCCTGATGACCATCGACCATCTGAAATCCTGGATCGGCAAGACCGAAGAGGCCTCCGACCTGATCACACCGCGGCTCGTCGCAAGCTACGAGGCGATCTTCGCGCCGCATCTGGCGCCCTATGCCCAAGGCGAGGCGCCGCTCGCTCTGCACTGGTGCCTCGCGCCGCCGATCTCGCCGATGGCGGCGCTCGGCCGGGATGGGCATGCGGCCAAGGGCGAGTTCCTGCCCCCGGTTGCGCTGCCGCGGCGGATGTGGGCCGGCGGGCGGATCGAGACGATCGCGCCCTTGCGGACCGGCGACGAGGTCACCCGCCATTCGACCATCGGCGACGTCACCTGGAAGGACGGCCGCAGCGGCCCGCTTTGCTTCGTCGCGGTCGACCATGAGCTGGTGACGGCACGCGGAGTCGCGCTGCGCGAGCGCCACAACATCGTTTACCGCGAAGCGGCCAAGCCGGGCGCCGAGCCACCATCTGCTCCAGCCCCAGCCGAGCCGCGCCCGGCCGACCTGGCCTGGACGGTCGAGGCCGATCCGGTGCTGCTGTTCCGCTATTCGGCGATCACCTTCAACAGCCACCGCATCCATTACGACCAGCCCTATGTCACCGGCATCGAGGGCTATGCCGGGCTCGTGGTGCACGGGCCGATTCAGGCGACACTGATCATGAACATCATCGCGACGCTGTCCGGCGGCGAGCCGATCCGGCTCGACTATCGCGGGCTCGCGCCGCTGATCGCGGGCGAGGCCTTCCAGGTGAAGGCGAAGCGGCTGGACGACGGGGCGATCGCGGCCTGGACGGAAGGTGCCGACGGGCGCGTGCGGATGGAGGGCGTGAGCCGGTAGTACCATCTTCCCCCGTGTCACGGTCCTGCCATGGTGCTAGCGTCTCTGCCAACACCTCGCTCAGGAGCCGATGATGGACCGCGCCCTCCGTTTCAGCCGCCGTGACACGCTCAAGGCCGGGGCCGCCATCGCCGCAGCAGGAGCGCTGGCCACACCACTGGCGGCGCAGGCGCCGGCCAAGCTCAAACTGCGGTTGCTGGAGACCAGCGACCTCCACGTCAACGTCGTGCCCTATGACTATTTCCGCGACGCGCCCGATGACACGGTCGGCCTCGCCAAGACAGCGAACCTGATCAAGGCAGCGCAGGCGGAAGCGAAGAACAGCCTTCTCTTCGACAATGGCGACTTCCTGCAGGGCTCCTCGCTCGGCGATTTCGTCGCCTACAAGAAGGGGCTCAAGGCCGGCGAGACCCATCCGATGATCGCCGCGATGAATGCCCTGCCCTATCAGTGCGGCACGCTCGGCAACCACGAGTTCAACTACGGGCTCGACTTCCTCGAGCACGGCCTCGCCCGCGCCGAGTTCCCGATCGTCTGCGCCAATGTCGATAAGGTCGGTGGCGGCACGCTGATCGAGCCCTGGCGCATCTTCGAGCAGAGCTTCGAGGACGAGGCCGGCGCGAAGCATGTCCTCAACATCGCGGTGATTGGCTTCGTGCCGCCGCAGATCATGCAATGGGACAAGGGCAATCTCGACCGCAAGGTGACCGCGACCGACATCGTCGATGCCGCGCAGAAATACTTGCCGGAGATCGCTCAGGCCCATCCCGACCTCACCATCGCGCTCTGCCATTCCGGCATCGCCGGCGGCGAGCGCAAGGGCGGCGAGGAGAATGCGGCGCTGCACCTCGCCAAGCTCGACGGCATCGACGTCGTGCTGACCGGCCACCAGCACCTCGTCTTCCCGGGCGGCAAGGCCTTCGACGGCATCGAGGGCGTCGACAACAAGAAGGGCTCGCTGCATGGCAAGCCGGCCTGCCAGCCCGGCTTCTGGGGCTCGCATGTCGGCATCGTCGACCTCGAGCTGGAAAAGCGCGACGGGCGCTGGCGCATCGCCGATTTCAAGGTCGATCCCAAGCCGATCTATGAGCGCACGCCCGACCGAAAGATCGTGTCGAAGGCCGAGGTCGAGGCCGCCGTGCTGGCGACAGTGAAGGCCGATCATGAAGCGACGCTGAGCTATATGCGCGAGCCTGTCGGCACCACGACGGCGCCGATCAACAGCTATTTCGCCCTCGTCGCCGACGACCCGTCGGTGCAGATCGTGGCCGAGGCGCAGATCGCCTATGCCAAGCCGCTGATGGCGCAGACGCCGTACAAGGATTTGCCGATCCTCTCGGCCGCAGCGCCGTTCAAATCGGGCGGGCGGGCCGGGCCGGCCTTCTTCACCGACATCCCGGCCGGGCCGATCGCGATCAAGAACGTCGCCGACATCTATCTCTACCCGAACACGGTGCAGGTCGTGAAAGTCACCGGCGCGCAGATCCGCGAATGGCTAGAGCGTTCGGCCGGCATCTTCAACCAGATCGACGTCGCCAAGACCGAGGAGCAGCCGCTGATCAACCCGGGCTTCCCGGCCTTCAATTTCGACGTGATCGACGGCGTCAGCTACCAGATCGACGTGACGCAAGCCTCGCGCTATGACGGCGACGGCAAGCTGGTCGCGCCGGACGCGCACCGCATCGTCGACCTCGCCTTCCAGGGCAAGCCGATCGACGAGAAGGCGGAGTTCATCATCGTCACCAACAATTACCGCGCCTCCGGCGGCGGCAATTTCCCGGGCACCAAGACGACGCTGGTGCTGGAGGCACCCGACCTCAACCGCGACGTGATCGTGCGCTACATCATCGAGAAGAAGACGATCAATCCGGCGGCCGACAACAACTGGTCGTTGAAGCCGCTGCCCGCGACCGTCAACGTCACCTTCCCGACCTCCCCTGCCGCCGTGAGCAAGAAGCCGGAGACACTGAAGGCGCAGCCGGTCGGCGATGCCGGCGAGGGGTTCGTGAAATATCGGCTGGGCGGATAACCGCTCAGGACCTGTTCTTGGTCGCCCAGCAGGCCGAGCCGCTCTGGACGCTGCGCCAGACACCGTTCGCCTTGCAGCCTTCGAGCGGCTGGCTGCAAACGCGGGCGATGCAGGCGGACGCGTTGTTGCTGACCTTGTTGCAATTCTGCTCGCAGCTTTTGAACATTGCAGAGCAGGAGCTGGTGACCTGCTTGCAACCATCCTGTGCGGATGCCGGACCGCCGGCAAGCATGGCGCACGACGCCAGCGCAGCAGCAATGGACACCAGTCTGACCACGGCCCGCCCCTCCGAAAGGAGCCGATCGTGACCTCCGTCCCGCGCACGTCAACAAAGCAAGATTGGTACCTCCGTCGCACCGCCTCGCTCGATCGCCGCAATGCAACCCGTGCGTGACGCTCCGTACCTCGCGCTCTGACCGGCACCTCGCCAATATGCTAACAGGCCGCCATGCTCGCCCGCTTTTTCGCCTACTACCGTCCCCATCGCGGGCTCTTCATGCTCGACTTCGGCTGCGCCGTGGTATCGGGGCTGCTCGAACTCGGCTTCCCGATCGCGGTGAAACTGTTCGTCGACCAGCTGCTGCCGAACGGAAACTGGAGCCTGATCGTGCTGGCCTCGCTCGGCCTGCTGGCGATCTATCTCATCAATGCCGGGCTGATGGTGGTGGTGACCTATTGGGGCCACATGCTCGGCATCAATATCGAGACCGAGATGCGCCGCAAGGCGTTCGACCATCTGCAGAAGCTCTCCTTCGGCTGGTTCGACAACCAGAAGACCGGCCATCTCGTCGGGCGCCTGACCAAGGACCTGGAAGAGATCGGCGAGGTCGCCCATCACGGGCCCGAAGACCTGTTCATCGCGGTGATGACCTTCATCGGCGCCTTCGCGCTGATGCTGATGGTGCATCCGCAGCTCGCCCTGATCACCGCGACGATCGTGCCCTTGATCGCCTGGCTGACCAGCCGCTATGGCCGGCGGATGACGGCGAACTGGCAGAAGCTGTTCGGCAGCGTCGGCTCGTTCAATGCCCGCATCGAGGAGAATGTCGGCGGCATCCGCGTCGTCCAGGCCTTCGCCAATGAGGAGCACGAGCGCAGCCTGTTCGCGGTCGACAACCAGCGCTATCGCCGCACCAAGCTCGACGCCTACCGGCTGATGGCGGCCTCGACCTCGCTCTCCTATTTCGGCATGCGCCTGACCCAGATGGCGGTGATGATCGCCGGCGCCTATTACGTGCTGATCGGCGACCTCAGCGCCGGCGGCTTCGTCGGCTTCCTCTTGCTGGTCACGGTGTTCTTCCGGCCGATCGAGAAGATCAACTCGGTGATCGAGACCTATCCGAAGGGGATCGCCGGCTTCCGGCGCTACACCGAGTTCCTGGATACGCGGCCCGATATCGCCGACCTGCCCGGCGCCATCACCGTCTCCGGCCTCAAGGGCGACATCGCCTATGAGAATGTAAGCTTCGGCTATACGGCGGACCGCAAGATCCTGAAGGGGATAGACCTCTCGATCCGCGCCGGCGAGACCATCGCCTTCGTCGGGCCGTCAGGGGCCGGCAAGACCACGATCTGCTCGCTGCTGCCGCGCTTCTACGATGTCGAGGGCGGTCGCATCACCATCGACGGCATCGACATCCGCCAGATGACGCTGGCGTCGCTGCGCGGCCAGATCGGCATCGTCCAGCAGGACGTCTTCCTGTTCGCCGGGACGCTCCGCGAGAACATCGCCTATGGCAAGCTGACCGCGAGCGAGGAGGAGATCACCGAGGCCGCCAGGCGCGCCCGGCTCGACGAGATGATCGCGCGTTTGCCCGATGGGCTCGACACGGTGATCGGCGAGCGCGGCGTCAAGCTCTCGGGCGGGCAGAAGCAGCGCCTCGCCATCGCCCGCATGTTCCTGAAGAACCCGCCGATCCTGATCCTGGACGAGGCGACCTCGGCGCTCGACACCGAGACCGAGCGGGCGATCCAGGCTTCGCTCGCCGAACTGTCGAAGGGCCGGACCACGCTGGTGATCGCGCATCGCCTGGCGACGATCCAGGACGCCGACCGCATCATCGTCATCGACGAGAGCGGCGTCGCCGAGCAGGGCCGGCATCAGGAGCTGGTGCAGCGGCCGGGGATCTACCGGCGCCTGCACGAGGCGCAGTATGGCGCAGGGCGGCGGTAGCGCCGCTCAATCCGCCGTCTGCTTGCGGGCCGCGGACAGCATGCCTTCCGCCGCCTGCACGGTTTGCTCGAGCGACAACTGCTCATCCTCCTGCGGATCGAAGCAGATGCCCTTGCAAGCCGAGATCAGTGCCGCAGCAACGGCATAGGCAAAGGCGCCCTCGACGAAACTCGCACCCCAATAGAAGGCGACGACCCGCGCGATGCCCTCCGCATTCGGGCCGAATAGCTCCACCAGATCATCGACCTCCGTTCGATCGGAGACGCTGATTTCGATGCCGGCCTGCATCTGCGCCAGCCTGCCCGGCTGAAATCCGTCGACGTCGTCGAGCGAAAAACCCTTGTCGAACGAGAGCGTGAGGCCGAGACGCGCGGCTTCGGCCGCGATCGCCCCGCCCGTGGTCGTCATTCCGGCCGGCAAGCCGACAAGCAACTCCATCGACATCGTATTCCCCCCGTTTGCTCGGCCTCAGCCATTTGTTCACTATTTGTTCTGTATGGCCGCTGTCAAGTGGTATCGACACGCTCTGGTTGCAGATTCCGTAGAGCGCTGTGGTCACCTCGGAGACAGCGGCCAGGACCGCACTGTCTCCGGGGAAGCCTTCATCTCCCGCCCGCCGCCACCCGCTTCCTGTCCCGATGGCGGTCGGGATCACCCCCGCGCTTCGAGCGCCTTGACGATGGCGTCGCCCATCTCGGTGGTCGAGACGGCGTTGGCGCCGGGGGCGGCGATGTCCTTGGTGCGGGTGCCGGCGCCCAGCACGTCGGCGATCGCGCCTTCGAGCCGATCGGCCGCTTCGCCGGCGCCAAACGAATAGCGCAGCGCCATGGCGAAGGAGCCGATCATCGCGATCGGGTTGGCGAGGCCCTTGCCGGCGATGTCGGGCGCCGAGCCATGGACGGGCTCGTAGAGCGCCTTGCGCTTGCCGGTCGCCGGGTCCTCGGCGCCGAGCGAGGCGGAGGGCAGCATGCCGAGCGAGCCGGTCAGCATCGCCGCGACGTCAGAGAGGATGTCGCCGAAGAGGTTGTCGCAGACGATGACGTCGTACTGCTTGGGCCAGCGCACCAGCTGCATGGCGCAGTTGTCGGCCAGCACATGCTCGAGCTCGACGTCCTTATAGCTCTTGGCGTGCAGGGCTGTGACCGTCTGCTTCCAGAGCACGCCGGTCTTCATGACGTTGTGCTTCTCGGCCGAGGAGACCTTGTTGCGGCGGGTGCGCGCCAGCTCGAAGGCGACGGCGCAGATGCGCTCGATCTCGCCGGTGGTGTAGAGCTGGGTGTCGACGCCGCGCTTGGAGCCGTCCTCCAGGGTGACGATCTCCTTCGGCTCACCGAAATAGACGCCGCCGGTGAGCTCGCGCACGATCAGGATGTCGAGGCCCTCGACCACTTCCGGCTTCAGCGACGAGGCCGAGGCCAGCGCCGGATAGCAGATCGCCGGGCGCAGATTGGCGAACAGGCCGAGATCCTTGCGCAGGCGCAGCAGGCCGGCCTCAGGACGATGTTGGTACGGCACATCGGCCCATTTCGGGCCGCCGACTGCGCCGAAGAGCACGGCGTCGGCCTCCTGGGCGAGCTTCATGTCGCCTTCCGAGATCGCCGCCTTGTGCGTGTCGTAGGCTATGCCGCCGACGAGGCCGCGCTCGAGCGAGAACGAGCCGAGGCCCTGCTTCTCGAACCAGGAGACGATCTTCTCGACCTGCCCCATCACCTCGGGGCCGATGCCATCGCCGGGGAGCAGCAGGAGCTTGTGGTTCGCCATGGGTCAGCCTCGCGCAACAGAATGCGCTGGCTGCTTACGGGGCGCAGCGTTCGTGTGCAAGCACGGGAAGGCTGCGCCTCAGACGCGCCCGCCCTTCAGCGCGCGCAGGACCTTCTCGCCGGGGCGTCCGGTCTGCGGCATGCCGATCTTGCCTTCGATCTCCTTGATCGCCGCCCGCGTCAGCGCGCCGACGGCGCCATCGGGCTCGCCGACATTGTAGCCGCGCTGGATCAGGAGGCGCTGCAGTTCGCGGCGCTGTTCGCGCGAGAGCGGCAGGTCGTCGGTCGGCCATTCGCCCTGCACGCCCGGCCGGCCGCGCAGGCGGTCGGAGAGCAACGAGATCGCAAGGGCGTACGAGTCCGCACCGTTATAGCTGTAGGCGGCATCGTAGTTCTTGAAGACGAGGAAGGCGGGGCCATTGCGGCCGGCCGGCATCAATAGGCCGGCATTGCCGGAACCGGAGAGCGCGGAGCCGTCGAACTTGGTGATGCCGCGCGCCGCCCAGGACGAGACCGGCTGCTTCGGATTGCGGCCCGTCCCGCCGGAATAGCCATCGGGCACGCGAACCTCGTAGCCCCAGCTTGCGCCGGTGACCCAGCCGGCCTTGGCCATGAAGTTGGCGGTGGAATGCAATGCGTCGGGGATGGAATCGACGAGATCGCGCCTTCCGTCGCCATCGCCGTCGACCGCGAGCCTGAGGTAAGTCGAGGGAATGAACTGAGTGTGGCCGAAGGCACCGGCCCAGGAACCGAACAATCGCTCGGGGCGGACGTCGCCGCGCTGGATGATCTGCAGGGTGGCGATCAATTCGCCCTTGAAGAAAGCGTTGCGGCGCGGCGCCAGGCAGGCGCCGGTCGAGAGCGCCTGGACCAGCGGCATCTTCCCCCGCGCCTTGCCGAAATCGCTTTCCACGCCCCAGACCGCCGCGATGGTATGGCGATCGACGCCGAAGCGCTGCTCGGCGGCGGCTAGCGTCGAGGCGTGCTGGCGCATCATCGAGCGCCCTTCGGCGACCTTCTCGTCGTCGACCAGCGTGCCGAGATAGTCCCAGATCGGCGTCTTGAACTCCGGCTGGTTGTTCATCGCCTCGATCACCTTCATGTCGGGCGTGACGCCCGCCATGGCGCGATCGAAGGTGGCGCCGGAGACGCCCTTGGCCGCGGCCGCCGAGCGCAGCCCGGCGACGCAGGAATCGAAATCGGCCCGCGCGCCGGTCGCGGCGAGGAGCAGGAAAGGCAGGGCCAGGATCGAAGCGCGCATGGGTCCACCGAATCGCAGGATTGACGCAAAACTAGGGCGCTGCGGTTAACGGAGGTTAACCATGCGACGCCTGCCGAGCACGAAGCGCCGAAACCGGTTATGTCTTACGCGTTCCCGTTTTCCGCGCGAATCGCCGCAGGCCCGCATGTCCACCGCCGCCATCGAAGCGCTCGGCTTCTGCGCCGCGCTGCTCACCACCTTCTGCTGGTTGCCGCAGGCCTGGCAGACGATCAAGACGCGCGACACCAGCGGCATCTCTTTGTGGACGCAGGCACTGTTCGCCACCGGCATCGTGCTTTGGCTGGCCTATGGCGTGCTGATCGCCTCCTGGCCGCTGATCGGCGCCAATACGGTGACGCTCGCGCTGGTGTTGATCATCCTGACGATGAAACTGCGCTACGGCTGAGCCGTTTCTCCCACCCCACCGCACGATCCCGGACCCTGCCATGCCAGCTCTCAGCACCGCCCATCTCTTGCCGATCGGCATGCTGATCGCCTCGAACGTCTTCATGACCTTCGCCTGGTACGGCCACCTCTCCTACAAGAGCACGGCGATCTGGCTGGCGATCATGGTGAGCTGGATGATCGCGCTGCCGGAATACATGCTCGCCGTGCCGGCCAACCGTATCGGCTCCGGCGTCTATTCGGCGGCTGAGCTGAAGACTATGCAGGAGGTGATCACGCTCTGCGTCTTCGCCGGCTTCTCGGTGTTGTGGCTGAAGGAGCAATTGACCTGGAACCATGCCATCGGCTTCGCACTGATCGCCGCCGGCGCCTTCTTCATCTTCCACGCCAAGGGCTGAGGCTATGGCGCCGATCCCGAACTCCGGCCATCCCGCGGTCGAGGCCTATCTCGCGGAGGGCTATGACAGCGTCGTCGGCATGTCCTCGCGCTTTGCGGCAGCGATCTGTGCGCGGCTGCTGCGGCTGCAGACGCAGGAAGGCATCAGGGGGCCGATCGCCGAGATCGGCGCCTTCGAGGGCCGCTTCTTCGTCGCGCTGGCCCATGCGCTCGAACCCGGCGAGATCGCGCTGGGCATCGACATCTTCGAATGGCCCAATCCCGAGGTGAAGGACCGGTTCGAGGCGAACTGCCTGAAGCACGGCATCACGCCCGAGCGCCGCGTCACCATCAAGGCCGATGCCGGCGCAATGTCGCCGGCCGAGCTGATCGGCCATGCCGGCGGGGAGAAGCTGCGCTTCATCCATATCGACGGCGAACATTCGCGTGCGGCGCTGAGCAAGGACCTTGCGCTCGCCACCGCCTGCCTTGCCGAGGGCGGGCTGATCGTGCTCGACGACATGCTGCACCCCGGCTACCCGACATTGATGGTCGCGGTGCAGGAGTATCTCGCCGCCACTCCCGGCATCGTTCCGCTGTGCATCATCGACCGGGAGACCATTGTCGGCGCGACCAAGTTCGTGCTTTGCCAGCGCCACTGGTTCGAGCGCTATCAGGCGGTCATGCTGACGATCTTCAACGAGCAGGTCTGGCCGCTCGGAGCCGATTTCGAGCCACATTGGTGCCTCGTTCTGTCGCTCGATACGCGGCTCGCCGCGATCACCTGATTCTGCTCGGACTGCCCGAAGGATGCCTGCCTTGCTCAAGCCGATGACGCTCGCCCTTTGCCTCGCCGCTCTGTCGAGTGCCGCCCTTGCCGGACCGACCTGCTCGCCAAGCGACGAGCGCGCCCGCATCCTCGCCTCGGCCTCGCCGGGCAATCTCCATCGCGACTGGAAGGCCGGAAACCGGGTCGGCTATGGCTGGTCGCTGCAGGTCGACCGCAGCGTGCGCGACGCTGCTGGCACCGAATACTATGTCGGCGACCTCTACGACACGAACGGGCACCTTGCGACCCGCAAGGTCTTCGTCGTCGAGCGCGAATGGGATTGCGGGCCGTGAGCCTCAGCGCGCTGCGGGTCTGACCCGCAGAAGCTTCCCGCTTGAATCGTCGGTGAGCAGATAGAGGAAGCCGTCCGGCCCCTGCCGGACGTCGCGGATGCGTTCGCCGAGCGTAGTGAGCAGGCGCTCCTCGCCGGTGACCTTCTCGCCATCGGTCGAAAGCCGCGCCAGCAGCTGGCCGGCAAGCGCGCCGACGAAGAGCGAGTTCTTCCAGGCCGGCCACTTGTCGCCGGTGTAGAAGGCGGCGCCCGAGGGCGCGATCGACGGGTCCCAGTAGAACAGCGGCTGCTCCATGCCGGGCTTTGAGGTGCCCTCGCCGATCTTTACGCCGGAATAGTCGATGCCGTAGGTGATGACCGGCCAGCCATAGTTGAGGCCGGCCTTGGGCGTGTTGATCTCGTCGCCGCCGCGCGCGCCATGCTCGGCCGTCCAGAGCTGGCCGGTCTGCGGGTGGAGCGCGGCGCCCTGCACGTTGCGGTGCCCGATCGACCAGATCTCCGGCGCCCAGCCCGGTTTCTTCGGGTTGCCGTCAGCCGCGCCGCCTTCAGGCTTGATGCGCAGCACCTTGCCGAGATGGTTTTCCGGGTTCTGCGCCTGGTCACGTTGGCTGTAGCGGTCGCCGACGGTGACGAAGAGCGCGCCGGTCCGGTCGAAGACCAGCCGCGAGCCGAAATGCATGTTGCTGGCGATCGTCGGCATCTGCCGGAAGATCACGGTCAGGCTCTCCAGCGCAGTGCCGTTGGCGCTCAACCTCGCACGGGCAACACTGGTGCCGTTGCCATTGGCGCGCGGCTCGGCGAAGGAGAGGTAGATATTGCGGTTCTGGGTAAAATTCGGGTCGAGCACGACGTCGAGCAGGCCGCCCTGCCCGCGCGCCACGACATTGGGCACGCCTGAGATCGGGCCCGAGAGCTTGCCGTCGCTGCCGACCAGCCGCATGCGGCCGGGCCGCTCGGTCACCAGCATGCGTCCGTCAGGCAGGAAAGCGAGGCCCCAGGGGTTCTCCAACCCGCTCGCCACCGTCTCGACCGCAAGCTCGCCGGCGCTGGACGGATAGCGCTGCTGCGCGACGGCAGGCGAAGCCAGCGATGCGACGAACAGAAGGGCGGCGAAGCAATAGAACCGGCGCATGATTCCCACTCTGAAAAAGGCGGCGCGATCCCTGAGGTTAATGCCGGCAGGCGACGGCGCCAGCCTCAGGCTTCAAGGGGAACGCGGCTACAGCCGGCAATGGTCTTCACGATGCAGTGGGCTGCCCTATCGGAAGCTGCCCCTCTCCAGACCGCATCGCGGAATCGGCCGGCACGAGCAGACGGCGCGCAAGAAGATAACTCCCTGCCGCCACCGACAGCCCGCCCAGCACATCGCTGAAATAGTGACCGCCATCGATCGGGGTGGCGACGATCATCAGGATGTTGACGAGGAAAAACGGCCAGCGCAGCCAGCGGTTGGACCATGCCCCCAGCAGCGCCAGCAATCCCAGCGCCGCATGATAGGATGGGAAGGTGATGATGCCGTAGGCCTTCGTCAGGTCGAGATGCAATGGCCGCCCGGAATGGGCCGCCAGCAAATCCGGCAGATGGATGAAGGCTGCAGCCGGGCGGAGATGCGGGTAATCGGCGAGATCGACGCCGTAATGGGCAAAAGTCGAGAGCGCCGGGACGAGGCCCGAGATCGCGATGGTGACGATGCCCGCGACGATCATGGCGAAAACGGTGACCCGCGCCGCCTGGGCCTGTCCCATGAAGGGAAGGACGACCAGCAGGAGTATGATCTGCGGCATGAAGCTCGAATAGGCGGCGCTCAGGATGCGGGCGAACCAGGCATGGCCGTCCAGCCAGCGCAGATAGCCGAGCCAGTCGAGTCCGAGCAGGCGATCAGCCGCGTCCAGGGCTGCATCGCGCATCGGCAGCCCCGGTGTCACGACAAGATAGGAAAACAGCGCCCCGAGGACCATGAAGGCGGTCATCTGGCCGACCAGATCGAGAGCGTCCGCCAAGCGCGTCTCCTGCCGCCGGACGCGGTAGTAGACGGCGAGCAGCGCAGCCCCGACGCCGATGGCGAGAGGGCCGACGAGCGACAGCGGCACGACGGAAATCGCAGTCTGCGACATCCAGACGAGATCGAGCAGCAGCAGCGCGCCGATCGTAGCCCAAGCAAAGCGGTTCGATCGCTGCGTAACGTCCACTGGCTCCGCCATCTCACCGGGTTGAGGCATAGCCCGGCACCATGCGGGATGGCGTTTAAGACGACCTCAAGATGATTGGTTAAAGTTCGAGAAGCTCACGGCGCAGCGCGACGATCGGCTGGCTTTCGTCGAGCACTACATCCGCTTCCGTCACCGGCTGTCCGGCGGCGACATCACTCTTGAGCCTGATACCGTGCGCGAGCCCGATCGGCAGTGCCTTCGCCGCGCGGCTGGCGGCAGCCGGCATCAGTCTGCCGTAGACGGTGTAGCCGCCCTCCCCGTCCAGCATCTCGCCGGCCTTGAGGTTGCGCTTGGCGGTCGCGACTGCATCGCCGCGCCAGCTCCTGGTCGTGCCGGTCGGCTCGCCGCGCAGCACGGCATTTAGCACCGAGATCGAGAGTTCGAGCCCGATCAGGTGGAAGGGCTTGTACATCGCCGCATAGAGGCCGGTGGAATCGGTCGGTAGCCCATATTGCTTGAAGCAGGCGGCGGCGTAGGGATTCGGCGCCTTCAGCACGACATAGACGCCCCAGCGCAGGTCGCGGAAGACCGGCCGCCCGTCGCGCTCCAGCGAGGAGACGACTTCGACCATGCCGTCATGATCGAGCTGGCCGCCGACCGCTTTCGGTCGCAGGACATGCGCGAGGTCATCGACGCCGCAGGGCGGGAAGGCGAGGCCGTCGGCCGGCACGTCGAGCCCGGTCGCATTGGCGATCGCTGCCATCTCGATCGCCGATTTGGTGCCGTCGAGAAAGGAGTTGAACATTTGCGGGTTCATGCCGGCGGCTTTCGCCGCTTCCGGCGTCAAACCGTAATGGCTCCAGACCTCGTCGGGCGCGACACGGTGATAGGCCGGGAGGTACTTCGTGCCCTTGCCGGCGGCTGCGACGGTGAAGCCGGTCGCACGAGCCCAGTCGACCATCTCGGCGACGAGCGCAGGCTGGTCGCCATAGGCCATCGAATAGACCACGCCCGCCGCCCTGGCCATGGCTGCGAGGACGGGACCGACCAGCACATCGGCCTCGACATTGACCATGACGACATGGCGCCCGGCCGTGATCGCGGCGAGTGCATGGCGGGCGCCGGCGGCCGGATGGCCGGTCGCCTCGATCACCACCTCGACGCCGTCCAGCTCCGCCGCGGCGACGCCGCTGTCGACGAAGCGCGTGGCGGCGATACGGCTCTCGTCCCAGCCGACGGTGCGGCAGGCCTGGCGCGCCCGCTCGGGATCGAGATCGGCGATCGCCGCGACCTCCAGCCCCGCGATATGCGGCACCTGCGCCAGGAACATCGAGCCGAACTTGCCGGCGCCGATCAAAGCGCAGCGGACGGGACGGCCGGCCTCGGCGCGGGCGGCGAGCTTGGGCATCAGGTTCATGGGGAAGGCTCCGGCTTGTCGAGGTCGTCATGGTCGGCCGTGAGCCGACCATCTCAGGACGAGAAGGCGCTCTGGCATTTCCGAGATTCTCGGATATTCGCTTCGCTACGTCCGAGAATGACGGTCGCCCGGGCTCACTCCGGCTTCACGCCGGCTTCCTTGATGATCTTCTCCCAGGTCGCGATTTCCTGCTGGTGATAGGGCCGGAAGGCGGCGGGATCACGGACCTTGAGGGTGAAGCCGAGCTTGAGGATCTGCTCGCTGATCGCCGGCTTGGCGATCGAGGCCAGCACGGCCTTGGAGAGCGCGTCGAGGATCGGCGCCGGCGTCGCGGCGGGGGCGAAGAAGGCGGCCCAGCTGTCGGCGTCGGCATCGCTCACGCCCTGCTCGCGCAGGGTCGGGATGTCCTTGGCGCGCGGGTTGCGCTCAGGGCTCGCGAGCGCGATCGCCCTGAGCGTGCCGGCATTGATCTGCTCCAGCACGGACGGCAGCGTCGAATTGGCGATGTCGATGCGCCCGCCGATGATCTCCTGCACCAGCGGCGCCGCGCCCCGGAACGGCACATGCGTCATCTTGATGCCAGTGCGCTGCATGAACAGCTCCATGGCGAGATGCGAGCCGGAGCCGACGCCGGTCGAGCCGTAATTGAGCTTGCCGGGATCGGCCTTGGCGAGCGCGATCAGTTCCTTGATGTCCTTGGCCGGCAGGTCGTTGCGGACGACGAAGGCGTGCTCGAAGGCGCCGACGCCGGCGACCGGCGCGAAATCCTTGACCGCGTCATAGCCAGGATCTTTCAGCAGGAACATGTTGTTCCCATGCGTCTGGTTGTTGCCAAAGACGAAGGTGTGCCCGTCGGGCGCGGCATGAGCGACGGCGCGGGTGCCGACCGCGCCCGAAGCCCCGGCACGGTTGTCGACGATGACGTTCTGGCCGATCGAGGTCGAGAGGTCCTGCGCGACGAAGCGCGCGATCGCGTCGGTCGGCCCGCCCGCCGGGTAAGGCACGACCAGGGTGATCGGCTTCGACGGATAGCTCTGCGCCCGGGCGATGGCCGGAGCAAAGACGGCGCCGGCAACGAGGCCGAGCGTGGAACGGCGGGTCAGCGACATGGATTTCCTCCCGGGAGCCCGTTTGAGAGGCGGGCTTTCGCGGCAGAATTAGGGGCAAAGAGATTTTTCGTCCAGCAGCCGGCTACCGCCGCCGTCATTCTCGGACGGAGCGAAGCGCAGATCCGAGAATCTCGTGACGAGAAGGCACTCATCGGAGCCTCCTCCGTCCTGAGATGCTCGGGTCAAGCCCGAGCATGACGGGCGTTACGCCGCAAACCCCGCCCGCTTCAGGCGCTGCACCGCGACGTCGAGCGCCTGCAGGAAGGCGGAGCGATCCTTCTGCGAGAACGGCTTCGGGCCACCGCCGACGCTGCCCATGGCGCGCAGGTCCTCCATCATGTCGCGCGTCGCCAGCGCCATGCCGATCGAGGCTTCGGTGAAGGGCTTGCCGGTCGGGCCGATCACATCGGCCCCGGCCTTGATGCAGCGGTCGGCGAGCGGGATGTCGGCTGTGATCACGATCGCGCCGCGGCTGGCGCGCTCGGCGATCCAGTCATCGGCGGCATCGAAATTGCCGGGCACGACGACGCGCTCGATCCAGGGCTCGCGCGGCACCTGCATGAAGCTGTTGGCGACGACGAACACCTTGAGCCCATGCCGCTCGGCGACGCGATAGACCTCCGGCTTCACCGGGCAGGCATCGGCGTCGATATAGATCGCGATGGTGTTCGAGGGAGCGTTCATCGCGCCGGCATCGCAGCCGGGACGCCCCGGCGCAAGACTTTATGCGGACCTTATGAGCGCGAGCACCTTCCGCATGGCGGCCTTATCGGGGCCGGACCTACATCATCGGCATCGATGGAGGTCGATATGTCGATGAACACCACCCTGTTCCGCACCAGCCAGCAGCGCCGCGCCCGCGCCGTCTATGACAGCGTCGCCAGCCGCCGCCCGGTCGTCGGAATCCTTTGTGCCGAGATGGTCGCGCTCGCCGTGTTCGCACTGGCAGCCGCCGCCTTCATCGGCCTGCGCGCCTGGTTCGCCTTGCCGAACTGAGCGCCACGCCATGGGACAATCCAAGCCGCTGCAGTCGCTCACCGGCGAGAGCCATCTCTTTCTGGTCGGCCAGTCGAGCCACGGCTTCTGGGTCGCGCGCGACCTCGAAGGCCGCAGCGAAGGCATCTTCCGCAACCAGAAGGAGGCGGTGCGCTTCGCCCTCTCCGAGGGCGGCCACCCCAACGCCGTGCTGATCTCCCCGAACGGAGTCGAGCCGAGCTATGGCATGGGCATCCATTGAGGGCATGCCCAGCGCCGACAAGGCGAGCCGCGACCTCGACAGGGCGCTGCTCGCCATCTTCCTGGAAGCTGCCGGCGCGCTGATCGATCAGCTCGCCGGCGCCGGCATCACCGATCCCGCCGACATCGCCCGCCGCCTCAACCGGCGCGGCTTCCCCTGCTTCGGGCGGCCGCGCTGGAACGCCGTCGCGGTCGCGACCGTGCTGCGCCGCCGCGAGCGCCTGCGCGAGGCCGCCTGACCGGGCGGCTTCGCAAAGAAAGCGCGTGCTCTTACCGCGACTCTGCCCTAGGCTCCGCATCTGCTTCGACTTCACGGCCCGATTTCCGCGGGCCGGCCGCGGCAGCCGGAAGCCGGCCGCCATGATTTGAGTTCGCAGCCGTCCCGACCATCGCAGGTTTGAGCCGCCTCGCCCCGAAGCGGCGGCGCCTGTTGTTCCGACCGAAGGAGACGAGACATGGCAAAAGGTGAACAGCGCGGCAATCGCGAGGCCAAGAAGCCCAAGCAGATCAAGCCGAAGGCGAGCGCGCCCCCTCCGGCAGGCTTCGCCTCGGCCATCGCCAAGGCCGCGGCGGCGGGGCCGAAGAAGAAATGATCCGCTTCCGCACGATCGATCCGGCTCAGCCCGAGAAGGCGACGCCGCAGCCGGCCCCCGCGCAAGCCGTGGCCGCACCGCCGACAGAGCCGATGCTCGAGGAGACGAGCGCTCATGCGGCGAACCGCAAGGGCCTGGTCCGCAAGACGCCTTTGCGGGCGAAGAAAAAGACCGAGGCCGCCCCTCTCTTCGACAAGTGAGGCCGGGCGGCCTCAAGCCGCCTCGGCGACCTCGTCCGTCCAGACCCTGAAGCCGGCCAGCGTGTTCGGCCCGAAGGTTGTGGCGATCGCGACATCGGCGGCATCGCGCCCGCGTGCGATCAGCACCCGGCCGATGCGCGGGACATTGTTGCGCGGGTCGAACATCTGCCAGCCGCCATCCAGGAAGGCCTCGAAGGAAGCGGCGAAATCGCCTGGCGGCCAGGGCGGCTCCGTGCCGACATCGCCGAGATAGCAGGTGCAGTAGCGCGCCGGGATGTTCATCGCCCGGCAGAAGGCAATGGCGAGATGGGCATAGTCCCGGCAGACGCCGCGCCCTTCGCGATAGGCCTCGGAAGCGCTGCGGGTCACGCTGGCGTCCATATAGTCGAAGGCGATGCGCTGGTTGACAAAGTCGCAGATCGCCTGCACCCGCGCCGCGCCGGGCGGCGTGTGACCGAAAAGCTCCCAGGCGAGATCGAGCAGGCGATCGCTGTCGCAGAACCGGCTGGCGATCAGAAAGACCAGGCACTCTTCCGGCAGGCGCTCCACCGGCACCTGCCCGGCCGTGCGGTCGAACGCCTCGGGCAGGCCGCTATCGCTGATCACCGCATCGGCGGAAATGCGCATCTTACCCCGCGGCGCCACCAGGCGGCTGCACCAGTTGCCGAAGCCATCGCGATAGGCCGTCACCGGAACCGGCGGCTGGACCCGCATGTGATCCGGCGCCGCGAGATCCGAGACCCGGCTGAAATGCACATGCAGCATCAGGATCATCGGGGTCGGCTGCGGAAAGTCGTAGTCGAGCTCGTAGCCGATCCGGAGTTTCATGCATGGGCCTTCTGCGCGTCGCCGCGCTGTTGTCGTTCGGCTCCCCAGCGTTCTCCACCAAGCACGTTTCGGGCCAAGACGATACAGCTCAGGCGCCTGCCCTCTTTGCCATTCCTGTCGTTTCTGGCCGATATCAAGCACTGTCGCTTGCAGTGCCCGCCCCGGGGGCCTAAACCACGCCCCGCGCCCGCGACGGGCGCCATTGCCCTCCCGGAGATCTGGATCATGGCTTTCCTTGCCGACGCCCTGAAGCGCGTGAAGCCGTCTGCGACCATCACCATCACGCAGAAGGCGCGCGATCTGAAAGCGCAGGGCAAGGACGTGATCTCGCTCTCCGTCGGCGAGCCCGATTTCGATACGCCGGACAATATCAAGGAGGCGGCGATCGCCGCCATCCGCCGCGGCGAGACCAAGTACACGCCGGTCGCCGGCATCCCGCAGCTGCGCGAGGCGATCACCCGCAAGCTGAAGCGCGAGAACGGCCTCGACTACAAGGCGTCGCAGACCATCGTCGGCACCGGCGGCAAGCACGTCATCTACAACGCGCTGCTCGCCACGCTGAACCCGGGCGACGAAGTGATCTGCGTCGCGCCATACTGGGTCAGCTATCCCGAGATGGTCGCGCTCTGCGGCGGTACCCCGACCTTCTGCGAGGCGCGCCTGGAGAACAACTTCAAGCTCCAGCCGGCCGATCTGGAAGCCGCGATCACGCCGAAGACCAAGTGGCTGATCCTGAACTCGCCGTCGAACCCGTCGGGCGCTGCCTATACCCATGCCGAGATGAAGGCGTTGACCGACGTGCTGATGCGCCATCCGCATGTCTGGATCCTGACGGACGACATGTACGAGCACCTGGTCTATGGCGACTTCAAGTTCGTCACCCCGGCGCAGGTCGAGCCCGGCCTCTACGAGCGCACGCTGACGATGAACGGCGTCTCGAAGTCCTATGCCATGACCGGCTGGCGCATCGGCTACGCCGCCGGCCCGCAGCACCTGATCAACGCTATGGACCTGGTCCAGGGCCAGCAGACCTCGGGCACTTCGGCGATCTCGCAATGGGCGGCGGTCGAGGCGCTCGACGGCACGCAGGAGCACATCCCGGTGTTCAAGAAGGCGTTCGAGCGCCGGCGCGACCTCGTCGTCTCCATGCTGAACCAGACCCGCGGCCTGAAATGCCCGACGCCGGAAGGCGCCTTCTATGTCTATCCCGACTGCTCGGGGCTGATCGGCAAGACACTGCCGAACGGCAAAAAGATCGAGACCGACGAAGACCTGGTCATGGGCCTGCTGGAGAACGAGGCGGTCGCGGCCGTGCACGGCTCCTCCTTCGGCCTCGGCCCGAACTTCCGCATCTCCTACGCCACCTCGGACGAGAAGCTGGAAGAGGCCTGCCGCCGCATCCAGCGCTTCTGCGCCGAGCTGCGCTGAGACTGGACAGAGGGCGGCGGCTTAGGCTGCCGGCTTCGTCCTGATCCGCGATGACACTGGAAGACCAGCGCGCCCTGATGCTGTCAGGGCGCATGTACGACGATCTCACACCCGAGCTGATCGCGGCGCGGGCGCGGGCCGTCGGCCTGACCGACGCCTATAACCGCAGCCTCGCCCAGCCGCAGGGGGAGCGCGAGGCGCTGCTGCGGGCTTTCCTGCGCGAGGTCGGCCCCGGCGCCCATTTCGAGCCGAATTTCCGCTGCGAGTTCGGCTTCAACATCAGCATCGGCCGCAGCTTCTACGCCAATTTCGACTGCGTCATGCTCGATGGCGGCGAGATCACCATCGGCGACCATGTCCTGCTCGGCCCGCGCCTTGGCATCTATACGTCGAACCACGCTATTGACCCGGCCGAGCGCGTCGCGGGCGGCTGCTATGCCAGGCCGGTGACGATCGGCAACCGGGTCTGGGTCGGCGGCGGCGTCCAGATCATGCAGGGCGTCACGATCGGCGACGATGCGATCATCGGCGCCGGCAGCGTCGTGACACGCGATGTTCCCGCCAGGGTGATCGCAGCCGGCGTCCCCTGCAAGGTGCTGCGCGAGATCACCGAGGCGGACAGGACCGGGTTTCGCTCGACGCGTTCCTGAGCATGGCCGGTGTTTCCGGCTTCGTGAATTGCAGTGACCCATGCCTTGGGAGTATCGCTCGGGCATGAACCGCCGTGCGCTTCTGCTGCTCGCCACCTTGTGCTCGCTACCTGTCCGGGCCGAGGCGCAGACGCCTCTGCCCTCGCTCTCGGTCCGCGAAGCGCATGAGGCGGCCAAGGCCGGCAAGCTCGTGCTCGTCGACATCCGCACACCCGAGGAATGGGCCGATACCGGCGTGCCTGAGGGCGCGATCAGGCTCGACATGACCGGCAGCGCCTTCGAGGTCAGGCTGGCGGGGCTGAAGCTCGACCACCCCGGCAAGCCGATTGCCCTGATCTGCCGGACCGGCAATCGGACCTCGACCTTGCAGAGGACCCTCGCGGCGCGCGGCTGGAAGGAGCTGGTCGACGTCCGCGGCGGCCTGCTCGGCAATCCCAGAGACAAGGGCTGGCTGGCGGAAGGCCTGCCGGTGACGAAGTATCCCTGACACGCCTCCTTCTCCCCTCGGGGGAGAAGGTGTCTGCGAAGCAGACGGATGAGGGCGGTCTGACCGGGTGAGACAAAAAAGGGCCGCTCGCGCGACCCTTCCCTCATCCGTCAGCGCTTCGCGCTGCCACCTTTTCCCCCGAGGGGAGAAGAAAGATCGAGCAAATCCGGCCTTCTCTCCTGCGTGATCTTCTCCGCCTGCTCGCGTCGCCACCTCGCGATGCGGGCATGGTCGCCGGAGAGCAGCGCCTCGGGCAGGCCTCTGCCCTCCCATTCCCGCGGGCGGGTGTAGTGCGGATATTCGAGCAGGCCGTTCTCGAAGCTCTCCTCGGTGCCGGAGGCTTCCTTGCCCATCACGCCGGGGATCAGGCGCACGCAGGCGTCGAGCAGCACCATGGCGGCCATCTCGCCGCCGGAGAGGATGTAATCGCCGACCGAGACCTCGGTCAGGCCGCGCCCCTCGATGACGCGCTCATCGACGCCCTCGAAGCGGCCGCAGACGATGACAACGCCCTCGCCGGCCACGTAATCGCGAACTATGCGCTGGCTGAGCGGCCGGCCGCGCGGCGACATCAGGAGGCGCGGCCGGGTATCGTCAGCCGGAACCGCCGCATCGATCGCAGCTGCCAGCACGTCGCAGCGTAGCACCATGCCGGCGCCGCCACCGGCCGGAGTGTCATCGACATTCCGATGCCGGCCGATGCCATGCTCGCGGATCTGGTGCGTCTCCAGCGACCAGAGCCCGGTGCGCAGCCCCTCGCCCGCCAGCGAGGCGCCAAGCGGGCCGGGGAACATCTCGGGGTAGAGGGTCAGGATGCTGGCGCGGAAGGTCATGGCCTCTGCTGGCATGAAATGGCGGCCGCGTCACCAGTCGAGCACGGCCGCCTACACAGCCTCAGGCCTTGCGGATGCTCTCATTCCAGTAGGCGTGAAGGGCTTCGATCTCGCCGCTGGTCAAGAGCGGCATCGCATCGCGCAGATGCTTGTCGCTCCAGTCCCACCAGGCCAGTTCGAGCAAGAGCGCGATCCGCTCCTCGTCGAAGCGCTTGCGGATCACCTTGGCGGGATTGCCGCCGACGATGGCATAGGGCTCGACATCGCGGGTGACGAGCGCCCGCGTGCCGATCACTGCGCCATGGCCGATGCTGACGCCGGGCATGACGATCGCCTCCGAGCCGATCCAGACATCGTTGCCGATGACCGTGTCGCCGGCCGGGAGATAGCCGTCCCGTGCGCCGGCGAAGTTCGGCTCGTCCGGAACGTAATGGAACGGGAAGGTGCTGACCCAATCGTTCCGGTGGCCCTGATTGCCGGCCATGATGAAGGCGGCGCCGGAGCCGATCGAGCAGAAGCTGCCGACGATCAGCCGGTCGGCGCCCTCATGCGGCAGCAGGAAGCGGGCACAATCATCAAAGCCGTGTCCGTGATAGTAGCCGGAATAATAGCTATGGCGCCCGACGACGATATTAGGGTGACGCACCTGCTCGGTGAGCGGAATGCCCTTGAAAGGGCTCTCAAAGAAATTGGTCATGTTCAGCTCGCAAAGGCTGGCGCTCTTAAGAGGAGCCACCGGCCGAAAGACACAGGAAAACGCGGGCAATCGGCTTTGCCGATGCCCGTCCGGTCTTGCGTCCCGCGCCTCAGAAGCGCGGAAACGCGATGGAGCTGATACAGTGAGCCTGCTTCATGGGGCGGACAGCCTAAACCGCCGCTCAAGCAAAGCGCAGCGCCGGATTGCCGTTCAGCGCCGCATAATCGTCGACGCTGGCGATGACGTTGTCGAAGGCGGCGAAGGCCGCGGCCGGCAGCATGGTCAGCACCGCGACCGCACGCATGCCGGCGCGGCGGGCGGCCTCGACGCCGTTCGGCGCATCCTCGAAGACGATGCAGTCGGCCGGGGCGACGCCCATGCGCTCGGCCGCGGCCAGGAACATGTCGGGATGCGGCTTGCCGGGGTAGCCCTGGCTCGGCGAGACGATGGTGGCGAAGCGCTCCCGCAGGGAGAGCGTGTCGAGGATCAGGGCGATGTTCGGCGGCGCGGCGGCGGTGCCGACCGCCATCGGGACGTCATGCTCGCGCGCCCGGTCGAGCAGGTCGATCAGTCCGCCGAGCGGCTTGACCAGCGGGCCATAGGTCTCGCGGTAGAGCCCTTCCTTCTCCTCGGCGAGCCGGTCGAGCTCGGCCGCGTCGGCCCCGGGGAAGTGCGGGCCGATGATGTCGGAAATCGCCATGCCGGCCGTGCGCGCCGAGAAGGTCGCGCGCTCGAAGGGCAGACCGTATTTGCGGTACCAGACTTCCCAGGCATCGTCATGGTAGCGCATATTGTCGACGATGGTGCCGTCCATGTCGAAGATCAGGCCCTTGGCCGGCGTCTCAGGCAGCATCGTCATCCTCGAACAGACCGGCGGGAGGCAGGGCCTCGATGCGCTTGGCCGCAATGTCGATGCGCGGCGCATAGGCCTTGGTGAACGGCATCAGCACCGAGCGGCCATCTTGCGTCTCGATGTCGAGGAGATCGCCGGCGCCGTAATTGGCGACGGCGGTGACGGTGCCGAGGGTCGCTCCGTCCGGGCCAATGACGCTGCAGCCGACGAGATCGGCCTGCAGGAACTCGTCCTCGTCCTCGGGCGCCGGCAGGCGCGCGCGCTCGATATGGAGCTTCACGCCGTTGAGGAGCTCGGCTCCCTCGCGGCTGGTCACGCCCTTGAGCCGGGCGACGACCACTTCCTTGGCGGGGCGAATGTCGGCGATCTCGAAGCGCCGGCCCTTCTCGTCGACGAGCGGGCCGTATTCGGCGAGCGCCAGCGGATCGGCCGTGAAGGTCTTGATCCGGACCTCGCCGCGCACGCCATGCGGCGCGCCGACGATGCCGAGCAGGACGAGATCGTCGCTATCAGCCATCACGCTTCCAGACCACAGGCCGTCATGCTCGGGCTTGACCCGAGCATCTCCGGACAAGAGATTCTCGGGTCAAGCCCGAGAATGACGGCAGTCCGCTCACTCAGCCGCGGCGGCGGCGGCCTTCTCGGCCTTCTTCTCGGCGCGCTCCTTGGCCTTGTCGCCGGGAACAGCCTTGTTCGGGTTGTTGCGGGCCGGGCGTTTGGCGACGCCGGCGGCGTCAAGGAAGCGCAGGACGCGGTCGGTCGGCTGGGCGCCCTTGGCGATCCAGGCCTTGGCCTTCTCGAGGTCGAGGACGACGCGCTCCGGCGAGTCCTTGGCCTTCATCGGGTCATAGGCGCCGATCTTCTCGATGAAGCGGCCATCGCGCGGCGAGCGGGCGTCGGCGACGACGATGCGGTAGTACGGGCGCTTCTTGGCGCCGCCACGGGTCAGGCGGATCTTCAGGGACATTGCTCTTCTTCCTTTGGTTCGAGCGCTAGAATTACTTCTTCTTGAACGGGTTGTTGCCGAGGCCAGGCATGCCGCCGAGGCCGGGCAGTTTCGGCATCATGCCGGCGGGCGGGGTGACGCCCTTGGGCAGACCGGGGAAGCCGCCCGGGGGCAGCGAAGGCAGGCCGCCGCCGGCACCGAGCTGCTTCTGCAGTTCGGCGAGCTGGGCAGGATCCATCTTGGACGGGTCGGGCATCCCGGCCGGCATGCCGCCGCCGAGCCCGAACATGCTGCCGAGCTTGCCGAGCATGCCGCCCTTCTGGCGGGACATCTGCTTCATCATGTCCGCCATCTGGCGGTGCATCTTGAGCAGCTTGTTGATCGCCTCGGGCGAGGTGCCGGAGCCGGCGGCGATGCGCTTCTTGCGGCTGTTCTTGAGCAGATCGGGGTTCTTGCGCTCGGCCGCCGTCATCGAATTGATGATCGCGATCTGCCGGGCGATGACCTTGTCGTCCATCTTGGCATTGGCGATCTGGTTCTTCATCTGCGCCATGCCGGGCAGCATGCCCATCAGACCGCCGAGGCCGCCCATCTTCTCCATCTGCTGGAGCTGGGTGCGCAGGTCGCCGAGATCGAAGTTGCCCTTGGCGAGGCGCTGGGCCAGCGCCTGCGCCTTGTCGGCGTCGACGGTGGCGGCCGCCTTCTCGACCAGGCCGACGATGTCGCCCATGCCGAGGATGCGGTTGGCGACACGCGAGGGATGGAAGTCCTCGAGCGCGTCGGTCTTCTCGCCGGTGCCGACGAGCTTGATCGGCTTGCCGGTGACGGCGCGCATCGAGAGCGCGGCGCCGCCGCGGCCGTCGCCGTCCATGCGGGTCAGCACGATGCCGGTCAGGCCGACGCGACCGTCGAAGGCGCGCGCGGTGTTGACCGCGTCCTGGCCGGTCAGCGCGTCGGCGACGAGCAGGACTTCATGGGGATTGGTCGCCGCCTTGACCTCGGCGACCTCGGCCATCAGCGCCTCGTCGAGCGTGACGCGGCCGGCGGTGTCGAGCATGACGACGTCGTAGCCACCGAGCTTGCCGGCCTCGACGGCGCGCCGGGCAATCTGCACGGCCGACTGGCCGGCGACGATCGGCAGGGTCTCGACGCCGACCTGCTTGCCGAGAATGGCGAGCTGCTCCATCGCGGCCGGGCGGCGCGTATCGAGCGAGGCCATCAGGACCTTCTTCTTGTCCCGGTCGGTCAGGCGTTTGGCGATCTTCGCGGTCGAGGTCGTCTTGCCCGAGCCCTGCAGACCCACCATCAGGATCGGCACCGGCGGCACGGCGTCGAAGGTGATGCCCTCGCCCTCGCCGCCGAGCGTGTCGATCAGCACGTCGTTGACGATCTTGATGACCTGCTGGCCGGGCGTGACCGACTTCAGCACCTCGGCGCCGACGGCGCGCTCCCTCACCTTGTCGGTGAAGCTGCGGACGACCTCGAGCGCGACGTCGGCCTCGAGCAGCGCCCGGCGCACCTCGCGCAGCGCGGCGTTGACGTCGTCCTCGGTCAGCGCGCCCCTGCGGGTCAGGCCCGAGAGGATGCCGGAAAGTCTGTCGCTCAGCGTGCCGAACATGCGGTCCTGCTTTGCCTGGCCTCAAGAAGTCGACATCACCTGCGCTATCCGCCAAACGGTTTCGCGCCCGAGGGCGCAGACGCGCTGTCGGGCGTTGACCTCCGGGCTCATGGCAGCTCAGCGAGCGGCCCGGTCGGCGGATGTGGTTTCGGCGATGTCGGCGAAACGAATGGGCGCGTTAAAGCGGACAAATGCGGCGAAAGTCAAGCTGAAGCGCGCAAGCGGCGGCTGCGCCAGCCGCGCACGATCCTCATCACGGAGATGACATGAAGCTTCCGGTCCTTGCCACCGCCTTGTTCGCGCTCGGCCTTACCCAGGCGCAGGCCCAGTCCTGCGAAGGCAATTTCTCCATCGTCGGCACGCCGATGCTGACCGGCCTGACCTACAAGACCTGGGATCTCGTGCCGAAGCGCGCGCCGGCGCGGGTGCTGAAGGACCTCGGCGCCGCCGTCTCGGCCGAGGGCTTCGCCGACATGCGCATCGACAACGCCACCAGCTCGGTCCTCGCCATCCAGGAAACCTCCGGCTCCGGCCGACCACAGACCCTGCGCATCACGGCGCGCAAGAGCGGCAGCGGCACGCGGGTCGATGCGGTCTTCGTCGTCCAGCAGGGCCAGGTCGCACCGGAGGCTTACGTCCGCGACGCGCTCTGCCGCGTGATCTCCGGCGCGCAGGGCTGATCCTGCACAAGATGCGGCGTCTCGCTCAGGCGGCGCCGCGACAATCCTGCCAGAATCCGCCATTAGGCGGAAACGCCAGCCGATGGTGCCTGACAGGATCCCAAATAGATGACGAAGCATTCGGGCGCAGCCCTCCTGATCGCCCTGCTTCTGGCCGGCTGCGCCGGGGCGCAGCGCGAGACCACGGCGCCGAGCCCGCGCAAGCTCGAGCGTCTCGCCGCGGTGAAGGCCGATCCGGCCGAGGCGGTGCGCATCCTCAACGCCTATCGCGCCGGCAAGGGCCTCGGCCCGGTCCGGCTCGACTCGACGCTGACCGCGATGGCCCAGCGCCAGTCCGACGCGATGGCGGCCAGCGACGACCTCTCCCACAGCGCCGCCGGCAGCTTCAATTCCCGCGTCAACGCCGCCGGCCTAGACACGGTGCGCGCCGCCGAGAATCTCGGCGCCGGCTACTACTCGACGCTGGAGGCTTTCGACGGCTGGAAGAAGTCGTCCGGCCACGAGGCCAATCTCTCGATGCCGCAGGCGACGCGAATCGGCATCGCCCTCGCGAAGAACCCGCAGACCCGCTATGGCGCCTGGTGGACGCTGGTGCTCGCCGGCGAGCCGGAAAAGCGGCAAGAAATGTCGGCCGGGCCACTGGTGCCGGTGCGCGGCAGCGGGACGACAACCTTCCGCTGGGGCCCGCCGCTCTAAACCGGCACAGACCTCGACAAGCGCACGACGCCATCGGCATCGCCGATTCGAGATGGGATTGAGAATGACGAAGACGACCATTGCCTGCGCCGGAGTTGCGCTCTTCCTGCTGTCCGGCACGGCCGGCGCCCTGGCCCAGAGCTGCGAGAAAACCTTCGCGGCAGGCGGCGAGCCTTTCCTGACCGGCATCAATTATCGCGCCTCGGGCATCGTCAAGACCGCCCCGGCCAAGGCGCTCAACGGGCTGAAGCGCGGCATGGCCGCGGAAGGCTTCTCGAATGTCACGATCGACCAGGAGGAAGGGACCGTGACGGGCTTCAAGGACGGCGCCGGTTCGGGCCGGCTGCAGCGCCTTCAGGGAACCGCGCGCAAGGCCGGGAACGGGAGCATCGTCGAGATTTTCTACCAGCTCCAGAGCGGACAGGTCTCGGACGAAGCCTTCATCCGCACCGCTTTCTGCCGCATCATCAACGGCGCCGGCCGCTGAAGCGGCCCGATAGTGACGGCGTCCGCGCCCCGCCAAATTTTCCGCTTTACAAGCGACCCGCTCTGGTGATGGCTCTGGTTTTTAGCGGAGCCTTCACATCATGACCTTCGAAGCCTGGGCCGCGTTCGCCGCCGCCACCGCCGTCCTCCTCGTCATCCCCGGTCCGACGATCCTGCTGGTGATCTCCTATGCGCTCGGCCAGGGCTGGCGCACCGCCCTGCCGATGGCGGTCGGCGTCGCCCTCGGCGACTTCACCGCGATGACCTTGTCCATGCTTGGCGTCGGCGCGCTGCTTGCGACATCGGCTACCATCTTCACCGCGCTGAAATGGGCGGGCGCGGCCTATCTCATCTATCTCGGCGTCAAGCTCTTCCGGGCCGGCGGCAGCCTCGATGCCGAGCCGCGCCGGGATGCGAGCTCGGCGCTGAAGATGCTCGGCCATGCCTGGCTGGTGACGGCGCTGAACCCGAAGAGCATCACCTTCTTCGTCGCCTTCTTGCCGCAGTTCCTCGACCCGAAGGCGGATTTCTGGACGCAGATGCTGATCTTCGAGGCGACCTTCATCACCCTCGCCTTCGCCAACGCCTTCGGCTACGCGCTGATCGCTTCGCGCGCCCGCACCCTCGTCGGCAATCCCCGCGCCATCGGCCTGTTCAACAAGGCCGGCGGCACGCTGCTGATCGGAGCCGGCATCGCCACCGTCGCGGTGCGCTCCGGCAGCAACTAAGGGATCGCGCGTGAGCGGACGCGACGCGGACACACTCGGCTTCTACGGAGCCGAAGCCGAGGTGTATGCCGGACGGGACCGCGAGCTCGGCGAGGCCCGGCTGCGACGCTTCGCTGCACGGCTGCCAGCCGGCGGCCAGGTGCTCGAACTCGGCTGCGGCGGCGGGCAGGACAGCGAAGCCCTGCTCGCACTCGGCCTCGACGTCACCCCGACCGACGGCTCGCCCGAGCTTGCAGCAGAGGCGCAGAAGCGCCTGCGCCGGCCGGTCGCGGTCCTGCTGTTCGAGGACCTCATGGCGGATGCAGCCTTCGACGGCGTCTGGGCCAATGCGTGCCTCCTGCATGTCCCGCGCACGGCCTTGCCCGGCATCCTCGCCAAGGTGCAGCGGGCCCTGCGGCCGGGCGGCGTCTTCTACGCCAGCTACAAGGCCGGCGAGGCCGAGGGCCGCGACCGCTTCGGCCGCTTCTTCAACTATCCGGACGCCGCATGGCTGCGCACGGCCTACGGCAAGAACGGCTGGGACTGCATCGAGATCGAGGAGGATGAAGGCGGCAGCTATGACAAGGAGTCGACACGCTGGCTGCATGCGACAGCGATCAAGTTGTCTTGAAACGGACGCCATGGCCTTGACGCTGCGCGGTCCGCGCACGACCTGACTATGCCATGACCCGACGCAAGCTCCTGCGCCTCCTCGGCATCCCCGCCCTTCTCGGCTCCTCCGGCTTCGCCTGGGCCTCCTATGCGCGCTCGCGCAATCCCTATTATCAGGGCCCAGTCAGCGACCATTTCGACGGCTTGGTGTTCACCGACGGCCGGCCGGTCACGAAGGGGCTCGCCGATGTGCTGCGCTGGCAATTCTCGAAACGCGAGCGCGAGGCCTTCCCGGCGCAATACGAAGCACCGCCGCAGGACAAGCCGCCCACTCGCGTCGAGGGCCTGCGCGTCGTCCATCTCGGCCACGCCTCCTTCCTTTACCAGGTCGCCGGCCTCAATATCCTGATCGACCCGGTCTTTTCCGAGCGGGCGAGCCCGTTCTCATTCTTCGGACCGAAGCGGGTGAACGCGCCGGGCGTCGCCTTTGCCAACCTGCCGACGATCGACGTCGTGCTGGTCACGCACAATCATTACGACCATCTCGACGTCGAGACACTGGCGCAGGTCCATGCCCGCGACAATCCGCGCATGATCATGCCGCTCGGCAACGATGTGATCGCCAAGGCACGCGAAGCGAGCATGCGGGCCGAGGCGCATGACTGGGGGGCGCGGCTGGAGCTGTCGGACAAGGTCGCGACCACGCTGGTGCCGAGCTATCACTGGTCGGCCCGCGGCGCCTTCGACCGGCGCATGGCGCTGTGGTGCTCCTTCGTGATCGAGACCCCGGCCGGCAAGCTCTTCCATATCGGCGACACCGGCTATCATGACGGCTCGCTCTATGAGCGGCTCGGCAGGGAGCATGGCCCGTTCCGGCTGGCGGCGCTGCCGATCGGCGCCTATGAGCCGCGCTGGTTCATGAGCGACAACCACATGAACCCGGAAGAAGCGGTCAAGGTGATGCGCTCGCTGCGGGCCGAGCAGGCGCTCGGCCACCATTGGGGCACCTTCCAGCTCACCGACGAAGGCGTTAGCCGTCCGCCCGAGGCGCTCACCATCGCGCTGGAGAAAGCGGGGCTGCCGCAGGAACGCTTCCAGCCGATGCGGCCGGGGCTGGTCTGGGAGGCGTAGGCAGCCGCGCCGTCATGCTCGCCCTTGAGGCGAGCAGCCACATCTTGAACACCGGATTGCATCCGGGAACACGAGGATGGTCGGGGCAAGCCCGACCATGACGGGAAAGGCGCTGCCTTACTTCGGCTGGACGTAGACGTTGATCTCGAGGTTCGGATCGCCAGGATCCTTGAGATCGCTGACATACTCCTCGAGGAAGGCGTCCTTCACCACGATGTTCTTGGCCTCGAGATAGGCCGTGATCGTCTCATAGGTCGAATCGATATCGTCATAGGGCGCGGTGTGGACGAAGCGCAGGGAGCGACCAACCGGCGACTGGCCGTTGCGCACCCCGTTCGCCAGCGGCCCGGCCGCCGCCTTGTCGACCGGCAGCATCGCCTCGAACTTGAAGCCGTTGTCGTCGGTCTCGACGAACAGGCTGAGCGGCCGACCTGCGACCTTTAAACCGGCCTTGTCCGCCTCGGTGCGCAGGAGCGCGATCGTCTCCGCCAGCTTCTGGAAGCCCTGATCCCAGCTTGCCTGTCCGGCGAACAGCAGCACCGGCTTGGCCGTCAGCTGGATCTCGTCGACATCGGAGGGATCGCCCTTCTTGCCGGCGAGCGTCGCGTTCGAATCGGGCGTGCCGGTCTGCTGTTGCTGCACGGGCGGGGCCGGCTGCGGGCTGGGCAGCGTCGGCGGCGGCTGGACAGGCTGCGGCTCGGCCGGCGCCGCAGGAGCGGGCTGGACCGGCTGCGGCGTCACGGGTGATTGCGGCGCCGGCGGCGGTTGCACCGGCTGCGGCTCGGCCTGGGTCGGCTGATTGCCCTGATTCTGGGTCGGCGCCTGCTGAGCCGGCTGCGCGTTCTGCGCAGGCGTCGCCGTTCCCGGCGGCGCGGCGAGCGGCGTGCTCTCCACGGCGGTCGGCGGTGCGACCCGCGTCTGCGCGGCGGCCGGATAGGCTAAGGCGAGCGCCAGAAGAAGCGCGCTGAATCTCGACTGCCGCATACCCGAATGTCCCGAGCTGACACGACCGATTCGCGCCGTGCCGCAAACTACGACGATCCCGTTACGGCAGGAAGATCGTGAAGGGTGGCATTTTTTCGACGTCAGGCTCATATACCCGCATCATCAACGACGTGTGACCCTATGAACGCCCTCGCCAACCGCCGGTTCCTCAAGATGAACGGGCTCGGCAACGAGATCACCGTGCTCGATCTGCGCGGGACGAAGCACATCGTCTCCGAAGCCGAGGCGCGTGCCATCGCCAGCCGGGAGCGAACCCGCTTCGACCAGTTGATGGTCCTGCACGACGCCAAGGCGGCGGGGACAGACGCCTATGTCCGCATCTACAACACCGACGGTTCGGAAGCCGGCGCCTGCGGCAACGGCACGCGCTGCGTCGCCTGGGCGATGACCGCCGACCCTGAGATGGGGCAGGCCGGACGCGACGGCCTCCTGCTGCAGACCAAGGCCGGGCTGCTGCCGGTGGCACGGCTGTCGGAGGCCGTCTTCACCGTCGACATGGGCGCGCCGCGCCTCGCCTGGGACGAGATCCCGCTGGCCGAACCCTTCGAGGACACCAGCCGCTTCGAACTGCAGATCGGGCCGATCGACGACCCGATCCTGCATACGCCCTGCGCCGTCAGCATGGGCAATCCGCACGCCGTCTTCTTCGTCGACGATTCCTATCGCTTCAATCTGGAGCAGATCGGCCCGCTGCTGGAGAACCACCCGATCTTCCCGGACCGCGCCAATATCGGCCTCGCCGCCGTCAAGGCGCCCGATCATATCGTGCTGCGGGTCTGGGAACGCGGCGCCGGCATTACCCGCGCCTGCGGCTCCGGCGCCTGTGCGGCGCTGGTTGCCGCCGTGCGCCGCGAGCTCACCGAGCGCAAGGCGACCGTCAGCCTGCCCGGCGGCGACCTCGTGATCGAATGGCGCGAGAGCGACGGCCATGTCCTGATGACCGGCCCGGCCGCGCTCGACTGGGAGGGCGTGCTGGAGCCCGGCCTTTTCGCCGCCGTCGCCTGATGGGCGTCGAGCTCGTCACCTTCGGCTGCCGGCTGAACATCGTCGAGAGCGAGGCGATCGAGCGGCAGGCCCGGGCTGCCGGCCTCTCCGACGTCGCAGTGATTAATACTTGCGCCGTCACTGCGGAAGCCGTGCGCCAGGCCGGCCAGGCGATCCGCCGGCTTGCCCGCGAGAAGCCGGAGCGTCCCATCGTGGTCACCGGCTGCGCTGCCCAGATCGAACCGCAGCGCTTCGCCGCCATGCCGGAGGTGGCACGGGTGCTCGGCAACGCCGAGAAGCTCGACGTGGCAAGCTGGCAAGCACTCGCGAGCTCGAACAGCCTACGTGCCGCAAGCCCAAACGACGACGCGGCCAGCAAGATCGTCGTCGGCGACATCATGCTGGCGCGCGAGTCTGCTCCGCAGCGCACGCAGGCGCTGGGCCAGCACACCCGCGGTTTCCTGCAGGTGCAGAACGGCTGCGACCATCGCTGCACCTTCTGCGTCATCCCGCTCGGACGCGGCAATGCGCGCTCGGCCCCCATCGCCGAGGTCGTCGCGCAGGCGCGTCGCCTCGTCGAGGACGGCGCCAGCGAGATCGTGTTGACCGGAGTCGATCTGACCAGTTACGGCCGGGAGCACCCGGGCACGCCGACGCTCGGCGCGCTCGTCGGCGCGATCCTCGCCGCACTGCCCGAATTGAAGCGCCTGCGCCTGTCCTCGCTCGACGCTGTCGAGGTCGACGACGAACTGCGCGCCTTGATCGCCAACGAAGCGCGGCTGATGCCGCATCTGCACCTGTCGCTGCAATCGGGCGACGACCTCGTGCTGAAGCGGATGAAGCGCCGCCACAGCCGGGCCGAGGCGGTCAATTTCTGCAGAGAGATGCGCGCCTTGCGCCCCGACATCGTCTTCGGCGCCGACCTGATCGCCGGCTTCCCGACTGAGGACGAGGCGATGTTCTCGCGCACGCTCGCGCTGATCGATGAATGCGGGCTGTCCTATGTCCACGGCTTCCCGTTTTCAGCCCGGCCCGGTACGCCGGCCGCACGCATGCCGCAGGTCGCCCTCGGCGAGATCAAGGAGCGCGCGGCCCGCCTGCGAGAAGCGGCTGAAGCCGCTCACACCCGGCACCTTTCCGCCCGGATCGGCCGGCCGCTCTCGGTCCTGACCGAGCGCGGCGATACCGGCCGGGCCGAGGATTTCACCCTGGTGCGCTTCGGCCATGGCGTCGCGCCGGGCCAGATCCTGCCGGTGACCGCCCATGCCCAGGCCGGCAAATCGCTGCTGGCTGCTTGACCCCGCCCCCCTCCCCGGCCATAGCCGGCAGCACCTCATCCGTCTCGCTGCCGTCGCAATCCGGAACTAGCCCGTGACCATGACCAGATCGCTTCGCCTGTCCGTCGCCCTCGCCGCAATCCTGTCCGCCGGCACCGCCGCCGCACAATCCTATGGCGACGCTGCGAGCGGGCTGTCGGTCACGCCGCCTGCAGGCTTCAAGGCGGAAGCCGGCAAGCCGCATCCGCAATTCGACGTGACGATCGACATCTCGTCGAAGACCGGCACGCCCAAGGCGGTGAACAGCACCGGCCATCTCTGCACGCTCGGCTTCAAGCCCTCGACGCAGAACGCCCAGCTGACGCGCGACATCGTCAACGAGCAGATGACCAAGCCGGAGTGGCAGCAGCTCTATCGCGAGATGTTCGAGACGATCGGCACCGTGTCCGATTTCAAGCTGTTCGAGCACCAGGGCTTCACCGGCGTCGAGCTGATCGTGACGCCCAAGGCCGGGCCGAACGCGCAGAATGTGCGCATGTTCACCTCGACCCTGGAGACGGCCAAGGGCCGCACCGCGCTGATCTGCGCCACCGATCCGGCGAGCCTGGCCGCTGCCTTGCCGCAGTTCAAGGCGCTGCGCGCGACGATTCACGCGCCGGAATAAGGCCCGCTCGCTTTGAGCCTTCATCCTTCGAGGCGGCCCTGACGCGGTCCCCTCACGATGAAGGCTGCGGGTTCAGCCCTTCTGCGCGGCGACCTCCTCGCGCAATGCACGGCGCAGAACCTTGCCGACATTGGTCTTGGGCAGCGTCTCGCGGAAGATGATCTGCTTGGGCACCTTGTAGCCGGTGAGGTTCTCCTTGCAGAAGGCGCGCAGTTCCTCGGCCGTGACGGCCGCGTCGCGCTTGACCACGAAGGCGGTCACCGCCTCGCCGGAATGCTCGTCCGGCAGGCCGATCACGGCCGATTCCAGCACGCCGGGATGCTTGGCGAGCACGTCCTCGACCTCGTTCGGATAGACGTTGAAGCCGGAGACCAGGACCATGTCCTTCATCCGGTCGACGACCTTGATCTGCCCGTCCGGCAGGAAGACGCCGACATCGCCGGAGCGGAAATAGCCGTCCGCCGTCATCACCTTGGCGGTCTCGTCGGGCCGGTTCCAGTAGCCGGCCATCACCTGAGGCCCGCGGATGCAGATCTCGCCGGGCTGGCCGGCCGGCACGTCGTTGCCCTCGGCATCGCGGATAGCGAAATCGGTCGAGGGCAGCGGATAGCCGATCGTGCCGGTGAACTCGGTGATGTCGGTGCGGTTGACCGAGGCGACCGGCGAGGTCTCCGACAAGCCGTAACCCTCGATGATCGGCCGGCCCGTGACCTCCTTCCAGCGTTTGGCGACGGCGGCCTGCGTCGCCATGCCCCCGGCGATGGCGAAGCGCAGCTCCGAGAAGTTCACATCCTTGATCTCGGGATGACTGGCGAGCGCGTTGTAGAGCGTGTTAACGCCGGAGAAGAGCGTGAACCGGCTCGCCTTCAGGATCTTGACGAAGCCGGCGATGTCGCGCGGATTGGCGATCAGCAGGCTCTTGGCGCCGATGCGCAGCATGAACATGCAGCAGCATGTCAAGGCGAAGATGTGATAGAGCGGCAGCGCCGTCACCATGACGTGCTGATAGTCGTCGCGGCCATGCGGCGCCTCGAGCTCCCAGCCGAGCCAGAGCGCGCATTGCGCGACATTGGAGGCGACGTTGCGATGAGTCAGCGTCGCGCCCTTGGCGACGCCGGTGGTGCCGCCGGTGTATTGCAGGAAGGCGACGTCCTCGGGCGCGATCGCGACCGGGCTCATCTGCGACGGCGCGGCGAAGATCGATTTCAGCGGCACCGCGCCCGGCAGGTTGTAAGGCTTGACCACCTTCTTGATCTTCCGGGCGACGAAATTGACGATCGTCCCCTTGAAGCCCATCAGGTCGCCGGCGGTGGCGACGATGATGGCGTCGAGCTTGAGATTCGGCCGCGCCTCCTCGACGACATGGGCGAAGTTCTCGATCACCACCAGCGCGCGTGCACCGGAATCGTTGAGCTGGTGGGTCAGTTCGCGGGCGGTGTAGAGCGGATTGACATTGACCACGGTGAAGCCGCCGAGCAGCGTGCCGAAGATCGTCGCCGGATTGGCGAGGATATTCGGCATCATCAGCGCGATGCGGTCGCCCTTCTTGAAGCCCTGCGCCTGCAGCCAGGCGGCGAAGGCACGCGCCGCGCGCCCGACCTCGGCGAAGGTGATGGACTTGCCGAAGCTCTCGAAAGCCTGGCGATCGGGGTAGGCCTCGCAGGCGTTGCGGATCAGGTCGGCGAGCGTGCCGATCCCAGCCTCGTCGATCACCGGCGGCACGGCCGGGGGATAATGCGCCAGCCAGGGGCGCGCATCCGATGCAACCGGAACCGCGGAAAGAGCCGTCATCCTCATCCTCCCTCTGCGGCCCGCCCTGTTGCCGGGCGTCGATGCCGCGCGGCGGACGCCGGCTGCCCGCCGGCATGGTCCGCACCCGATTGTCCCGCGCTACACTGCGCAAGCCGAAAGGCGGGCGCA
Organism: Methylobacterium sp.; assembly: GCA_013823325.1. GTDB lineage: Bacteria > Pseudomonadota > Alphaproteobacteria > Rhizobiales > Beijerinckiaceae > Allobosea > Allobosea vestrisii. The sequence continues at coordinate 71,472 of PNLY01000012.1, forward strand.
AGCACCCGTCGCCAAAAAGGTTTACATATAAACCTTCATACTGCAACTGGGCGATTGCAGTGCTTTACCCGCTGGCGGGCCAAGCGCCACCCCGAGGCCCCGGACGGAAACCGGCCAGGCCGGAACGGCCTGACCGGCGAATCGTCATCATCTTTTAGTTCATAGACTTTAGTCTATTTACTCGTCTTCCGGCCAATTGACCTTGCCGGCAGGCTGGATGGACTCTAGCGCGCCTGAGCCATCGCCTGCGCCGCGACCACCGCATCGGCCGGCTTGCCCGCGAGCTCGGCGAGATGATCGAAGCGGGCACTGAAGGAGCCGACGCCGGCCGTCGCCGAGCGCAGTTCGACGATCAGCCCGGCCATCTCCGCCTCCGGCATCAGCGCGTTGATCTGGTCCCAGCCGCGCCAGCCGGGCCGCGCATCATAGCCCAGAATCTGGCCGCGCCTGGCCGAGACGATCGCCGAGGCCCGCGACATCGCGTCCGAAGGGATCACGATCTCGACGGCCAGGATCGGCTCCAGCAGCACGGGCCTGGCCTGCGGGCAGGCCTCGCCCATCGCGATCCGGGCCGCCTGGCGGAAGGCCATGTCGGAGGAATCGACCGTATGATAGGAGCCGTCGGTCAGCGTCACCTCGATATCGACGAGCGGGAAGCCGAGCGGGCCGCGCTGGCAATAATCGCGCACCCCGGCCTCGACCGATGAGATGTACTGCTTCGGCACCACGCCGCCGGTGATGCGATCGACGAAGCGGATGCCCTCGCCGCGCGGCAGCGGCGCGATCTCCAGCACGACATCGCCGAACTGGCCATGGCCGCCGCTCTGCTTGCGATGCCGGCCGCGGGCGCTCGCCTTGCCGCGCAAGGTCTCGCGATAACCGATCTGCGTCGCGCCGCTGTCGACATTGACGCCATAGCGGCCAGCGAGCCGTTCGAGCGCGACGCGCAAATGCATCTCGCCCTGGCCGGAGAGACGCATCTCGCCGAACTCCGGATGGTGCTCCAGAGCGAGGGCGGGATCCTCCTCGACCAGCTTGGCGAGGCCGGTGGTGAGCCTGACATCGTCCTTGCGATCCTTGACGCTGACCGAAAGCGCATGAACCGGCTCGGGCGGCGCCACGGCGCTGACCACATCAGGCCGCACCTTGCCGACCGCGACCGCGTCGCCGGTACGCACGCCTTCCAGCCGGGCGAAGGCGACGGTTTCGCCCTCCTCCGCTGCCGGGCGTCGCTGCTGCTCGGCGCCCTTGAGTTCGAGTACGCCGGCAATGCGGGCTTCGACGCCGCCGGAGGAGGTGATCACGTCGCCTTCCGCCATCCGGCCACGCAGCACACGCGCCAGCGAGAGCTTGCCACCCTGGCCGGACTGCCAGGTCTTCATGATCAGCGCCAACGGCGCGCCGCTGTCGACGACGCCGATCCGCCCACGCGTCACCTCCAGGGGCGGTGCCTCGTGCCGGAGCGCCTTGAGCAGGCGGGTCACGCCGTTGCCGCGCTCGGCCGCGCCGATCAGCACCGGCACGACATGGCGCTCCTTCAGCTCGCGGGCCAGATCGTCGAAGACCAGGTCGCGCGGCGGCTCAATGTCGCCGAGCAGGCCTTCCATCAGTTCATCATCGTAGTCGGCGAGCTTCTCCAGCATCGAGAAGCGGGCGTCACGCTCGCGCTCGACCTCCTCGGGCGCCAGCGGCACGACTTCGCTCGGCGCGTGCTCGCGATAGATGAAAGCCCGTTCCAGCGCGAGATCGATGAAGCCGACGGCGATGCTACCCTGCCAGATCGGGATCTGCCGGAGCAGCAGCGGCGTGCGCGAGGCGCGCTGCAGCAGTCCAAGCGTCTCGCGCACGCGCCGCGAGGCGGTATCGATCTTGTTCAGGAAGAGGAAGCGCGGGATGTCGGCTTCCTCGAGCTCGCGCAGCACGAGCTCCAGCGCCGGTGCCTTGCGGTCATCGGCCTCGCAGACCACCACCGCGGCGTCGACCGCCGGCAGGACATGGCGCATCTCCTGGAGGAACTCGACCGAGCCGGGGCAGTCGATGAAGGTGTAGCGCTCGCCCATGAAGTCGACGCTGGCGACATTGGGCTCGGTGCTCATCTGATGCGAGCGCGCCTCGGGCGAGGCGTCGCCGACGCTGTTCTTCGTCTTGACGGAGCCGGCGCGCGAGACGGCGCCGCAACGCTCCAATATGCTCTCGAACAGGCTCGTCTTGCCGCTCTGGAAGGGACCGACGAGCGCGATGCATCGCGGCCCCCTGCCTCTGACGCCGGACGGGTTTCCTCCAGTGCTGGCGCTCGCAGCCATGTCGTCCTCCTTCGGTTCTGGCCGCACGCGGAGGATGGCCCTGAAGGCTTGCTTCCGAAGCGGCGGTTGACCGGCGGGAACGGGAATGGAGCGCCCACGCCGGAAAGGCGGCGGTCGCTCGGGCCCGACAGGGTCGGGCGGCCGTCGAAGAGGGATGTCGGAAGGCAGGTTCGCGCCGTTCCGGAGCCGGCGCAAGCGGAATGTTGCCGCGTCCTGAAACTCTTCTGACGATCCAATAGCCCTCATCCTGAGGAGCCGCGCAGCGGCGTCTCGAAGGATGCTTCAGGAGGCTCCGGAACCAACTGGAGCATCCTTCGAGACGCGAGCTTTGCTCGCTCCTCAGGATGAGGGCTCGCGAAGGACTGGCCGTTCAGGCCGGCTCGGACCGGCGCGCGCCATGCGCCTGGCCCCACAGCGTCATCGCCTCGAAGATCGGTGCGAGCGCCCAGCCGCGCTCGGTCAGGGCATATTCGACCTTGGGCGGCACCGTCTCCTGCACGGTGCGGGAGATGATGCCGTCCTCCTCCAGCGCCCGCAGCTGCAGGGTCATCATCCGCTGGGTCACATGCGGCAGCAGCCGGCGCAGCGCGTTGAAGCGGCACGGCCCCTGCGTCAGCTGGAACAGGATCAGCGCCTTCCACTTGCCGCCGATCACGTCGATCGTCGCCTCCACCGGGCACCAGACATAGGGGATGTCCTTGAGCGAAGGGCGCATCAGAGACTCCAATCCAGTATAAAAATTGTGCGTACTTATGCTTCGGATACTGCCCTGTTATGCCCTCCTCGGCAACCGAAGGAGGACATCATGTTGGCGATCATGGGAGCGACGGGACAAACGGGCGGCGCAGCCTTGGCGGCTGCTCTCGCTGCGGGTCATGCGGTCAGGGCGATCATCCGCGAGCCGAGCCGCGCAACTGCGCTGGCCGACAAAGGCGCGGTCGTGGCCAAGGCCGACCTCGACGATGTCGAGGCGCTGACGGCCGCCTTTGCCGGCGTCGAGGCAGCCTATGTCCTCAACCCGGTGCCGCATGCCGCAGAGGACGTCTTCGCCACTGCGGCAAAGAATGGCGCCGCGATCGCCGAGGCGATCCGCCGCGCCGGCGTGCCGCATGTCGTGGCGCTGTCGTCGAGCGGCGCCCATCGCACGGAAGGGACCGGCATCGTCAGGGCGCTGCACGATTTCGAGCAGGCGCTGCGCGGGGCAGCGCCGTCGCTGACCTTCATCCGCGCCACCGAGTTCATGGAGAACTGGGGTAGCGTCCTCACTGTCGCGGCCGAGCACGGCATCCTGCCGAGCATGCGCCAGCCACTCGACGCCGCCGGCGACACCGTCTCCGCGGTCGATGTCGGCCGTCAGGCCGCGGCCGAACTCGCCCGCCGGCATGCCGGCGAGCGTATCGTCAATCTGAAAGGGCCGGCGGAGTATTCGCCCGAGGACGCTGCGCAGGCTCTTGGGGAGTTGCTCGGCAAGCCGGTCATGGCAGTGCCGACGCCGCGCGAGGAGTGGGAACCCGGTCTCGTTGCCGCAGGCTTAAGCGCAAGCCACGCGCGCGAACTCGCCGGGCTCTACGACGCGATGAACACAGGCCGCGTCAGCTTCGAGGACATCGGTGAGACGCGCCGCGGCAGCGTCACATTGAAGGAAGCGCTGGCCAGGTTGCTGGCCTAGCGGTTGCGACGCTGGCCACGCAATGTCGGCAGGCCGATGCCGACCGCGTCGAAGCCTCCGTCAACGGCGAGCACCTGGCCGGTGATGTAGCTCGCCTTGTCGCTGCACAGGAAGAAGATCGCTTCGGCAAGTTCCTCTTCCGCACCATAGCGGGCGAGCGGGATGGCGTCGTGATAGTCGGCGCGGATCTCAGGCGAATGCACGGCCTTGGCCATGGCGGTCTCGACCGGTCCCGGCGCCACCGCATTGACGCGGATGCCGAGCCCGGCGAGTTCGGCCGCCTGCTGCTTGGTGAGATGGGCCAGCGCCGCCTTGCTGGTGCCGTAGGCGACGCGCAACGTCGAGGCGCGCAGGCCCGAGATCGAGGTGATGTTGACGATGGCGCCGCCGCCATTGTCGGCCATCACCGGCGCGGCTGCCTGCGTCGTCAGGAACGGCCCGTCGAGATTGACGGCCAGGACGCGCTGCCATTCGGCATAGGTCGTCTCCAGCAGCGGCTTGAATACCGCAGTGCCGGCATTGTTGACGAGGGCGTCGAGCCGGCCGAAGCGCTCGACCACAGCATCGACCGCCTCGGCCACCTGCGCGGGAATCGCGACGTCGCAGCCGATCGACATCGTCGCCGTGGGCGCGTCGAGATCGGCCATCGCTTTGGCGAGTTCCGGCTCGTCGATATCGAGCAGCGCGACGCGCCAGTTATCGGCGAGGAAGCGCTTGGCCGTGGCAAGCCCGATCCCCCGCGCGGCCCCGGTAACGAGGGCGGTCTTGATCGAACTCTCGGACATGATGCTGCTCCGCTCTCTTGGTACTGATGCCTTGCATACAGCCGAGCGCTCGCAGCCGGAAGCATTCAGCGAAACGCGGCCAGCAGAAGGAACAGGCCGGAGAAAAGCATCATCCCGTCGAGCAGGCGCTGGAAGGTGCGCTCGTCCATGCGCCGCACCAGTGCCTTGCCGATGAAGGCGCCGAGCATCAGCGAGGAGCCGACGATGACGCCCTTGGCGAAGATCGCGAACGGCATCGCGCCGAAGCTGCGGAAGGTCCCGACCTTGGTCAGGTAGATCAGGAGCGAGGTCGCTGCCTCCGTCGAGAGCAGCGCGCCCTTGCTCAGGCCATAGGCGGCGAAGGCGGGCACGCTGAGCGGCCCGGTCGAAAGCACGAGGCCGGTCAGGAAGCCGATCGCCGCGCCGGCCAACGCCAATTGCCAGAGGCCGAGCCTGATCTGCCGCGCCGCGAGCCAGTGCCGCCCGGGAATCATCAGCAGGAAGAACAGGCCGAGGCCGATATCGATCGCCGCCGCCGGCAATTGCAGCAGCGTGCGCGCGCCGAGCATCGCTGCCGGAATGCCGGGCAGCGCATAGGCGAGGAAGGCGCGCCAATCGACCTCGCGCCACCAGGCGGCGAGCCGCGCCAGATTCGCCATCACCGCGGCGACCGCCATGATCGGCACGGCCTGCTTCGGCCCAAACGACCAGACCAGCACCGGCAGCAGCATGATCGAGGAACCGGTCCCGACCACGCCGCCGACGGTGCCGGCGATCAGCCCGACCGCCAGGGTGAACAGCGAGGCATAGGACAGAATCTCGGCCGGCATGCTGAATCTCCTGGCCTTGCCAGCGACATTGCGCAAGGTGAGCAGGAACTGGCCGACGCCGACCGCTGCGACGTCTCGACAAACCCGCCGCCCTGCTGTATGGCCACGCCCTCAACTGAAAACAGCGAGCCGTAACGCCCGCGCTCCCCGCGCGAACACGGCCATGGAGATAGCCATGAACATCATCGAGCAGCTCGACCAGGAGCAGATCGCCAAGCTCGCCGCGAGCAAGGAGATCCCGCATTTCCAGCCCGGCGACACCGTGCAGGTCAACGTCAAGGTCAAGGAAGGCGAGCGCAGCCGCGTCCAGGCCTATGAAGGCGTCGTGATCGCCCGCAACGGCGGCGGCCTCAACGAGAGCTTCACCGTCCGCAAGATTTCCTATGGCGAGGGCGTCGAGCGCGTCTTCCCGCTGTATTCGCCGAACCTCGACTCGATCAAGGTCGTCCGCAAGGGCAAGGTTCGCCGCGCCAAGCTGTATTACCTGCGCGATCGCCGCGGCAAGTCGGCCCGTATCGCCGAACGCGTCGATGCCAAGCCGGCCAAGGGCGAGAGCAAGGGCAAGTAAGCCGCTCTTCCTTTTCCAAGGTTTCAGGAACGCGGCCTTCGGGCCGCGTTTTTTGTTGCCTGCGCCAACGCGATCCGCCGCGCGATTCATTCCCAAAACGCATATCAGATACGAAAATCAGAATTTGCAATGCATCAATCGCATTGCTATGTCAGCATATCATTAGCAAGCTATTCAAATGGACGCGATGAACTCCCCGGAGCTTCAGGCCGCCTTCACCGCCGAGCTGGCTTCGGCCAACCGCAAGCTCAGGGCGCTGGTCGACGAGCGTGCCCGCGACATGGGGCTGACGCTGTCGCGGGCCCGCCTGTTGATGCAGCTCGCCAAGGCCGACGGGCCGATCCAGTCCGATCTCGCCGGGCTGCTCGACATCGAGCAGCCGACGTTGGTGCGCCTGCTCGACGGCCTTGAGCGCACCGGCATGATCGAACGTCGCGCCGTCGAAGGAGACAGGCGCGCGCGCCGCGTCTTCCTGACACCCACGGCGCGCGCCCAAGCCGAGGACATCCTTGCCTTCCTGACCGAACTGCGCGCCGATGTGCTCGACGGGATCGACAAGGAGGAGTTGGAGATCGCCCTGCGCGTGCTCTCGCGGATGTCGCGGAACATCGTCGCCAATCGCGGAGCGGCCGGATGAACGCGCCCTCTCCCGCTCCGCAAGCTGCGCCCTCGCCGCCGCCTCCCGCGACGGCGAGCATGAGCCGGACGCGGGCACTGGCCTACATGCTGGCTGCGACGATGCTGGCGATGACGCAGCAGGTCGGCGCCAATCTCATCACGACCAATGTCTACCAGATCCAGGGCGAGCTCGGCGCCACCGTCGCCGAGACCAACTGGCTGATCGCCGCCTATATGGCGCCGAACGTCTCGCTGTCGATCGCCCTGATCAAGATCAGGATGCAGTACGGCCTGCGCAACTTCGCCGAGATCAGCATCGCCGGCTTCGTCATCGCCGCCTTGCTCAACTTCTTCGTGCACGACCTGCAATCGGCGCTGGTGGTGCGCTTCATGAGCGGGATAGCGGCCGCGCCGCTGTCCTCGCTCGCATTCCTCTACATGATCGAGCCACTGCAGCCGCGCCAGAAGCTCACGGTCGGCCTGTCTCTCGCATTGACCAACACCACGCTCGGCATCCCCGTCACGCGGCTGCTCTCACCGAGCCTGCTCGAGATCGGCGGCTTCCATGGCTTGACCCTGTTCGAGATGGGGCTGGCGCTGGTCGCATTCGGCCTGGTCTACGCCCTGCCATTGACGACGCCACCACGGGTCAAGGTCATCGGGCCGCTCGACGGGGTGAGTTATCTCCTGATCGCGCTCGGCTTCGGCGCCATCGCCGTCGCGCTCTCGCTCGGGCGAATCTACTGGTGGCTGGAGGCGCCCTGGCTCGGCTGGCTCTTCGCCGGCGCGCTCCTCTGCCTGACGCTGGCGGCGGTCATCGAGCTGCACCGCCAGAGCCCGCTCATCGACATACGCTGGCTGACCAGCCCGGCGACGCTGCACTACGCTACCGTGCTGCTGCTGTTCCGCATTGTCCTGGCGGAGCAGACAGTCGGCGCCTCCAATTTCTTCCAGGCGCTCGGCTTCCAGAACGAGCAGACCCTGCCGCTCTATGGCGTGATCCTGGCGGCAATCCTGGCCGGCGGCTTCACCTGCGCGGCGCTGCTGCGTCCCGGCCGGGAAAATGCCTTCTACGCGGCGGCGCTGATCTGCATCATGGCCGGCGCGATCCTCGACAGCAGCGCCACCAGCCTGACCCGGCCGGACGACATCCATCTCAGCCAGGCGCTCGTCGCCTATGGCTCGGCCCTGTTCCTGCCCGCGGCCATGGGACAGGGCCTCGCCCCGGCGCTGGCGCGCGGGCCGGTCTACATCCTCAGCTTCTTCGTGATCTTCCTGTTCACCCAGAGCATTGGCGGCCTGCTCGGCTCGGCGCTGTTCGGCAGCTTCATCACGCTTCGGACCAGCTTCCACTACAGCCAGCTCGCCGAGCATTTCTCGCTGGCCAACCCGCTCGTCGCCGAGCGCCTCCAGCAGCTCGGCGGCAGTTACGGCCATATCCTCACCGATCTCGGGCTGACGCGCGCCGAAGGTGTCACCCTGCTCGCCCAGCAAGCGACCCGGGAAGCGACCGTGCTCGCCTATAACGACGCCTTCCTGCTGATCGCAATGATCGCTGGCAGCGCGCTGATCGGCCTCCTCACCCATCTTGCCGTCCTGCGCCTGCGGGAACGCTTCGCCGCCCCCGCCGCCCTCCCTGCCCCCACGCCCCAGCCATGACCCGCATCTTCCGCTCCGTCTCGACCTATATCGCGCTCGCCGTCGGCCTCGCCGGCATCAGCGTCATCCTCTACGCATGGCGGCTGCCACCCTTCGCCAGCGCGATCGAGACCACCGAGAACGCCTATGTGCGCGGCCAGGTCACCGTGATCGCGCCGCAACTCGCGGGCTACATCGCCGAGGTCGCCGTTCAGGATTTCGCTACGGTCAAGCAGGGCCAGCTCCTCGTCCGCATCGACGAGCGCATCTTCCAGCAGCGACTGGACCAGACGCGCGCCAGCCTCGCGGCGCAGCACGCCGCGCTCGCCAATTCCGAGCAGGCCCGCCACGCCGCCGAGGCACGCCAGCGCGCCAGCGAAGCCAATGTCGCCAGCGCCGAGGCCGCACTGCGCACGGCGGAAGCCAATTGGGGCCGCATCGAGCCGCTGCGTGAGCGTGGCGTCGTCAATCAGACCAATGCCGACCAGAGTCTGCAGGCGCTCGACCAGGCCCGCGCCGGGCTGACGGCAAGCAAGGCCGCCGTCGACGTCTCCCGGCAGGACGTGCAGAGCGCCATCGTCAACAAGGCATCGCTCGAAGCGGCGGTCCAGGGCGCCGAAGCGGCCGTCCACCTGGCCGAGATCGACCTGCAGAACACCCGGATCACCGCGCCGCAGGACGGACGCCTCGGCGAGGTCTCGGCCCGGCTCGGGCAATACGTCTCGGCCGGCACGCAATTGATGGCGCTGGTGCCGAGCCAGGTCTGGGTAATCGCCAATTTCAAGGAGACCCAGCTCTCCGGCATGCGCATCGGCCAGAAGGTCTCCTTCACCGTCGATGCCCTGCGCCATGCAAGGCTGACCGGCACGATCGAGCGCTTCTCGCCCGCGGCCGGCTCGGAGTTCAGCGTGATCCGGCCGGAGAACGCGACCGGCAATTTCGTCAAGATCGCCCAGCGCGTGCCGGTGCGGATCGCGATCGATCCTGGTCAGAGCCTGGCCGAGCGGCTCTCGCCCGGCATGTCGGTGGTGGTCAGCGTCGACACCGCGCAGCGCTGACGATTATTCGATGTCGCCACTTAATCGGCGATATCGACATCCGTGAGCTGGAAGCCGGCCGATGTCCTGGTGAAGGTGAAGATGCTGCCGCCGCAGGCGATGGCGTAGACCTCGTTCCTGGCGCCATCGCGGTCATAGACCGGCTTGGTGCGCTGCAGGCAGGCGCGGTTCTTCGCGTTGAAATCGCTCGGCCAGACCTTGGCGCGGAACTGCGCGGCTTCGGCGATGGAAGCATCGCCCATATAGGGCAGCTTCGTCATGGCGGCGACGGTGGCCGGATCATTCGCCTTCAGCGCTGCCCGGAACTTTGCGATGAAGTCCTCGAACTCCTTTTGCACGGCCGTGGAAGCCACGGCTTTGCCGGGAGCCTGCGCCAGCGCGGGAGCGAGGGAAGCGAGAACGGCAGCGATCACGAGGCCGGGCAGCGTCTTCATGCGTCAGCTCCGTCCGTTCGATCGACCAGCACACAATAGCTGATCGGGAGCGGAGCCTACCGCAAGGTCAACAGCCGCTCCAGCAGCAGCTTCACATCGGCTTCCGTCTGGTAGAGCCCGAAACCGACCCGCAGGCGATCACCACGCAGGTCGACGGTGATGCCGGCCTGCTTCAGCTTCTCATGCCAGAGCGCCGCATCGGCATGGCGGAAGGTCAAGAAATTGCCGCGTGCCGGCTCGTCAGGCGGCACGACCAGATTCTCCAAAGCGAGCGCACCGCAGGGCCGCCGCGCCAGCCCCTCGGCGAAGATCGCCTGCAAGGCACGGGTGTGGGCGTGGATCGCGGCGACGCCGAGGCACTTGGCATCGAGCCAGTCGAACATCGCGCCCATACGGTAGAGGCCGGAAGGGTCGAAGGTCGCGCCCATGAAGCGCCAGCCGTTCTGGGCATAGCCGATTTCGCCCTGCGCGCCCGAGAGCGCGCCGAAGGAGGCGTACCAGCCGGTATCGCGCGGGCGCATCCCGAAGCCGGGTGGGCAGTGCATGAAGCAGGCGCCCTCGCCCGACATGGCGTATTTGTAGCCGCCGGCGATGTAGAAGGCCTTGTCGGCGATCCCCGAGAGATCGGTCGGCCGCGCCAGGAAGCCGTGATAGCCGTCGATGACGACGAGCCGCCCGGGTGCCGCGACTCCGTCGACCAGTGTTTCCAGATCGGTCAGCGCATAGCCTGAGTTGAAATGGACCTGACTGACGAAGACCATGTCGGGGCCGGGACCGTGCTGCGCCGCCGCGATCAGCCGCTCCGCCAGGCCCGCGAAGGGCTCCGCAGGCACGACCGTCAACTCGATCAGCCCGTCCTCTGCGAGCCGCTCGATCTGGCGCCGGAAGGAGTGGAACTCGGCATCGCTGGTCAGGACGCGCGGCTTGCGATCGCGCGGCAGGCAGGAGAGCAAGCGGTTGACGAATTCATGGGTGTTGTTGGCCGGAACGAGGCCGTCGATCCCAGGCAGGTTCAAGTGCTTGGCCACGCCTTGCGCGACCTTCTGCCAGACCGGCCCCAGCACCTCCTGCCACTTGCCGTCGACGAGGCGGGCGGCATCGTCCCAGGCGCGCAAATGCGCCTCGCGGGTGGCGTCCGGCCAGAAATGATGGCTATGGGCGGCGAAATGCAGCTTGGCGGGCCAGTTCTGGCGGAAGCGCGAGAATTCGGCGGCAAGGTCGAATGGCGGAAATCCGAGCCCCGCGGGAGCCGTCGTCACCTGGTCCATCATCCTGCTCCGTGACCTTGCCGATCCGGCAAAATACTTTAAGCTTAAAATATCTCGCGCCCCTCCCCAGTCAAGGCGCGAGACGAGCGAGGGCGGCATCATGACCAGCGGGACGGGCGATCACCAGAGCCGGATCGAGCCGGGCATGCAGACCGATTTCAAGGAGCGGATGGATTACGGCTCCTATCTCGGCCTCGACCTGCTGCTCGCGGCGCAGAAGCCATTGAGCGATGCGCCCGACGAATTGCTGTTCATCACCATCCACCAGGTCCAGGAACTCTGGCTGAAGCTCGCGGCCCACGAACTCGACGGCGCCATCGCGGCGATCAGGGCGGATGAACTCCAACCGGCCTTCAAGTCGCTGGCGCGGGTCTCGCGCATCCAGGCGCAGCTCGTCACCGCCTGGGACGTGCTCTCGACCATGACCCCATCAGACTATCTCGCCTTTCGTGACGCGCTTGGCCAGTCCTCGGGCTTCCAGTCCTATCAGTATCGCGCGCTGGAATTCCGCCTCGGCGCCAAGGACCCGCGCATGGTGGCGATGCACAAGCATCACCCGGAGCACCACGCCCATCTGCAGGAATTGCTGCATGCGCCGAGCCTCTATGACGAGGCGCTGCGGCTGCTCGCCCGCCGCGGCCTGCCGGTTCCGGCCGAGTGCGTCGAACGCGACTGGAGCCAACCGCATGTCGCGAGCGAAGCGGTGAAGGCGGTGTGGCTCACGATCTATCGCGACACGCATCGCTATTTCGATCTCTATGAGCTCGCCGAGGAGCTGGTCGACGTCGAGGATCAGTTCCAGCAATGGCGCTTCCGCCACATGAAGACGGTCGAGCGCATCATCGGCTTCAAGCAGGGCACCGGCGGCTCCAGCGGCGTGAAGTTCCTGAAGACGGCGCTGGAGCGCTCGTTCTTCCCGGAACTCTGGCAGCTGCGGAGCGAGCTGTAGCGCTGTCGTCCTTGAGGCGAAGACATCTCTAGTTCGTCATGCTCGCCCTTGCGGCGAGCATCCACGTCTTGAACACCGCATCATTTGAAGGAAGACGCGGATGGTCGGGACAAGCCTGACCATGACGATGAGACGCGGTGTTCATGGGTTCCGGGCGCAAGCCTGTCGGCCTGCCCCGGAATGACGGCGACTTACTCGTTATTCCCGAACGTCATATCCCGCCGGGCCGTCAGGATGCTGATCGAATAGCCGGCGATCACGTCGACCAGCGCCATCAGCGTGATGATCACGAACGTGCCGGTGCCGAAGCCGGGGATGAACAGGAAGATCAGCCCGCAGGCGATGAACACCACCATGGAGAGGCCATGGTTGAGGATCGAGCTCGACTTGGCGCTGGTCGCGTTCATGATCTCGAAGAACAGCACGATGGTCGAGATCGCGAGCAGCAGCTCGCTGACCGTCAGCACGAAGGCGGTGCCCGAAGGCAGGCCGATATTGAGCAATTCGCGCGAGAGCGGCACGCCCATGGCCGCGACGGTGACGCCATAGGCGATGACCGCCAGCAGCATGAAGGGGAAGAAGCGCGCCATCGCATCACCAATCCGTTTGCCGGCGCAGCCACCCTTTCGCAGCGCACCCGGAGCCGCTAGATATCAGCCCTGCACGGAACGCGCTACGCGGCTGCCGCTACGACAGTCACACCGCGTTGCCCGTGCAGTTTGGAACTGGTAGAAGCGAGCCATGACGGTGAAGCGGCAGAACAGGGGCGAAGTCCGGCGCGTGATGCGCCGCACGCTGAACCTGCGCCGTTTTCCGACCACCCAGGGCTTCGCCGCGCTGCATGACCATGCCCGCCTGCCCTGGCGCTTCTTCGGCCGCTTCACGGCCTCGCTCGCAGCCGGCCTTACGCTCGCCTGAGACCGGCCGTCCGGCCGGCGACAGGCCGTTGCGATGCGCGTTGGCCCTTGAGGGCCGCACCCGATTTCCATACCGAAGGCGATGAAGCCATGACTGCGACCAAGGCCCCCACCACCCTCTACGACAAGATCTTCGAGGACCACGTCGTCGACCGCCAGGACGACGGCACCTGCCTGCTCTATATCGACCGCCATCTCGTGCATGAGGTCACCAGCCCGCAGGCCTTCGAGGGCCTGCGCATGACCGGCCGCAAGGTCCATGCCCCGCACAAGACGCTGGCCGTGGTCGACCACAACATCCAGACCACCGACCGCTCCAAGGGAATCCAGGAAGAGGAAAGCCGGATCCAGGTCGAGGCGCTCGCCCAGAACGCCAGGGATTTCGGCGTCGAATACTTCAACGAGCTCGATATCCGCCAGGGCATCGTGCACATCGTCGGCCCCGAGCAGGGCTTCACCCTGCCCGGCACCACCATCGTCTGCGGCGACAGCCACACCTCGACCCATGGCGCCTTCGGCGCGCTGGCCCATGGCATCGGCACCTCGGAGGTCGAGCATGTGCTCGCCACCCAGACGCTGATCCAGAAGAAGGCCAAGAACATGCTGGTCCAGGTCGACGGCAAGCCCGCTCCGGGCGTCGGCGCCAAGGACATCACCCTCGCCATCATCGGCGAGATCGGCACCGCCGGCGGCACCGGCTCGGTGATCGAATATGCCGGCGAAGCGATCCGCGGCCTCACCATGGAAGGCCGCATGACCGTCTGCAACATGTCGATCGAGGGCGGCGCCCGCGCCGGCATGGTCGCCCCGGACGAGAAGGCCTACGCCTATCTCAAAGACCGCCCGAAGGCGCCGAAGGGCGCCGCCTGGGACGAGGCGCTGCGCTATTGGGAGACGCTGCGCTCCGACGAGGGCGCGCATTTCGACCGGATTGTCAGGCTCGACGCCGCCAACCTGCCGCCGATCGTCTCCTGGGGCACCAGCCCCGAGGACGTGATCTCGGTGACCGGCGCCGTGCCGGATCCCGATGAGATCGAGGACGAGGTCAAGCGCGCCTCGAAGAAGCGCGCGCTCGAATATATGGGCCTTACCGCCGGCACCAAGATGACCGAGATCCCGCTCGACGTGATCTGGATCGGCTCCTGCACCAATGGCCGCATCGAGGATCTGCGCACCGTCGCCAAGATCGTCGAGGGCAAGAAGATCCATGAGAGCCTGGACTACGGCATGATCGTGCCGGGCTCCGGCCTGGTGAAGCAGCAGGCCGAAGCCGAGGGCCTCGACAAGATCTTCATCGCCGCCGGCTTCGAATGGCGCGAGCCGGGCTGCTCGATGTGCCTCGGCATGAACCCCGACCAGCTCAAGCCGGGCCAGCGCGCCGCATCGACCTCGAACCGCAATTTCGAGGGTCGCCAGGGCTATCGCGGCCGTACCCACCTCGTGTCGCCGGCCATGGCGGCGGCAGCGGCCCTGACCGGCCACTTCGTCGACGTGCGCACGCTGGGCTGAAGCGATCGGGTTCGCGGGAGGACGTCATGAGCACCGATCCCCGCGAAGCCGCCCGCGCCGACGATGCCAAGGAAGCGCTGGATCGGGTCAAACGCGATTCCGAGAGCTTCCTCGGCTCTTCGATGGGCCGTGCGGCCGACCACTTCTCCGGCAAGGACGCGCCGGAAGGCGACAACATCGAGCTCTGGGGCCGCAGAATCGGCCGCGGTCTCTCGCTGATCGCCTTCATCGGCCTGTCCTGGTGGCTTGGGCATCAACTGAAGATCTGGTGATGGGCAGCGTTCCGTCGATCAAGGCAGCCGCTTCGGGCGAGGCCTCCCAGGGCCTCGACTGGGACGGCGTGCGTGCGCCGTCCAGCGCCGAGTTCGAGATCCTGGCGCAGGCGGCCTATGACCGCCTGCCCGAGGATTTCCGCAAGCTCTGCGCCGACCTCGTCATCAACGTCACCGAGTTCCCCGAGGACGACGTGTTGAAGGAGCTCGAGGCCGAGAGCCCCTTCGACCTGCTCGGCCTGTTTTCGGGGATCGGCCTGCCGCAGCAGGGCTATGCCCCGCAGACCGGACAGATGCCCAACACCATCCATCTCTACCGCCGGCCGATCCTCGACTACTGGGCCGAGCATGACGAGAGCCTGGGCGCCATCGTCACCCATGTGCTCGTCCATGAGATCGGCCACCATTTCGGCTTCGACGACGACGACATGGACGCGATCGAGAAGGCGGCGGGATAAAGACGATGCTCGATGATCTGATCCACCACCTGCCGGACCTGGCTCTGGTCTTCTCGGCCTTCTTCATCGCCGTCGCCAGCCCTGGACCGAGCAATCTCCAGGTGATGGCGACCTCGATGGAGCATGGCCGCAAGGCCGGGATGACGCTGGCGCTCGGCGTCACCACGGGATCGCTGACCTGGGGCATTCTCGCCGCGGTCGGCGTCACCGCGCTGATCGTCGCCCATCCCGGCGCGCTCTATGCCATCAAGATCGTCGGCGGGCTCTATCTGCTGTTCCTGGCCTGGCGCTCCGCGCGCTCGGCCATGCAGGCGGAGATGCCGCCGCCGAAAGCCAGCGGCTCGGGCCGCCGCCTCTATCTGCGCGGCTACCTGATGCACCTCACCAACCCGAAGGCGATCCTGAGCTGGACGGCGATCATCGCGCTCGGCCTCAGGCCAGAAACGCCGGCGGTGGTGCTCTACGCCATCATCTTGGGATGCCTGACGATCTCGCTCGCGATCAACCAGACCTATGCCTGGCTGTTCTCGACGGCGTCGATGGTGGCGGGGTACCGCAGGATCCGCCGCCGGGCGGAAGCCTGCCTCGCCGCCTTCTTCACCTTCGCCAGCTTCAAGCTCCTGACGGCGCAGCTCTGACTGAGCCGTCGCCCCAACCTGACCAGAAAGACCTGCCGGAGTACCCGCCATGCAGCCCTTCACCACCCTGACCTCG
>PNLY01000013.1 GCA_013823325.1 Methylobacterium sp.
CGCCGCCTTGAACAATTGCGGCTGCGCCAGCTCCTGCGGCGTCCATGGCCATGATCATGCCAGCGCCTGGTCGAGCAAGCTGCCGGTCGCCGACCTCAGGAGCTTCTGGGGCGCGCTCGGTTGCGCCTGCTGGGCGGTCTGACATGACTGGCGCAGTCCGCTTCCTTGCCCTGCTCTTGCTCTGCGCCGCCTATGTCCAGGGACCGGTGACCAAGATCCTCGATTTTCAAGGCGCCATTGCCGAGATGGAGCATTTCGGCCTGACGCCGGCGGCGCTCTTCGCGGTCGGGGTGATCGTCTCCGAGCTCGCGATGAGCGCGCTTATCCTGATCGGCCGCTGGCGCTGGCTTGCGGCGCTGGCGCTCGCCGCGTTTACCGTAGCCGCGACCTTCATAGCCATCCGCTTCTGGGAAGTCCCAGCCGGGCAGGGGCGGATGATGGCGATGAACAGCTTCTTCGAGCATCTCGGCCTGATCGGCGGCTTCATCCTGGTCGCGCTCGACGATCTCGCCCGGACGAAGGATACGCGATGATGAGCGAGGCTCCGTCGCACCCGCCCAGTTCGAGCTTCGCGCCGCTGCGCCAGAAGGTCTTCGCCGTGCTCTGGGCGGCGACGATCATTGGCAATATCGGCTCGTTCATGCGCGATGTCGCCAGCGCCTGGCTGGTGACCGACCTGTCCGGCGCGCCGGCCGCGGTGGCGCTGGTCCAGGCGGCGGCGACGCTGCCGATCTTCCTGCTGGCGATCCCTGCCGGCGTGCTCTCCGACATCCTCGACCGCCGCAAGTTCCTGATCGCCATCCAGATCCTGCTCGGCTGCGTCAGCCTCTGCCTGATGGCGCTGGCGAGCCTCGGCCAGCTCAGCGTGCCGGCGCTGGTCGGCCTCACCTTTCTGGGCGGTGTCGGCGCGGCCCTGATGGCGCCGACCTGGCAGGCGATCGTGCCCGAGCTCGTTGGCAAGACCGACCTCAAGAGCGCCGTCGCGCTCAACTCGCTCGGCATCAACATCTCGCGCGCCATCGGCCCGGCTTTGGGCGGCTTGATCCTCGCCGCCTTGGGCGCGGGCTTCACCTATGGCGCCGACGTGCTGAGCTACGTCATCGTCATCGGCGCGCTGGTCTGGTGGCGCCGCCCGCAGGGCGCGGACGATGCACTGAGCGAGCGCTTCGCCGGCGCCTTCCGGGCCGGCTTGCGCTACGCCAAGGCGAGCCGCGAACTGCATGTCGTGCTGCTGCGGGCCGCGATCTTCTTCGCCTGTGCCAGCGCGGTCTGGGCCTTGCTGCCGCTGGTCGCGCGCAACCTGCTCGGCGGCGGCGCCGGCTTCTACGGCATTCTGCTCGGGGCGGTCGGTGCCGGCGCGATCGGCGGCGCCGTGCTGCTGCCGCGTCTGCGCGCCCGGCTCGACGCCGACGGGCTCCTGCTGCTCTCGGCCGTCGTCACCGCCGCGGTGATGGCGGCGCTGACGCTCGGCCCGCCGCAATGGCTGGCGCTCCTCATCCTGCTGCTGCTCGGTGCCGCCTGGATCGTCGCGCTGACGACGCTCAACGGCGTCGCCCAGGCGATCCTGCCGAACTGGGTGCGGGGGCGGGCGCTCGCGGTCTATCTCACCGTGTTCAACGGCGCGATGACCGCCGGCAGCCTCGGCTGGGGCGCGGTGGCCGAGGCTGCCGGCATCCGCGGCACCTTGCTGATCGGCGCCGGCGCCCTGCTCGTCGCCGGCCTCGTCATGCACCGGATCAAGCTGCCGGCGGGCGAGGCGGATCTTGCGCCCTCTAATCACTGGCCGGAGCCGCTCGTCGCGGCGGAAATCGCCAATGACCGCGGCCCCGTCCTGATCCTGATCGAGTACAGCGTGCCGCAGGCCGATCGCGAGGCCTTCCTGCGCGCGATCAACGCGCTCTCGGTCGAGCGGCGGCGCGACGGCGCCTATGGCTGGGGCGTGACCGAGGACACCGCCGATCCCGGCAAGCTGGTCGAGTGGTTCATGGTCTCGTCATGGGCCGAGCATCTGCGCCAGCATCGCCGCGTCTCCAAGGCCGATGCCGACCTGCAAAGCGAAGTCCGGCGCTTCCATGTCGGCGAGGCCGGGCCGGTGGTGCGCCACTTCCTCCATGTCGATCCGCTGCATCCCCACCCGGTTCCCTCCGGCCGGGAGATGGAATCGTGATGCGGCGCCGTTTGATCGCACTGGCCGGTGCGTGCTGGCTGGCGCAGGCGGGCGTCGCCGCGGCGCAGGCCGACAAGCCTGGCGGCACGCCGGAGAAGGACCTGTTCGACCGCTTCAAGGACATCCCGCTGACGACGGATGGCGCGGTCAGCTTGAGCCTCGGCGGGCAAGTCCGTATCCGCCCCGAGTTCTCGCGCCATCCCGTCTTCGGGCTAGCGGCGCCCGATCATAATAACGGCCTGCTGATCCGCTCCTTTCTGTCGGCCGACCTCAAGCTCGGCCCCTATCTGCGCGCCTTCGTCGAAATCGTCAGCGGCCAGGCGCCGATCTGGGCCGGCACGCCGCCGGGAACGCAGCTCGACCGGCTCGACCTGCGGCAGGGCTATGGCGAATTGAACCTGCCGGTTGCTGCCGGCAGCCTGATGCTCCGCGGCGGGCGACAGGAGATGAGCTTCGGCTCCTCGCGCCTGATCTCGGTGCGCGACAGCCCGAACGTCCGGCGCGCCTTCGACGGCGTCCGCGCCGCCTGGGTCGCCTCGCCCGACACCCGCATCGACGCCTTCCTGGTGCGGCCGGTCGTGCCGCTGTCGGGGCTGTTCGACGACAAATCCGATCCCGCCCAGGTGTTCTGGGGCGTGTACGGGACGAGCCCGGTTCCCGGCATCCCCGGCCTCAAGGCCGATCTCTATTATCTCGGCCTGAACCGCGAGAACGCCCGCTTCGCGCAAGGCACGGCCGACGAGCATCGCCACACCGTCGGCGCCAGGCTGTTCGGCAAGGCCGGCGGCTTCGACTGGAACCTGGAAGGCGCCTGGCAGTTCGGCAATTTCGGGCGCGCCGACGTCCAGGCCTGGATGGCCTCGGCCGTGATCGGCTACAGCTTCGCGGACTTGCCCCTCGCGCCGCGCCTCGGCCTCAATGCCGACGCCTTCAGCGGTGACCGCAATCTCGGCGACGGCAAGCTCGGCACCTTCAACCCGCTCTTCCCGCGGCTGCCCTATTTCTCCGAGGCCAATCTCGTCGGCCCGGCCAACCTGATGAACATCCAGCCCAACATCACGCTGACGCTGCTGCCCAAGGTCAGGCTGACGCTCGGCTGGAACCCGCTCTGGAAGCAGGAAAAGGCCGATGCCTATTACGGCCCGGCGATCACGCCGGTCGCGCGCACGGCGGGCGGGGCCGGCCGCTATCTCGGGCACCAGCTCTCGACCACGCTGGAATGGAGTCCGAGCGAGCATCTGACGCTGGGCGGAACCTATGTCGCCTATCAGCCGGGCGAGCGCGTCAGCAGCGCCGGCGGTGTCTCCGGCTCCTTCGCTGCAGGCTGGGCGACGCTCGCATTCTGAGGGGAGGGGGGCGACCGCAAAAATCATCAACCAGCGCAGCAGACCGACAATCCGAAGATCATCTTGCCAGCGATAATGCTGCTTGATGCCTGGCGCCGGCCCGGCGCTAACGACCAACGGATCGCGATCCGGAGACCACCATGTCCAACTACCAGCAAGTCCTGACGCCCAAGAACTGCCAGATGATCTTCATCGACCAGCAGCCGCAGATGGCCTTCGGCGTGCAGTCGATCGATCGCCAGGTGCTGAAGAACAACGTCGTCGGCCTCGCCAAGGCAGCCAAGGCCTTCAACGTCCCGACTACGATCACCACGGTCGAGACCACGAGCTTCTCAGGCCATACCTATCCCGAGCTGCTGGCGGTGTTCCCTGAGAACAAGATCCTCGAGCGCACCTCGATGAACTCCTGGGACGACCAGAATGTCCGCGACGCGCTCGCCGCAAACGGCCGCAAGAAGGTCGTCGTCTCTGGCCTCTGGACCGAGGTCTGCAACACCACCTTCGCGCTCTGCGCCATGCTGGAGGGGGGCTACGAGATCTACATGGTCGCGGACGCCTCCGGCGGCACCTCCAGCGACGCACATAAGTACGCGATGGACCGCATGGTCCAGGCCGGCTGCGTGCCGGTGACCTGGCAACAGGTCCTGCTCGAATGGCAGCGCGACTGGGCCCATCGCGACACCTACGATGCCGTGATGGCGATCGTGAAGGAGCATTCCGGCGCCTATGGCATGGGCGTCGACTACGCCTACACCATGGTCCATGGCGCACCCGAGCGCGTCAGCCATGGCGAGCGTATTGGCCCGAACCCCGCCAAGGTCGTCAACTGAGCCGCGTCGGGTAAGTCCGGGCGGCCTGCGCCGGTCGTCTCGGTCGCGCCTCTGTCCCCGAACCCTGGCAGGCGCGACGATGGTCGCCTACCTGTTGCCGGTCGTGCATGATGATCATGTGCCGGCGACCCGGGCGGTCGGCTATTGCCGCGCCGGGACGATCGGTTTGCAGAGCAGCGGCTGCGACGCCCGCAAGGGCGATGCGGCTGCCGGGGAGTGGCGCTATGGAGCTTTCGACGGCGCAGGATTCAAAGGGGTTCTACGGCCAGCGCATCGCCAATCACTTCGGCATGGAAGCAGGTTTGCTCTCCGAGTTCCGGGTGGACGGGCAGATCGGGCTGGCCGCGACTCGGCTCTCCTGCGGGCGCCGCTTCCGGGAGCGCACCGGTCCCCCGCCCGAGGAGAGCGCCTTCTCGATCCTCTACCAGATCGAGGACCTCGATGATCACGCCTGCTGGCGCGGCGGCGAAAGGCAACGTTCGGGCGCCTTCCTCGCCAGATCGGTGAATCTCGTCGACCTACGCGAGGACCCGCAATGGCAGTTCAAGGGCCGGTTCGAGGCGCTCCAGTTCTATGTTCCCTCGGACGCCGTCGCAACGATCGCCGCGCAGCATGGCGGCCGCATCGCTTCGAGCCTGCGCTGGGAGAAAGATGCGCGCGACGAGGTCCTCTGGGGGCTGTCGCATGCCCTGCTCCACGCCTCGCTCTCGCCCGGCGCGAACCAGCTGCTGATCGACCAGATCGCGATTAGCCTGCTGACCCATTTCGCGCAGGCCTATGGCGGGCTTGAAACCGATCCCTCCGCCCGGTTCGGGCAGCTCGCCGCCTGGCAGTTGCGCCGCGCCAGGGAGATTATGACGATGCGCCTGGCCTCCGACCTGACGATCGCGCAGGTGGCGAGCGAATGCCGGCTGACGCCGAGCCACTTCGCCAGGGCTTTTCGCCGAAGCACTGGTGTCGCGCCCCAGCGCTATCTGATGCAACTGCGGATAGCCGAGGCGAAGAAGCATCTCTCCCAGCAGCATCTGCCTCTGTCCGACATCGCCCTGATGTGCGGCTTCGGCGATCAAAGCCATTTCACGCGGGTCTTCCGGCAGCTCGCCGGGACAAGCCCCGGCGCCTGGCGCCGCAATCAGAGAGAGCTGCGGATCGGAGAGGGCGGAAACACGCCCTCCTGAGCCGCTTGCGCCGGGAAGCCGGGGTGGCTTGGTCCTACGCGGCCAGGAAACGCGCCGCAGCGACGATTTCGGCCTCGCGCATCTCGTGGCCGCCTGGATGCCAGACCGTCTCGACCCCGGCGCCCTGGCCGGTGAGCCAGCGCTCGAGCTGCTCGGTGAGCGCAGCGGGCGAGATCGGATCGCGCTGCCCCGCCGTGATCAGCACCTCCACCGTCGAAAGGCCCGGCTGCGGCGCGGGTTCGAACGGGATCAGCGGGTGCATCAGCACGACACGGTCGAACAGCTCCGGAGCGGCGAAGATCACGGAGGCGAGAATGTTCGCTCCATTGGAATAGCCGATCCCGTAAACCTTGGCGCCTGGATTGGCGACGCGATGGGCGCGGACGAAGCCGATCATCTTGCGCGTACGCTCGGCGAGATCGGCCATGTCGTAGACGCCTTCCCCGGTCCGGCGGAAGAAGCGGGCGGCGCCGTGCTCGGAGACGTCGCCCCGTGGCGCGATGATCCCGGCCGGCGGAGCGATCTGCGAGACGAGGCTGGAGAGCTGGCGCTCGTCGCCGCCGGTGCCGTGGAAGGCGAAGATCAGCGGCGCGCCGGGCGCGGCCGGCTTGGCGAAGTAATGATAGGCGTTGGCATCGGGCTTGAGGTCGAGCTGGGCGGTCATCGGGCGGCGTCCTCGTTGGGCGATGGGGTGCCCCGCCGTCGTGGCGGCGGGGCGTTCGGTTCAGTTCTGGATCGGCGGCAGGATGCGCTCGAGCTGGGCGCGCAGATGGGCGTGCTGGTGTGGCAGCTTCAGCGTCTCGCCGAGATGGGCGGTGTCCTCGTCTCGGGCAAAGCCCGGCTCGTTGGTGGCGATCTCGAAGAGCACGCCGCCGGGAGCTCGGAAATAGATCGCCCAGAAGTAGTCGCGATCGATCTGCGGGGTGACCTGATAGCCGGTGTCCATCAAGGCCTTTCGCACCTCGGCCTGCGCGGCCTTGTCGTCGACCGCGAAGGCGACATGGTGCACCGAGCCGGCGCCCTGCCGTGCGCCCGCGGAGCCGGGCACCGTCTCGATGTCGACGACGTCGGCCCCGTTACCGCCCGGCACGGCATAGCGCGTCACCGCGCCCTGCTTGCCGACCACCTCGTAGTTCATGAACGTCAGCAACTCGCCGGTCGCCCCCTCGTCGCGCAGGCGCAGGGTCACGCCGCGAAAGCCGTGGACGCCCTCGGCTGAGGGAACCGGTCCGCCGGCGAAGGGCACGCGCTTGTCGCCGGCGATGCCGACCAGCGAGAAATTGTCGCCGTCCGGCCCCTGGAAGCGCAGATGCTTCTCGCCGAACAGCTCGGTTTCGCCGAGCCCGGCGACGCCGGCCTTGTCGAGGCGCTCCTTCCAGTAGGCGAGCGCCTCGGGGGCGACGGCGAACTGGGTCTCGCCGACCTCGCCGGTCCCGGAGCGCCGCCTGGCGATGTGGGGGAAGGGGAAATAGGTCATCACCGTGCCGGGCGTGCCGATCTCGTCGCCGTAATAGAGGTGATAGACATCAGGCGCATCGAAATTGACGGTCTTCTTGACCCGGCGCAGGCCGAGCGTGTGCGTGAAGAAGCTGTTGTTG
Source organism: Methylobacterium sp. (assembly GCA_013823325.1). Classification (GTDB taxonomy): domain Bacteria; phylum Pseudomonadota; class Alphaproteobacteria; order Rhizobiales; family Beijerinckiaceae; genus Allobosea; species Allobosea vestrisii. Next base: position 7,120 of record PNLY01000013.1, read on the forward strand.
ACCTGGGCGTCGGCCGCCATCGAGGTAACGTGGTGAAGACCCTTGATCTGCTTGAGCATGGCTTTGCCTCCGAATGTCGTCGCCGGCGCGTCGGCCTGGCGTGGTCAGGAAGATGGGCCAAGAGAGTCATTGCTTGAATAGACGTATTTCTCAGTTTATTATTGCGATTATCGCGATAATGGAGTGAGTTCGTGATCGGCGAGCTGGAAGCGGTCCGGGTCTTCCTAGCGGTGGCCGAGAAGCGCGGCTTCGCCGCTGCGGCCGCTGCTCTGGGCATGACGCCGAGCGCGGCCACGCGCGCTGTGGCGGCGCTGGAGGCGCGGCTCGGCGTGCAGCTCTTCATCCGCACGACGCGGACGGTGGCGCTGACCGCCGCCGGCTCCCTCTATGCCGATCGCGTGCGCCCGCTCACCGCCGGGCTGGAGCAGGCGGCGCAGGAGACGCGCGAGACACAGGGGCTGGTCGCGGGCACCTTGCGCGTCGCCGCCCCGCTCTCGCTCGGGCTCAAGGTGCTGCCGCCGGTGCTGAGCCAGTTCGGCTTGGTCCACCCGTCCGTCCGGGTGGCGCTGAGCCTGACCGATGCCTTCGTCGACATCCTCGACGGCAGCGCCGATCTCGCGATCCGTGTCTCAGGCATGCCGACGGACAAGTCGACGATCTGGCGCAAGCTCTGCCCCGTGCCCCGGCTGCTGGTCGCCGCGCCGTCCTATCTGCTGGCGCGCGGAACGCCGCAAAGCCCGGACGACCTTTCCGAGCACGACCTGCTCGCCTATGGCGGGGAGGCCGCCGGCGAGAGCTGGGAGCTGCGGTACGAAGCACGACGCAGCGTGGTGCGGGCAGCCGGCCGTTTCCGAGCCGACAGCGGCGACCTCCTAGCTGCGCTCGCCATCAATGGCGAGGGTATCGCGCTGCTGCCGCGTTTCATCGTCTCCGATGCGCTGGCCTCGGGCGGGCTCGTGCCGGTTCTGGAGACGTGGCAACCGGAAGAACTCTGGCTGACGCTCTACTATCCGCCCTATGAGCGCTTGCCGCTCCGGGTCGCGACTTTCTCCGATTTCTTCGAGGTCCATGTGACGCAGACGCATCCGCTCTGAGGTGCAGGCGCCGAAGCCGGGCCGCGCCGACAATTGAGTGCGACTGGTCTTTTGACTACGTTGGAGGAACGAACGGAGCTTCGTGATGCTCCGGTGCAAACGATCGTGCTTTTGTCCAAGACTTTCCCCGGCAAGTGCCCTGGAATTCCCTTTCTGGCGAGGGGCAGAACGGACTGCAGGCACGCCCGCGCGTTTGATCAGCGACACCGTCGAGGCGGAGGATCGCGAGGGTGACCGGACGTGGACTGCATCATGTCACCGCAATCGCCACGAATGCGTCGTGCAATCTCGACTTCTATACGGGCGTGCTCGGCCTGCGTCTGGTGAAGTGGACCGTGACCCATGAGGATCCCGGCACCTACCACCTGATTTATGGTGACGAGGAGGGCTCGCCCGGCAGCCGCTTGTCCTTCTTCTTCTGGGTGAGCGCGGTCGCGAGCAGACGTCCCAGCAGCTCCGAACATGTCTCCTTCGCAGTGGCGCCGGAGGCGATCGGCTGGTGGGAGTCGCGGCTTGCCGCCTGCAAGGTGCCTTGCCGGCAGACGCGCACCTCGGACGGGCGCCCTAAGCTGATGCTGGAGGATCCCGACCGGACGCCGCTCGCCCTTGTCGGCACGGAGTTCTCTCCCCGGACGACGATCTGGTCGCCGGACATTCCCGAGGCCTTTGCTGTCCGCGCACTCCATAGCGTGACCCTGAGCTTGCGCGGCACCGAACTGATGGCGCGGATCCTCACGCAGGTGCTGGGCTTCGCCGAAGTCGCGAGCGCGGGCGAACACTTGATCTTCTCGGCGCATGGCGGCCCAGGGGGGCGACTGTGCCTGCACCGGCGGCGCGAGCGCTCACGCCCCAGGCTCGGGGCCGGCGTGATCCATCACGTCGCATTCCGCGCCCGGGACGAGGCCGATCTCGCCGCGATGGCCGGTAAGCTGCAGGACACCTTCGGGATCGCCGCGAGTCCGGTCAAGGATCGGCATTACTTCCGGTCGATCTATTTCCGCGGCCCGGACGGCATCCTGATCGAGATCGCGACGGACGATCCGGGCTTCCTGATCGACGAGACCCGCGAGACTCTGGGGACGCGCCTGATCTTCCCGCCGAGCCTGCAGGACCGGCAGGACGAGCTCCTGCGCATCCTGCCGCCGCTCGACCGGGTCTTCGCGCGTTGAACTGCCCGGCGCCGAGCCCAGCGCAGGATCGCGATCTCGGGCAATCGGCCCGCACGGCCATGTGGATCTGATGCTCGGGCCGTTCCAGGTACAGCCGATGGCTCGGCCTCGAAATACGAATGGCGCCCAAGAGGGGCGCCATCAGTATGGAGCGGGCTTCAGGCTTACTTCACGAAGGCGTCGAGCTTGCCGTAATGCTCGGCCAGCAGATAGTAGAAGGTCAGGCGCGACTTGGTCTTGTCGGCCTTCATATGATCGCAGGTCGCCTTGATGGAGGCATCGAGATCGGCGCTCTTCAGGCCGAGTTTCTTCTTCAGGAAGTTCTCGCGGACACGCTCGAGTTCGGCGGGGTCCGAGCAGGCGACATAGCGCGTATCGGGCTTGCTCATCACCAGCGCATAGGCCTTGCTCATGCCGGCGAAGGCGGCCTCGTTGACCGGCTTCTTGGCGAACTTCTTGACGTCGGCGAGATGATCCATCGGGTACCCCTCTGAAGACATATCGGTTCGTAGGCGCGCTGGACTCAGCGTTACGCCTTCGGAAACGATATCCGGCTTTTTTGTCGCAGGCGAGAGGCGCAGCTGCGAAAACTCCCGCGATTCCTCGGCGTTTCCGGGTTGCATCCGCGATATGGCAGACCGGCGCCCAGGGTTGTTGAAGCCAGCGCGGGCAAGTGCTGCGATGCAACATTCCCTCGGAGGTCTTTCAGCCATGAAGCCGACGATCCTGATGGCGCCACGCATGCCGGCGCGCCTGCTCGCGCGTCTGGAGGAGCGATACGAAGTGCTCGGGCCGATGACACATTCCGCGCCGGACGCGCTGCCGGCCGGAGCGGCCGCGGCACGGGTGCTCCTGACGATAGGCAGCTGGAAAACGGACGCCGCTCTGATCGAAGCCTTGCCCAATCTCGGTCTCATCGCCTGCTACGGCACGGGCAACGAGGGGATCGAGAGGCCCGCCGCCAGGGCGCGTGGCATTCTGATCAGCAATGCCGCCGATGCCAATGCGACGAGCGTCGCCGAATTCGCTGTGGGATTGATGCTGGCGAGCGCCCGACAGATCGGTGCCGCCGAACGCTTCCTGCGAGCCGGCCGCTGGCAAGGTAATGGGGTCGAGCGCATGGCGCATGTGCCGGGCTTGGCAGGGCGCAAGCTTGGAATTTTCGGGCTGGGCGCCATCGGCCAGCGCATTGCGGCGCGTGCAGCGGCCTTCGACATGACGATCGGCTATCACAATCGCTCGCCGCGGCCGGAGTTGCCATATCAATATTACGACAGCCTGCTCGGCCTTGCCGAATGGGCAGACATCCTGATGGTCTCAGTCCGCGCCAGCAGCGAGACGCGGCACGCGATCGATGCCGGGGTTCTGCGCGCTCTTGGTCCACAGGGCCATCTCGTCAACATATCGCGCGGGATTGCCGTCGATGAGGCAGCCCTGATCGAAGCCCTGGAGGACGGCACGATTGCGGGCGCGGCACTCGACGTCTACGAACAAGAACCTCTTGTTCCGGATCGGCTCAAGGCGCTGGAGAACGCGGTGCTGACCCCCCATATCGCGGCGAACGCCGAATCGGCGCAGATCGCGCAGCAGGAGTTGCTGCTTGCCAATCTGGAGGCATTTTTTGCTGGTCGGCCGCTGCTGTCGCCGGTTGCGATCTAGAGAATCTTCGAGGGAAGCGGTCACCAGTTCGCGTGAAGAAAATCCGTTAAAACAAAGGCCTGGAGCAATTCCTCATTCGGAGAGCTGCGAAATTGCCCTTGGGGTGAGCAGCGAGGGAGGTAATCCTCGCTCTAGCCCTCAGGGCATCACGACGACCGGCGTGCCCATGCGGACGCGGGCGTAGAGATCGATCACGTCGCTATTGTGCATGCGGAAGCAGCCATAGGAGGCGGCGGTGCCGACCGAGCGCGGATTGTTGGTGCCGTGGATGGCATACTGCCCGCCGGGGCCGAGGCCGATGACGCGCGCGCCCATCGGGTTGTTGGAGGCGCCACCGGGGATCACGTCCGGCAGGCGCGGATTGTCGCGCTTGACTTCGGCGGGCGGGCTCCAGGCCGGATCGACCTGGAGCTCCTCGACATATTTGACGCCGCGCCACTGCTTGCCGGCCTTGCCGACGGCGATGGTGTAGCGCAGTGCCTGGCCGGGCGCGGCGATGTAGTAGAGCTTGCGCTCGGCGGTGCGGATCAGGATCGTGCCGGGCTGGTAGCGATAGTCGGGAAAGTCGACGACCTCGCGCGCCTGGGCAGGACGCACCATGAGCAGCATCAGCAGCGAGAGCGCCGCCGCGAGGATGAAATCGATCGGTCCGTGCCGGCCCGCCATGGCCTTCTCCCTGAGAAACGGAATGTTTCGGGAGCGGATTTGGGCGGGCTGCCGGTGAATCGAGGGTTCAGCAGCATGGTGAACCCTGGATTCAGCATGAATCCGGGCTTAATCCGCGTCAGGCGATCGCGCTGCTCAGCGCAATCGTCGCCAACAGCAGCGACAGCAAGGCGGCGAGAGCGAGGTCGATCGGACCGTGCGCAATGCTCATGACGGTGTCCTCCGCGCGGCCTGCGATCCGATATCCAGCGGCGCTGCGTTCGTCATGACGGAACCGGCGGGTACGGTCCACGAGCGACGATGGCCGGCGTGAACGGCGGGTTAAGCGCGTCTGCGGCGTTTGCGGAAAATACGCGGGAGGCGAAATCAAGCCTTCTCGACCACGAGCGTCGCGCCGTCGACCCGCACGACGCGGATCTCGGTTCCGGCAAGCAGTTCGGGGCCGGTGACGCGCCAGGAGGAATCGCCGACGCGAATGCGGCCCTCACCGCCGGTCATCGTCGCCTCCAGTCGAAAGACCCTGCCGATCAGCTGGCGGCCGCGATCGTTGAGGCCCATCGCGATGTCCGGCTCCTCGCCGCGGTGGCGCGTGACGGTGCGGCCGATGAGGACGCAGGCGATGGCGAGCCCGGCGAAGACGAGCCAGGCGCCCTGCCAGGCGAGGCCGGTCAGCCCGACGGCGGCACCGGTCAGCAGCGCGGCGAGGCCGAGCCAGAGCAGGAAGACTCCCGGCGCCAGCATCTCGCCACCGACCAGGACGAGCCCGAGCACGATCCAGCCCCAGCCACCGAAGGAGGCGAACCAGTCGAGCATGCTCAGCCCTCCACGGAGCGGCCGGCTGCGGGAACCGAGCCGGCGCGGCGGCTCGCCGCCGCATCCTCGCCGAACACGGCCTTGGTCAGCTGGGCGATGCCGCCGACGGTGCCTGCGAGCGCCGCGGCCTCGATCGGGACGATCACCACCTTGCTGTTATGGGCGCTCGCCATCGCCTTCAGCGCATCGGTGTAGCGCTCGGCGATCAGGAAGTTGGCGGCCTGGATGTCGCCGCGGCTGATCGCTTCGCTGACCATGGCAGTCGCATTGGCCTCGGCCTGGGCCAGACGCTCGCGTGCCTCGGCGTCTCGCAGCGCCGCTTCCTTGCGGCCCTCGGCGGCGAGGATCTGCGACTGCTTCTGACCCTCGGCCTTCAGGATCTCGGCCTGGCGCTGGCCCTCGGCCTCGAGCACGGCGGCGCGCTTCTCGCGCTCGGCCTTCATCTGCCGGTTCATCGCGCCGGCGATATCGGCCGGCGGCAGGATGTCCCGGATCTCGATGCGGGTGACCTTGACGCCCCAGGGCGAGGCGGCGGCGTCCATCACCCGCAGCAGCCGCTCGTTGATCTCGTCGCGATGCGAGAGCAACTGGTCGAGGTCCATCGAGCCGACCACGGTGCGGATATTGGTCATCGTCAGCACCATCAGCGCCTGGCCGAGATGGGAGACCTCGTAGCAGGCCCTGGCGGCGTCGAGCACCTGGTAGAAGGCGGCGGCGTCGATGCGCACGCCGGCATTGTCCTTGGTGATCGCTTCCTGCGAGGGAATGTCGAGCACCTGCTCCATCACATTCACCTTGTGGCCGATGCGCTCGATATAGGGCACGATCAGCCCGAGGCCCGCTCCCAACGTGCGCGAATAGCGGCCGAAGCGCTCGACCGTGTAGTTGTAGCCTTGCGGGATGGTGCGCACCCCGAGCGCGATCGTCAGGATGACCAGCGCGACCAGCGCGACCACGACGATGTCGAAGCCAGTGGGATTCATCTCAGCTCTCCGGCCCAGTCGGGGCATTCGGTTCAAGCCTGCCTTTGCGAGCGTCTGATGACGGCTCGCGCGGCGGCTTGCCTTCGAGATGGCCGACGACCCGCCACATCATCGTGCCGACGGCGTTGCATTCCTCGTCGCTCAGCACGCCCATCATCGCCTCGATCCGGGCGGCATGGATCGCAAGGGCCTTGCGGGTCAGGACCTCGCCCTCCTGCGTCAGCCAGAGCCGGCGCACGCGCCGGTCGGTTTCGTCGCTGCGGCGCTCGATCAGGCCGCGCCGCTCAAGCTCGGGCAGGAGCATGCTCATCGCGCTGCGGCCGACCAGAAGCTTCTCGGCGAGCTGCTGCTGGGTCAGGCCGGGCGTACGGAAGACGTTGGCCAGCACGTCATAATGGGCGAGCTGGATCCCGAGCGGCGCTAGCGCCTCGGAGAAGACCTTCTTCCAGAGCTGGTGCATGCGCGCCACCGCGAGCCAGTTCTTGAAGCGCGGCAGGTCCCAGGGCAGCCGCGCGGTGCTCCCGCTCTCAGCCGTTGGTGCAGAAATCGGCTCTTGCATTTTGTTCATTGCTGAACATAATTGTTCAAGGCTGAACGAACAAGGTTTCCGATCATGCCCGGCACAGCGCTTCGCGTCATTCGTCCTCTCGTCCGCATCGGCAGTTTCATCGCCCCGCATGCGGCCGGGCGCGCCGCCTTCAAGCTCTTCTGTACTCCGCCGCGCCCGCCGGGACCACAGAGCCGGACCGGCAAGGCGATCATCGCCGCCCGCGGCCGGCTCGCGCCGGCGATCAGGCAGGCGGTATCCTACCCGTGCGGGACGGTCAGCACCTATCTGTTCGAACCTGAGCCCCGCTTGCAAGATGGCGATGGCCCGGCGCCGACAGTGATTCTGCTGCATGGCTGGAACAGCGAGGCGGCGTTCATGACCGCTTTTGTGCAGCCCTTGCTGGCACAGGGCTTCCGCGTCGTCGCCTTCGACATGCCGGCGCATGGTACTTCGACAGGGGCCGAGCTCAATATTCCACTCGGTGTCGGCGCGCTCGCCGCGGTGGCGCGTGTCTTTTCGCCGGTGCATGCGATCGTCGCGCATTCCTTCGGTGGGGCGATCGCCTTGGCAGCGCTGGCCCGCAGCGTGCCGGGGCAGCCGGGCGTGAAGTCGAATCGGCTCGCTCTGGTCGCGGCGCCGTCCTCGGTCACAACGATCACCCGCAATTTCGGCGCGACGATCGGGCTCGGCCGGCGCGGCCAGGCGGCACTGGAGCGCCGCATCCACAGCGTCGCCGGCAATCCGGTCGAGGCCTTCGAGGGCCGCGAGCAATTGGAGGCGATCGGCTTGCCGACCCTGGTGATCCACGACCGGCAGGACCGCGAACTGGACTTCCACCACGCGCAGGCGCTGGCGGCGGCGGGGCCGTTCGTGACGCTGCAGGAGACGAGCGGGCTCGGCCACCGGCGCATCCTGCAGGCGAAGCCGGTGGTGGAGAGCGTGACGCGCTTCGTGGTGGGTTAGCGTCCTACCTCAGACCCAGCCCATCAGCTCCCGGCGGACCACCGCCTCGATCACCTGCATGCCCTCCTCGGAATCGTTGAGGCAGGGCAGGTAGGCGAAGTCCTTGCCGCCATTGTGCAGGAAGATTTCGCGGTTCTCGCCGTCGAGCTCTTCCAGCGTCTCCAGGCAATCGGCCGAGAACCCCGGCGCGACGATCGCCAGCGACTTGGTGCCACCCTGCGCCAATGTCTTCACGGTCTCGTCGGTATAGGGCTGCAGCCACTCGTCGGGCCCGAAGCGCGACTGGAAGGTCAGGCGGAAGCGCTCCTCGCTGAGGCCGAGCTTCTCGCGCAGCAGTCGCGCGGTTACGGCGCACTGGCAATAATACGGGTCGCCCTTGAGCAGGTATTCCTTGGGCATGCCGTGCAGCGAGCAGAGGATCACCTCCGGCTCGAAGGAGAGCTTGCCGAGCGAGGCGCGGATCGAGGTGGCGAGCGCGTCGATATAGGTGGGGTCGGCGTAGTAGGGATGGGCGACCCGCACCGTCGGCTGCCAGCGCATCTCCATCAAGGCGCGAAAGGCCTGGTCGCAGGCGGTCGCCGAGGTCGGCGCGGCGTATTGCGGATAGAGCGGCACGAGCAGGATGCGGTCGCAGCCCTGCGCGAGCAGCGCCTTCAGACGACTCTTCACATCGGGCAGGCCGTAGCGCATCGCCCAGTCGACGGTGATGCGGTCCCCGCCGAGGCCCTTCAGCCGCTCGGCGAGCTTCTCGGTCTGCGCGCGCGTGATCGTCTTGAGAGGACCTTCGTCGCGCTCATTGTTCCAGATCGTCGCGTAGTCCTTGCCTTTGCGGCTCGGGCGCGTCGACAAGATGATCAGGTTGAGGATCGGCCACCATTTCCAGCGCGGTTCCTCGATGACGCGGCGGTCGGAGAGGAATTCCTTCAGATAGGCCCGCATCGGCTTGTAGCTCGTGCCCTCGGGCGTGCCGAGGTTCATCAGGAGCACGCCGATGCGGCCGCTTCTGATGGTGGCGTGGTCGGGCGGCAAACTCGGCTTGAGGTTCATCACATCCGCTTTCGTTCGGCTGTGATTTAGACGAGTTACGGTTTTCGTCCAGTCGGGCCGTACGGGGTGCGACACTGCGTGAGCAGGGGTCTCGCAAGCCGGCTAGGCTCTTGCTAGTCTTTGTCGAAATCAAAACCGCAGGGGTTCGCGCCGATGACCAAGATGACCCGCCGCCACGCGTTTCGCGTCCTCGGCGCTCCAGCAGCTCTTGCCGCCACCGCGCCGGTCGCGAAGGCGCAGACGCCGCCGGCGAGCTTCACGCTGCTGCTGGTCAACGACATCTACAAGATGAGCGACGACAAGGGCAAAGGCGGCTTCGCCCGGGCGGCCGGCATCGCCAAGGCCGAGCGCGCGCGTGGCGTGCCCGTCCTGTTCTGCCATGCCGGCGACTGTTATTCGCCCTCGCTGATGTCGGGCTTCGACCAGGGCGCCCATATCGTCGCGATGCAGAACAAGATGGGCATCGACGTCTTCGTGCCCGGCAATCACGAGTTCGATTTCGGCAAGGAGAACTATCTCAAGCTCACCGCCGCCCAGACCTATCCGACCTTCGCGGCCAATCTGCGCGACGCCGCCGGCAACCCGCTGCCGGGCCACAAGGATTCCCAGATCTTCGAGCTCGGCGGCATCAAGGTCGGCGTCATCGGCACGACCTTCGACCCGACGCCGCAGCTCTCCAATCCCGGCGACCTGAAATTCTCCTCGACCATGGAGGCGCTGCGGCGCGAGGCGCGCAAGCTGAAGAGCGAGGGCGCCGACATCCTCGTCGCGGTGGTGCATGCCGACCGGGCGATGGACTACGAGATCGTACGCTCGCGCGTCGTCGACATCGTGCTGACCGGCCACGACCACGATCTCGCCATCGCCTATGACGGCAAGGTGGTGATGGTCGAGTCGAACGAGGAGGGCAATTACGTCACCGCGATCGACATTGCCGCAAAGGCTTCGGGCGAGGGCGCCAATCGCAAGGTCGAGTGGACGCCGACCTTCCGCGTCAACGACAGCCGCGCCGCGACGCCCGATCCCGAGGTCGCCGCCATCGTCAAGGGCTATGAAAGCGAGCTCTCGAAGGAGCTCGACATCGAGATCGGGACGCTGGGCGCCCCGCTCGATTCCCGCACTAGCGTGATTCGCTCGCAGGAGACGGCCATCGGCAACCTGATCGCCGATGCGATCCGGGCCGCGACCGGCGCGCAGCTCGCCATCACCAATGCCGGCGGCATCCGCGCCAACAAGCAGTATCCCGCCGGCCACAAGCTGACGCGGCGCGACGTGCTGAGCGAACTGCCCTTCGGCAATGCGACGTCCATGGTCGAGATCACTGGCAAGGATGTGAAGGACGCGATCGAGAACGGGTTGCGCGATGCGCCGCAGGGTGCCGGCCGTTTCCCGGTGGTGTCCGGCCTTTCCTTCGAGGCCGACCTCAAGCAGCCGCAGGGCTCGCGCGTCATCTCGGTGAAGGTCGACGGCAAGGAGATCGATCCGGCCGGCAAATACACGGTCGCCACCAACAACTTCATGCTGACCGGCGGCGACGGCTACACCGCGCTCGGCCGCGGCAAGACGCTGATCGGCATGACCGACGGCAAGCTGATGGCGAATGAGGTAATGGTCTATATCCGCCGGCTCGGCACGGTCGAGGCCAAAGTCGAGGGACGGGCTGTCCTGAAGTGAGTGGCTATCGCGCGGCGCTCGACGCCTTCCTGGCCGCGCCGGTGTCCGTTTCCTGGCGCGATCTCTCCATCTTCACCGACGGCACGGTGGCGCGCGCCTGCGCCGCCGTCGATGCCGAGCGCGCCGCCGGGCATGTCGTGGCACCGGCGCCGGAGCGGTTCCTCTCGGCCTTGGCGCTGACGCCGCTCGATCAGGTGCGCGTCGTCATCCTTGGCCAGGATCCCTATCCGACGCCCGGCCATGCCAACGGGCTCGCCTTCTCCTATGTCGGTCCGCCGCCTTTGCCGCGCTCCCTGGTCAACATCTACAAGGAGCGGGCCGAGGACCTCGGCCTCGTCGCGCCATCCGGCGGTGACCTTTCCGACTGGGCGAAGCAGGGCGTGCTGCTGCTGAACACCGCGCTGACGGTGCGCGAGGGCGCGACGCAGGCCGGCTCGCATCTCAAGCTCGGCTGGCGGGCGGTGACGGACGCGATCCTCGCAGCCGTCTCGCAGCGGCAGCAGCATGTCGTCTTCATGCTTTGGGGACTGCCGGCGCAGGCCAAGCGCGCCCTGATCGACGAGAGCAGGCATCTGGTTATCGCCAGCGCCCATCCCTCGCCGCTCTCGGCGCGGCGCGGTTTCTTTGGCTCGAAGCCGTTCAGCCAGGCCAATGACTGGCTGAAGGCGAAAGGGGAGGCGCCGGTCGCGTGGTGAGGATTATCCTACCGGCCGCTCGTCGGCGATGACCTTGCCGTCGTTCGGCAGAGCGCCGAGCGGCAGCACCTCGACGGAGCCCTTCAGCTTGGTGACCTGCTGCAGGGTCGAGGAGACCGCGTCGATGAAGCCCTTCGGCTCGGCATAGATCTCGGCCTTCAGCGTCATGGTGTCGAGCTCGTTGGCGCGGCCGATCACGAGCCGGAGCTTGGCGATCTCGGCATGGCGGCGGGCGATCTCGGCGACCTGCTCGGGCCGTACGAACATCCCCTTGACCTTTGCCGTCTGGTCCGCGCGGCCGAGCCAGCCCTTGATCCTCGCATTCGTGCGGCCGGAAGCGCTCGCGCCTGGCAGGACCGCGGTGAGATCGCCGACGGCGAGGCGGATCTGCGGATGGTGCGGGTCGAGATTGGTCACGACGATCTCGCCGACCTCACCCTCCGTGACGGGGTCGCCGGTGCCGGGACGGACGATCTCGACGATCAGGTTCTCGTTCAGCACCATGCCGTCGCGGGCGCTGGTCTCGTAGGCGATCAGGCCGATATCGGCGGTGGCGTAGAGCTGGTAGGCGTCGATGCCGCGTTCGCGCACCCAGGCCTGCAGCGAGGGCGGGAAGGCGGCGCCCGAGACGATGGCGCGCTTCAGGCAGGAGGTATCGACGCCGCGGCTGTCGGCGGCCTCGATCAGGAGCTTCAGGAAATCCGGCGTGCCGGTATAGGCGCTTGGCCGATAGGCGCCGATCACCTCCATCTGCTGCTCGGTATTGCCGGGACCGGCCGGGATGACGGCACAGCCGATAGCGCGCGCGGCCGAATCCATGATGAAGCCGCCCGGCGTCAGATGGTAGCCGAAGGTGTTGAGGACGATGTCTCCCTTGCGGAAGCCGGCGGCAAACAGGCCGCGGGCGGTACCCCAGGGATCGCTGCCGGTGCCTTCCGGCTCGAAGATCGGACCGGGCGAGGTGAAGAGCCGGCCGAAGGAGCCGAGCGGCGCGTCGACGAAGCCGCCGAAGGGCGGAGCGTCCTTGTGCAGCGCCGGCAAATCGGCCTTGCGCAGCACCGGCAGCCTGGCGAGCGTCGCGCGGTCGGTGACCGCAGCCGGATCGATGCCCTTCAGATGCGCGGCATAGCCCGGTGTCGCCAGCGCGGCGGCGAGCACGGCCGGCAACCGGGCGAAGAGGTCGGCCTCGCGCCGCTCGGACGGCCGGGTCTCGAGATCGTCGAAATGCTCGCTCATCGCTCTTGCCCTTGGAAATGGTGCCCGGCCTACCGGCGCAGGATGCGAAGGAAATTGAGCAGCCCCATCAGGGAGGCCGCGACATAGGTCATCGCCGCGGCTCTCAGCACCCCGCGCGCCGCCGGCATGTCGTCCGGGTGCAGGTAGCCGTCCTGCTGGAGGATCGGTAGTGCCTTGCCGAAGCTGGCGTCCAACTCGACCGGCAGCGTCACGAGATGGACGACGAGGCCGATGCCGAGCAGCGCCAGCACCGCGGCGAACTGCGCGAAAAGCACGCCCGGCGCCCGCACCAGGATCATCACCAGCGGTGCGGTGACGAGCACCACCATCGCGACCTTGTCGACCTTGCCCAGCAATCGGGCGAGGCTGGTGCGGATATCGAACAGGCGGCTGCCCTGCGCATGCTGCAGCGCATGGGCGACCTCGTGGGTCGCGACCGCGACGGCGGTGATCGAGCGGCCGTCATGATTGCCGGGCGAGAGCCGCACGGCCCGGGCGTCGGGATCGTAGTGATCTCCGGCAGCGGTGATCTCCACGGGGATCGTCTGCAGGCCGAAACGATCGAGCAGGTGGCGGGCAAGTTCGCCGCCGGTGCCGGGAAGGTCTGGCCTGTCTGCGGCGTGCCTGTCCATTTCGTAGCGGACCCAGAATTGCGGACCGTAGATGACGGCGACGAGAAGGAGGGCGAGGACGACATAGAGCATGAAGGGCTCCTGCCCGCCGATCCCGGCCGGACTATGACAGCCAGCGCTTGCGGCGCTTGTAGCTCTTGACCTCGCGGAAGGATTTCTTGTCGCCTTCGGCGACGCCCAGATAGAACTCCTTCACGTCCTCGTTCTCGCGCAGCATGTTCGCTTCGCCATCCATGACGACGCGGCCGGTCTCCATGATGTAGCCATAGGTGGCGTAGCGCAGAGCCATGTTGGTGTTCTGCTCGGCGACCAGGAAGGAGACGCCCTCGCTGTCGTTGAGCTGACGGACGATCTCGAAGATCTCCTCGACGATCTGCGGCGCGAGCCCCATGGACGGCTCGTCGAGCAGGATCATCTTGGGCTTGCTCATCATGGCGCGGCCGATCGCGCACATCTGCTGCTCGCCGCCGGAGGTGTAGCCGGCCTGCGAGTTGCGGCGCTGTTTCAGCCGCGGGAAGAGCTCGTAGATCTTCTCGAGGTCGCGCTTGATCGCGGCGTTGCCGTCGCGGCGAGTGAAGGCGCCGGTCAGCAGGTTCTCCTCGATCGAGAGATGGCCGAAGCAGTGCCGGCCTTCCATCACCTGGATGCAGCCGCGGCACACCAGTTCGTTCGGCGACATCTTGTCGACCCGCTCGCCGTCGAAGACGATCGAGCCCTTGGTGACCTCGCCGCGCTCGGCCTTGAGCAGGTTCGAGATCGCCTTCAGCGTCGTGGTCTTGCCGGCGCCGTTGGCACCGAGGATCGCGACGATGCCCTTGCGCGGGACCTGTAGCGAGACGCCCTTCAGCACCAGGATGACGTGATCGTAGATCACCTCGATATTGTTCAGCGACAGGATCGTGTCCGTCGCTGCGGCGGTGGCGGGCTTCTCGAGGATGGCGGTCGACATTGAACCTCCAATCCTTCTCCCCTCGAGGGAGAAGGTGGCCCGGCGTCAGCCGGGTCGGATGAGGGACGGACGGATGAGGTGGTGCAAGACTTCCCTCATCCGTCTGCTTCGCAGATACCTTCTCCCCCCGAGGGGAGAAGGATTGGCACTCGTCAGGTCAGGACGACTTCTCGCAAGGCTCGGTGCGCTTGGGCCAATTGCCGGCCTTCTCGACATAGTCCTTGGCGTTGGCCTCGATCAGCGGCCGGACCTCGTCCTTCATCGGCTCGATCCAGTCGCCCTTCTGGGTCCACTTGGTGCCGTCCCATTCGGCGACATAGGCCTTGTGGTGACCGGAATGGTCGGTGCAGCTGACCTTCACCGGCGAGGCGAAGCCGGCCATGCCGATCTCCTTGAGGCGGGCCTCGTCGATGTTCAGGTTCTCGAGCCCGCGGCGCATGTCCTCCGGGGTGATCACCTTCTTGCCTGTCAGCTTCTGGGCGGTGCGGATCGCCTCGACCACGAGCATCGAGTTGTAGACGCCGCGATTATAGAGGTTCTCGCCGACCTTCTCCTTCGGCGTCGTGCTCTTCCCCTTCTCCACGACATGTTTGAGGATGTCCTGGATCACCGGGAAGTTCTGGCCGGCCGCGTTGAAGTTCAGCGAGCGGTAGCCCTTGGCCTCGGCGCCGCCGGCGCGGGCATCGTCGTCACCGCCGGCCCACCAGACGCCGACCAGCTTGTTGATCGGGAAGTTGTTCTTGATGGCTTCCTTGACCGCGGTCGGGTTCATCGCGCCCCAGCCCTGGTTGTAGAGGAAGTCCGGCCGGTCGCGGCGGATCGAGAGCCAGAGCGAGCCCTGGTTCTGCATGTCGGCTGCGGCGACGGGATAGAGCTTGAGCTCGAAGCCGTATTTCTTGGCGAGGTTCTCGAGCACCGGGATCGGCTCCTTGCCGAAGGGCGCATCGAGATGGATCAGGCCGAGCTTCTTGCCCTTGAGCTTGTCCATGCCGCCGAGCTCGGCAGCCATGTGCTTCACCATCACCGAGGCGCCGTCCCAATAGGTCAGCGGCGGGATGAAGACCCAGGGGAAGTTGGTGCCGTCGGCCGAGGCCGAGAGGCCGTAGGCCATCGACAGGATCGGCAGCTTGTCGACATGGGCGCGCGGGATCGCGGCCAAGGTCGCGCCGGTCGACCACGGGCTGTAGACGATGGTCTTCGACTTGACCTGCTCGTAGCACTCGATCGACTTCTTGGTGTCGTAGCCGGTCTCGCACTCCTCATAGATGATCTTGACGCCGTTCACGCCGCCGTCGCGCTCGTTGATCATCGAGATGTAGTCGCGCATGCCGTCGCCGATCGGGATGCCCGAGCCCGAGAACGGGCCGGTACGATAGGCGTTGTTGGAGAAGTAGATCGTCTCCTGCGCATTCGCCGGGGCGGAGATCGCACCGGCGGCAAGAAGCGCGCCGACGGCGACGCTCCTGATGATGCTGCTCGTTTTCATAGGCCTTCCTCCGTGGTTGCCGGGTCCGGCCGAGCCGTCCCGTCTTCGCTTGCCCGCCGCTTGAAGGGTCTGCGGCGGGTCGTTGTCCTTGGGTCTCTCTCCCCTTTGATCTTGCGCGAATTCTTGTCGTTGGCTGGAGCCAGCCAAACGGAAAGCGCGCTGGTCAGTAGGGGAAGGGCCACGTCCGCAATTTCTGCTTCCCGATCTGCCAGAGGCGCGCCAGCCCGTGCGGCTCGACGATCAGGAAGACGATGATCAGCGCGCCGACCAGCATGAAGGTGACATGCTCGGCGGTGGCGCCG
Organism: Methylobacterium sp.; assembly: GCA_013823325.1. Lineage (GTDB taxonomy): Bacteria > Pseudomonadota > Alphaproteobacteria > Rhizobiales > Beijerinckiaceae > Allobosea > Allobosea vestrisii. Next base: position 23,038 of record PNLY01000013.1, read on the forward strand.
CCGATCGGCACGCCCAGCGCCGGCAGGCCGAACTTCAGCGCCGTCGGCAGGGCCGACAGGAAGGCGGCGCCGAAGAAGGAGCCGATCAGCGAGCCGAGGCCGCCGATGATCACCATGAACAGGATGGTGAAGGAGAGGCGGATGGTGAAGACGTCGTTGGCTTCGCCGCCGCCATACCAGAGGAAGATCATCATCGCCCCGGCGACGCCGGCGAAATAGGAGGAGACGGCGAAGGCGGTGAGCTTGGCGTTGAGCAGCTTGATGCCCATCAGCTCGGCGGCGATGTCCATGTCGCGCACGGCCATCCAGGATCGCCCCAGCTTTCCATGAACCAGGTTGGAGGCGAACCAGGTCAGCACCACGACGAGGCCGAGGCAGACGAAATAGCGGGTCTCAGGCGTCGCGGACGCGCCGGTGATCGGCAGGCCGAACAGCGTGCGCTGCGGCACCTCGATCGCGCCCGAGGCATTGTAGTTGAACAGCCAGGGCACGCGCACGAAAGCCCATTGCAGGAAGAACTGCGCGGCGAGCGTGGCGACGGCGAGATAGAAGCCCTTGATCCGCAGCGAGGGCAGGCCGAACAGCACGCCGATCGCCGCTGAGAACAGCCCGGAGAGCAGGATCAGGACGATGATGTTCACGCCCGGGAAGAAGGTCGTCAGCTTGTAGCAGGAATAGGCGCCGACACCCATGAAGGCGGCGGTGCCGAGCGAGATCAGCCCGGTATAGCCGGTCAGGATGTTGAGCCCGATCGCCGCCAGCGAGAGCACCAGGAACGGGATCATCACCGAGGCGATGAAGAAGTCGTTGCCGGTCAAGGGGATGACGATGAAGGCGATCGCGAGGATGACGGCGATGCCGATCCGGTCCTGCCGGAGCGGGAACACGGCCATGTCGGCGGCGTAGGTGGATTTGTATTGGCCGGCTTCGCGGTAGAACACGGGTCAGCCTCTCAGATGCGTTCGATGATTTTGTCGCCGAACAGGCCCTGCGGCCGGAACAGCAGGAAGCCCAGCGCGATGAAATAGGCGAGCCAGCTCTCGATGCCGCCGCCGATCAGCGGGCCCCAGTAGAACTCGCCGAGCTTCTCGCCGATGCCGATAATCAGCCCGCCGACGATGGCGCCGGGGATCGAGGTGAAGCCGCCGAGGATCAGCACCGGCAGCGCCTTCAGCGCGACGATCTCGAGCGCGAAGGAGACGTCCGAACGCGCGCCCCACATGATGCCGGTGATCAGCGCGACGATGCCGGCGGTGAACCAGACGATCACCCAGATCTGGTTGAGCGAGATGCCGACCGAGAGCGCCGCCTTGTGGCTGTCCGCCACCGCCCGCAGGGCTCTTCCGATGCGGGTGTACTGGAAGAACAGCGCCAGCACGGCGATCATCAGCGAGGCGATGATCGCGGCGGCGATGTCGATCTTCTGCAGCGAGACGATGCCGCCCAGGATCTTCAGGTCGATCGCGCCCTTCGGCAGATAAAGCTGCTCGGCGATCATCTGCTTGGGGTTGCCGCCGAAGATGGCCTCGCCGAAGCCGATCAGGAAATAGGTGATCCCGAAGGTCGCCATGAACAGGATGATATCGGGCTGGTTGACCAGCGGGCGCAGCACCACGCGCTCGATCGTCACGGCCAGCGCGAACATCACGCCGAGGGTCAGGATGACGGCGAGGAAGGCCGGCACGCCCTTCTCGTAGAGGCCGACCAGCGTCAGCGCCGCGAACACCACCATGATGCCCTGGGCGAAGTTGAAGACGCCGGAGGCCTTGAAGATCAGCACGAAGCCGAGCGCGATCAGCGCATAGAGCACGCCGGAGACGAGGCCTTCCCAGATCGTCTGGGCGAGCAGGTCCGGCGCCTGGACCATCTGGTTGAACGGGTCGACGAAGATATTGTGGATCGTGCCGGTCGGGTCGATACGAGCGCCGATCAGCGCGGCGGCGACGAGGCCGACGACGATGACGCCAGCCTTGATCCAGCCATTGGCGAGGAGATTGGGCGCGGGCTGCGCGGCGATGTCGCTCATGCGCTCATGTCCTTTGCGCTCTTGTCCTTGCTTGCGGCGGCCATCAGTGCGCCACTCCGAGATAGGCGTCGATCACGCGCTGGTCGGCCTTGACCTCGGCCGGCGTGCCATCGGCGATCTTGCGGCCGTATTCGAGCACGACGACGCGGTCGGAGAGGTCCATGACCACCCCCATATCGTGCTCGATCAGGGCGATGGTGGTGCCGAACTGGTTGTTCACGTCGAGGATGAAGCGGCACATGTCCTCCTTCTCCTCGAGGTTCATGCCGGCCATCGGCTCGTCGAGCAGCAGCAGTTCCGGCTCCATCGCCAGCGCCCGTCCGAGCTCGACGCGCTTCTGCAGGCCATAGGGCAATTTGCCGACGGGCAGCTTGCGGATGTGCTGGATCTGCAGGAAGTCGATGATGTCCTCGACCACCTTGCGATGCTCGATCTCCTCGCTCATCGCCGGCCCGTGGCGCAGCGCCTGCCAGAAGAAGCCCTTGCGCATCTTCAGCGTGCGCCCCGTCATGATGTTGTCGAGCGTCGACATGCCCTTGAACAAAGCGACGTTCTGGAAGGTGCGGGCGATGCCGGCGGCGGCAGCCTGATGCGGCCTGACCTTGGCGCGGCGCACGCCCTTATAGGTGATGCGGCCTTCCTGCGGGTGGTAGAAGCCGTTGATGCAGTTGAGCATCGAGGTCTTGCCGGCGCCGTTCGGACCGATGATGGCGCGGATCTCGCCCTTGCGGATGTCGAAGGAGACGTCGCTGATCGCCTTCACGCCGCCGAAGCGCAGTGAGACGTTCTCGACCGAGAGCAGCACCTCGCCCTTGTGCGTGACCGGCGCGCCGGCGACCGCCATGGAATGCGCGTTCATGCCGCCTCCTTCGTCGCAGAGGTCGCTGCTGGCGCCGTGACCGGGTAGACCTTCGCGTCGGCGACCTTGACCGTCGCCGAGATCACGCCCTTGCGGCCGTCCTCGAAGGTCACTTCCGTCGAGATGTCCGCTTGGGTCGAGCCATTGTACAAAGCCTCGACCAGCGGGGCGTAGCGCTCGGCGATGAAGCCGCGGCGGACCTTCTGGGTGCGGGTGAGCTCGCCGTCGTCGGCATCGAGCTCCTTGTGCAGGATCAGGAAGCGCTTGATCTGGGCGCCACCCATCATCGGCTCGGCCGCCAGCGAGCGGTTCACCTCGTCGACATGCTTGGCCATCATCTCGTAGACCTGCGGATGGCCGGCGAGCTCCTGATAGGAAGCGTAGACGACATTGTTGCGCTCGGCCCAGTTGCCGACGGCGGTCAGGTCGATGTTGAGCGCGACGGTAGCGTAGTCGCGGCCCTGGCCGAAGGCGACAACCTCCTTGATGTTCGGGTAGAACTTCAGCTTGTTCTCGATGTATTTCGGCGGGAAGAGGTCGCCCGAGTTGAGCTTGCCGACATCCTTGGCACGGTCGATGATCTTGAGGTGGCCGCTCTCGTCGAAGAAGCCGGCATCGCCCGAGCGGACATAGCCGTCCTCGGTCATCGTCTCGGCGGTCTTCTCCTCATCCTTGTAGTAGCCGCGGAAGATCGAGGGCGAGCGGTAGAGCACCTCGCCATTGTCGGCGATCTTGATCTCGACCTGCGGCGCCGGCTTGCCGACGGTGTCGGCCTTGATCTCGCCATCCGGCTGCATGGTGATGTAGACGCCGGCCTCGGTCTGTCCGTAGAGCTGCTTCAGGTTGACGCCGATCGAGCGGTAGAAGCGGAAGAGCTCGGGGCCGATCGCCTCGCCGGCGGTGTAGCCGACCTTGATGTTGGTCAGGCCGAAGCGGTTGCGCAGGGGTGCATAGATGATGATGTCGCCGAGCTTGTAGAGCAGGCGGGCGCCGAGCGGCACGGATTCGCCGTTCAGGATCTTCTCGCCATGCTGCTTCGCCACCCCGAGGAAGTAGTGGAAGACCTTCCGCATCAGCGGGCCGGCATCCTCCATGCGCACCATCGTCAGCGTCAGCATGGTCTCGAAGACGCGCGGCGGCGCGAAGGCGTAGGTGGTGCCGATCTCGCGGCGGTCGTCGACGACGGTCTCGGGCCCTTCCGGGCAGTTGACGCAGAAGCCGGCGATGATCGCTTGCGCATAGGAGAAGACATGGTCGCCGACCCAGGCGATCGGCAGATAGGCGATGATCTCGTCGTTCTCGTTCAACCCGTCGAAGCTGCAGCCGATCTCGGCGGCGGTGATGACGTTGAAATGGGTGAGCATGACCCCCTTGGGCCGTCCGGTCGTGCCGGAGGTATAGAGGATGATGGCGAGGTCGCCGCTCGCGCCCTGTTCCATCTCGCGGTCATGCGCCGCCGAGACGGCGGCGTCCTTGAGCGCGACGCGCCCGGCCTCGATCACGTCGCCGATGTCGTGCAGCTTGGCGTGGTCATAGTCGCGCAGGCCGCGCGGCTCGTCATAGAACATGTGGCGCAGGTTCGGCAGGCGCTCGACGACCGAGAGGACCTTGTCGACCTGCTCCTGGTCCTGCACGCAGGCGAAGACCGCGCCGGCATGGTCGAGCACATAGGCCATCTCGTCGGCGACGCTGTCGGCATAGACCGGGACGGGAATCGCGCCGAGCCATTGTGCCGCGGCCATCGACCAGTACAGGCGCGGCCGGTTGTAGCCGATGATCGCGACGGTTTCGCCGCGCTTCAGGCCGAGCTGCTCGAAACCTTTGGCATAGGCGCGGATCTGCTCGGCGACCTCGGCCCAGGTCCAGGACTGCCAGATGCCGAGATCCTTGTGCCGGAACGCGACACGCGCGCCGCGCTCCCGCGCATTGCGCAGCACGAGCTTGGGAAAGGTGTCCGCCACATTGGCGGCTGCGCTTGCCACGATCGTCGTCTCCACCCTGTCGCCCCGTCTGTCGCGGGTTTGCCGGGGCCCATGGCCCTTGTGCGATCATGCAAGCTTTGCAGGTGCCTCGGCGCTGTGCAAGAAGCCACTTGACAGACAAGATGGATTTGGGGCGCTATTGTCCCGCCGAGGTTTGCCCGACTGGATCAGCAGCGGCGATCTTCCTGCGATGCTCCAATGTTTGCGGCCTCCCCCGATTGTGAAGGAGGCCGCCCTGCCGTCACGCGAAGCGGACCGGCGCGCTTTCGCTCAAGCGCGAGAAGCGCGGCAGGAACCGTGTTTCGCCGACTCTGATCGGCTGCGGCCCGCCATCGAGCAGCAAAACGCGCACAGCCTCTTCGGCAATAAGTGAAGCATGCTGCCGGCCGAGGCAGCCATGGCCGCCGATGCCGAAAGCGAGATGTCGTTTCGCCGGCCGGGCCGGATCGAATTGCGATGGCCGTTCGAAGGCTCTGCCATCCAGATTGCCCGACGGCCACCACATTGTCAGCGCGGTGCCGGCGGCGATCGTCTCTCCGCGCCAGGCTAGACCCTCGGCTGCCATCCTGACCGTGAGGGTCGTCGGAGAGGTCAGCCGGAAGGCCTCCTGGACCGCAGCGGAAAGTGCATAACGCCCCGCCGACAGGTCGAGGCGCAATTGTTCCTGCTTCATCAGGCAGTCGAGCACGCAGAAGACGCCCGAGGTCGTCGTCTCGACGGCATCGAAGACGAAGCCAGCCACCAGATCGGCAGCTGTGGCTGGGCTGTCCGTCGGCAGCCGCGCCGCGATATCGCGCATCAGTCCGGATTCGCCATCGGATTCGAGCACACGCAGCAGCTCCAGCAGCTCGCGCGCCTCCGGGTTCGCTGCCGTGAGCCTCTCCGGCGCTGGCTCGAACGACAATTGCTCGCCAATGGTGGCTATCGCAGAGCCGATCCAGCCGGCATGCCGCTGGTCTATTCCGGCGAGCGCACAGAAGGCGCGCGCGGAGAGGGGCGAGGCGAAGTCGCGGATCAAGTCCGGGCTCGCGGCGTCGAGCAGGTTCTGGCGCGCCATGTCGGCCAAGTCTCGGATCGTCGGCCGCAGCGCCGCTATCCGCTGGGTCGAAAGCCCGGCGACGAGCGCCTGCCGCAGGCCGCGATGTTCGGGGCCGGCCAGCGCGAACAGGCCCCAGCGCAGCAAGGCGTGCATGTCGGTCTTGTCAGCGCCCAAACCTTCGACCGGGAAGGGGTGGCCGTCGATGCGCGGGTCGCGCCCCAGCTCGAAGAGCGCCTCATAGCCCAAGACCGACAGGCCGCCGGTCGAGGCGAAGAGTCCGTTGCCGGCGGTGAGGGCGGATTGGAAGAAGGGTGCGGGATCCTGCCAGAAGGCAGGGTCTGTCGGCAGATCGAAAGTACGCATCAAGTTTCACTTTCCTCATCAAGGCAGAATCGATCGCTCCCGCGCTCGATGAGGCGGGCTGCGGACGTGCTCTCGATGAGGTCAGCGAAGCCGTATGGATGCAGTCATGAGCGCCTAGCTATCACAATCCGGAACTCGCGGTGAACCCGTCATAGTGTGAACCAAGACAACACGGCCTTCGATCGGCCGCTTTCGGGTCGGAAGCTCGCTGCGAGGGCCGGCCAAATGCGCGCTTTCGCCTCGGTCACGATCATACTGCTGCTCGTCGCGGGAGCGACGCAAACACGCGCGCATCGGGCGCCCGGCGGCTGGGACTATCCGTTCGAATGCTGCTCGGAGGCAGATTGTGCGCAGGTCGATGTCAGCGAGGTGCGGGAGACGCCGTCGGGCTTCGTCGTGACGATCATGCCGGGCCGCCATCCGATGTGGCCGACCGAGCGCCGTCAGCCGGCCGTGCTCGAGATTCCCTACCAGAAGGCCCGCCTCTCGCCGGACGGCTTCTTCCATCTCTGCATGAACGATGCGGGAGAGCTGTTGTGCTTCTTCTCGCCGGGTGGGGGATCGTAGCGACGATGTCGGCTGCTGGGCGCAGGCGGCTCCTGGCGACGCGGCAGGTCACGATGGCCCGGCCTTACAGCGTCATGACGCACCGCCCATCAGCTCGAAGCTGATCGTATGCTGCAAGGGGTCGGCGGCTGTAAGGCGGACCCGGATCCTGTCGCCAGGCTTGCTGCCCTGCCCACGAACGCGCGCGATCACGGGCAAGTCGCAGAGCTGGATCCGCAGAGCGTGATCATCCGTGTCGGTCACGACAGCTTCGAAAGACTGGCCCTCATGTCCCCGGAGCATCAGGGCTTCGGCGAGGCTGACCACGGCGCGCTCGATCTGCCCGTCGCGGGCATCAGCCCGTCCCATCACGGCAGGAAGCGTCTCGAAGGCAGCCGTCGCGGTGGCCGGCACCGCCTGCCCGTTCGCGATCGCAAGGGCGGCGCTGATCACATAGCGATCGGCAAGGCGGCGCAACGGAGCGGTGGCATGCGCATACGTCGCCGCCATCGGTGCGTGCCAGGGCACCATGCCCTCGCGATAGGGGACATAGCTCGCGCCGCCGCTGGCCCGGCGTACCGCCAGCATGAAGGCAGCATGGCTGCTGTCGGCAGGGTCGAGCGTCTTTTCGAATTCGGCGAGCGTCGCCTCGTCTCGCCAATCCAGCCCCAGGGCTCGTGCGCTTTGACGCAAGAGCATGACGGCCTTTTGATCCGGCTCGGGCATGACCCGAAACAGTCCCGTGCGGGCCGCCAGAAGCGCGTTCGCGATGGCGACATTGCTGGCCAGGGACAAGGCTGCGTTCTGGTTCTCGGCGAGCAGGCGCGGGCGGAAGAGCAGTTGGAAGCCGCCGCCTTCCGCAGGAGCGACTTCCTGCTCGGGCGGATCCACGCGTGCGGCGCCCCGCCGGTTCTCGGCGGCTTCGATGCGGCGTGCCAGCTCAGCGAAATCGGGTGGTAGATCCATCTCGCCCACCGTCTCATAGGCGAGCTTGGCGGTGTTGCGAACGATGGCGCGCTCGGCACCGGCGAGACGGACATTCCCGTCGGGGTCGATCCTGGTCGTGAAGATCACTGCCGGCCTGGGACCGGTGGGCAGCAGGCTGGCGGCTCCCTCGGCGAGGGCGGGCGGATAGAGCCCGGCCTTGCCGTCGGGCAAATAGAGCGTGGTGCCGCGCCGCCAGGCTTCCTGATCGACGGCGTCGCCGTCGTCGACGAACCAGGCGATATCGGCGATGGCGTAATGGAGCAGCAGGTCAGCGCCGCTGCGCTCGATGGTGAAGGCCTGGTCGAGATCCGTCGACGTCGCAGGATCGAGCGTGACGAAGCGCAGATCGGTCCGATCGACATGCTTGGTCGGCACTCGCCGCGCGGCGGCCTCCGCGGCGGCAAGAACGTCTGGCGGAAAATGCTCGGGCACGCCGTATTGCCGGCGTATCGCCGCGAGCCCGTCGATCAGCGCATTGGTGGAGTCGATGAGCGTCTTCATTGTTGGCTATCGTGCCTCGCTGCCAGGGCCGCGTCGACCATGATTGCAGCGGCTGCCTCGGCCGAGCCGATGCGCCGGCCGGAAGCAGAGAGAGATCGGCTTGAACAATCGGGCACCGCCTACCCGATCGGCTGCGTCGCACCCGCTCCGAGCGATCTCTGCACCATGACGCTGTCCGACCATTTGCCGTAGCGATAGGCGACGCCGGGCAGCAGGCCGACCCGGGCGAAGCCGAAGCGCTCGTGCAGGACCAGCGAGGCGCTGTTCTCGGCGTCGATATAGCCGATCATCTGGCGAAAGCCGGCAGCGGCGCAGGCGTCGATCAGCGCCTGCATCAGGAGCCGTCCGATGCCGCGGCCGAGATGCTCGTGGTGGACATAGATCGAGTGCTTCACCGTGAAGCGATAGGCCGGCCGCTTGCGGAACAGCACGACATAGGCATAGCCGACGACCGCGCCGCCGCTGGTCGCGACCAGATGCGGCAGCTTGCGGCTGCGCAGGTTCTTACGCCGGTCCTTCAGATCGTCGGGCTGCGGCGTGCCGGTGTCCTCGACGCCGGCCTCGATGCCATGGCGGATATGCCGGCGATAGATCGCCAGCATCGGCTCGACATCGTCGTCACGGGAGGGGCGGATGATGATCGGTCGCTCGGTCTCCATGCCTCGTCGCGATCCTCAGTTCTGCGCCTGCTCGCTGACGACATAGGTGTGGAGCCGCACCCGCCCTTCGGCATCGGTCTCGCGATAGACGCCCTGGATCTCGACCTCGAAGCCGGGAAAGGCATTGAAGCAGGCCTCGAACATCTTGAGATAGTCGATCATCGGCTTGGCCCGCTCTGTCAGCCGCTCGCCGGGAACGATGGTGGCGATGCCCGGCGGGTAGACGACGAAGGGCGTCGTCGCGATCCGCCCGGCGATGGCGTCGATCGGCAGATAATCGACATCATTGCGCGTCAGGCAGCGCGCCGCATCGTGCGGCGACATCGCCATCTCCGGCAGATGCTCGGGCGAGAACTGCCGGGCCTGCAGGCTGCTGACGTCGTGGTCGCGGAAGAAGCGATGCATCTGCCCGCAGAGATCGCGCAGGCGCACGCCGCCATACCGGCCTGGCCGGCGTCGGTAGAATTCCGGGATCGCCTCTTCCAGCAGGGCGTTGTCGTCGTGCAGCTTCTTGAAGGCGACGAGCCCGCTGATCAGCGTGCCGGCCTTGCTGGCCTCGACGCCCGGCGTCAGCAGGAAGAGCAGCGAGTTGAGGTCGTTCTTCTCGGCGACGATCCGGTTCTCGCGCAGGAATTGCGCGACGATCGGCGCGGGGATGCCGTGCTCGGCATAGGCCCCGGTCTCGCGATCGAAGCCAGGCGTCAGCAGGGTCAGCTTGTTCGGGTCGGTCATGGCGAAACCCGGCTCCATGCCGGTGAAACCATGCCAGTTCGCATCGGGCGCGAGCTGCCAATAGCCGGGGTTGCCGGCGAGCTGGTCGGTCGCGACCATCTCCCAGGCGACGTCGTGGACCGCACCCTCGCGTGCGGCGTCCGCGATGGCGACACGATCCGGCACGAAGGGCTCGAAGAACCAGCGCCGCTCAGGCCTGGTCTCCTTCTCCTCGAACTCGCGGCGCACGGCCCGGATCTTCTTGCGCAATTCGATGCCGAGCCGGATCGTATCGTCCCAGAGCACCTCGCCGGAGCGGCCCTTCATCATCTGCGCGCCGACGTCGAGCGAGGCGAACAGCGGATAGAACGGCGAGGTCGAGGCATACTGCATGAAGCTCTCGTTGAAGCGCCGGTGTTCGACCCGCCGCTTCTGGCCCTTGATGTGCCGGTCCCTGATATGGATCTGCGAGGCCTGGCTGAAGCTCGCGAGCTGCTTGTGCGTCGACTGCGTCGCGATGATGCCGGGCGAGTCCGGCCCCAAGCCCGTCAGCCCCATGGCGAAGCGCCCGGCATAGAGCGGGTGGAATTTCATGAAGCCGGCCCAGGCCTCGTCGAAGAGGATGTACTCGCAGAGGTGGCCGATCTTATCGAGGATCATCTGCGCCGAGTGGATCGTGCCGTCATAGGTGCACTGCTCGACCACGGCGACGCGGAACGGGCGCGGCTTTGTCCAGGCCTCGGGATCCTTGACCAGCGGATTCAAGCGGATGCGCTCGCGCAGCGCCTCCTCGTCGAAGGCATCCCAGCGCATCGGGCCGATCAGGCCCCAGGCATTGCGCACGGTCGGAATGTAGACGGGTATGCCGCCGGCGATCAGCAGCGCGCCGTGATGGGCCGCCTTGTGATTGTTGCGGTCGAACAGGACGAGGTCGCCATCGGTGACCAGCGCCGCCAGTGCGACCTTGTTCGAGGTCGAGGTGCCGTTCAGGACGAAATAGGTCTTCTCGGCCCCGAAGATCTGCGCCGCTTCCTTCTGCGCCTTTAGGGCCGGGCCCTCATGGGTCAGGAGGTCGCCGAGATCGAGCACGGAATTGTCGAGATCGTCGCGGAAGACCGCTTCGCCGAGATGCTCCATGAAGACACGGCCGATCGGGCTGCGGCTGTAGAACACGCCGCCGTTGTGGCCCGGGCAGGTCCAGAGATGGTTGCCTTCCTCGGCATAGTCGACGAGCGCGCCGAAGAACGGCGTCTTCAGCGTCTCGGCATATTGCTTGAGACGGCTGATCAGGCTCTTGGCGATGAAGGGCGGGGTCTCTTCCGAGAGGAAGATGTAGCCGTCGATGAAGTCGAGCACCTCGACCGGTACGTCCTCGAAACGCTTGCGGCGGATCAAGAGGATGATCGGGAAATCGAGGCCGCGCCGGCGCATCAGGTTGATCAGCGCCGCGGTCTTGCCTTCCAGGCCCTTCTTGCCCCAGTCGACCACCATGCAGCCGATGGCGGCATCGGTCTGGACCGCGATCTCGGCATCCTCGAGCTTGCGCGCCTTGACCACCTCGAAGCCCGAGCGCTCGATCTCCTCGATGATCTGGTTGAAACGGATGCCTTCGAGATCCTCGGCATCGAAGTTCGGCGTCGCGAACAGGAAGGTGAAGCGCCTGAAATAGTCCATGCCGGCTCCGCTGGGCGTGAACCTGCAGCATTGGGCGATTTATGCGACAATTCGGCGACCATCGAGCCGGCTAGGTTCGGTCAGCATGGCCGTTCGATCTGCGGCCGCTGCCGGCGCGACCTCCACCTCCTGTCGAGGAGGAGGTCGCGCTGGCCTGTTCGTCCCAAAGGGCCGTTTGTGGACGCGATCAGATCTTCTGGAGCAGGAAGGCTTCGGCGAAGCTCAGCTCGACCATGTCGCCGCGCTTCAAGCGACCTAGCTGGCTCTGGATGTCGGGATCGGCCACGACATGAGTCCGCGGCCCGGCCGGGCCGACATAGCTGACGATGTTCGTCGCCGGATCGAAACTCTCGAACCTCGCCGTCACAGTCAGCGCCCGCACGACGAAGCGTTCCGGCAGGTTCTGGAAGGAGGAGTCGGCGGAGGCCTCGGTGTAGATGATCGCCGGCTTGGCGCCTTTGCGGGCGCGCTTGACGTCGAGGATCACGCCCTCGACACGGCGAACCTCGACCCGGTCTCCCGGGCGAAGATTCTCCAGGCTTCCGAAAACCTCCGGCACTGCGACAGGCCATGTCTGGCGGCCCTGCTTGACGACGACGCGGCGCCTGGCGGCATCGACGGAGGCGACCTCTACCTCCAACCGCTCGATCTCGACCGGCCCGACGCCGGCGACGATGACCGTCTGGCTGGTCACCGTCGGAGTGGTCGCGCAGCCTGCCAGAGCGAATGAAACTGCGGCGATTGCACTGATTTTCTTCAACATTGGACGTCTCCCTTTCGAACGCTGTCCGGTCTGAGATCGACTGCCGGTTTTCGGGATTAGGTCTGAAGATCGAGAAAATTGCGAATGGATGACTTCGCGGGTCCAAGAATAAAGGCCAACTTCCGCCACACGACAATAGGTCGTCGGCAGACGAATTCGGGTGAGTGCTGCTCTCTAACTGTTTGGCCTTAGCCTTCGTAGCGCGCCAGCCGCTCCAGATCGAGGATCGTCACCTCGTTATGGCCGACCTTGATGAAGCCGAGTTCGGCCAGCCTGGCGAGGCTCTGATTGGCCATCTGCCGGGAGATGCCGGCGAGCAGGCCGAGCTCCTCCTGCGAGATCGTCAGGGTCCGGTCGTTGTTCGGATAGAGGATCGGGTTGAACAGCCAGGCGAGATTGCGGGCGAGGCGGCCGGTCGCCCCCAGCATGCGGTCATATTCCGCGAGGCCGATGAACTGGGCGAGGCGCTCATTGAACTGGTGCACCAGGAAACGGTTGAAGGCGGCCGAGTGCTCGAACAGCCAGAGGAAGGTCTGGCGCCGCATCAGCGCGACCTTGCTCTCGCGCAGAGCGACGAGATCGTAGCGCCGCGCCTCGTTCTTGATGATCGTGCCCTCGCCGAACCAGGCACCGCCGCGCAGGCCGGCGAGCGTCGCCGATTTGCCGCTGCGCGAGGTCGTGCTCATCTTGAGCAGGCCGTCGGCGACGCCGGTCCAGGATTCCAGCCGGTCGCCGACATGGCAGACATAGGCGCCCTTGCCATAGGTCTTGGTCGTGATGCCGCGACGTGCCTCCTCGAACTCCTCCGGCGTGAGGTCGTTCGACCAGGCGGCGATGCGGCGCAGCTCGTCCTCGGAAATCAAGATTCGCCGGCCCCTCGCATGCGCTCGTCGCGCACTATGCGGCCCGGTTCATCGCAAACTCAAGTCAGACGGGCTGTCGTGCGGCCTGCGCCGATCCCCAGGTGCATCGTGCGTCGCTTCCACGGAATGGCCGCTCAGAACCTGATCGCGGCGGCGGGCGAGACGAGCAGCAGCGCCGCGAAGATCAGGTTGACGATGCGGTTGCTCCAGGGATCACGGAACAGGCCGGTCAGACCCGAGCCGGCCAGAAGCCAGCCGAGGTTGACCGTGGCGATCACCAGCAGCAGGAGGCCGATCTTGAGGATCGCATCGATTGCCGGCTGCTGTGGCAAGAGCGCGAAGCCGGAGAACAGCGCGGCCATCGCCGCATAGCCCTTGGGATTGACCAGCGAGAGCGCGAAGCCGGCGGCGAAGGAGGGCGCGGCGGCATCGCCATTCGCCTCGCCGAGCGGCGGCGCCGTCGCGATGCGGAAGGCGAGATAGAGGAAATACAGTGCCGCCAGAATCGTGACGATCGGCGCGAGACCGGGCAGCGCCAGGATGACGGCGATGACGCCGCTGGCCGTCAAGGCCATCACCGCGAGCATGCCGAGCGTGATGCCGGCGCCATAGCCGAGGCCGCGGCGGATACCAAAGGCGGCGCCCGTCGCCGTCAGGCTCAAGGTCGCGGGACCGGGGCTGCCGGTCAGAGCGATGCCGGCGAGAAGGAAGCCGGTCAGTCCGTCCATGATGTCCTCCGCGCCCCTGAATGAGCGCTGAGGAAAGCAGGGCAGCTACCCGCCCGTCTTGAACGTTCGTGCGGCTATTCCGCCGCCCGTGGCATCGCCAATGCCTCGGCCGAGCCGTCGCGCAGGCGCTTGAGCAACTCCGCCTCCTCGGCCTTGGCGGCGGTGAGGTGGCGGTCCTTGACATGGCCGAAGCCGCGGATCTTTTCGGGGATCGCGGCCAGCGCGACACAGAGCGAATGGTTCTGCGGCGAGAGCTTGCCGAGGATCTCGGCGACCAGCGCCTCGTAATCGGCTATCAGCTTGCGCTCGGTCTTGCGCTCCTGGGTGTAGCCGAACACATCGAAGGCGGTGCCGCGCAGGCCCTTAAACTTGGCTAGCAGGCCGAAGGCGCCAAGCATCCACGGCCCGAAGCTCATCTTGCGCGGCAGGTCGGTATTGGGATCGCGCTTGGCCAGCAGCGGCGGGGCGAGATGGAATTCGAGGCGCAGGGGCTGGCCGGAGGCGCTGTCCTGTTCGAAGGTCGCGGCGAGCTGCTTGCGGAAGGCGCCGTCGCTGTAGAGCCGGGCGACCTCGTACTCGTCCTTGTAGGCCATCAGCTTGAAGAGATAGCGCGCGACGGCCTCGGCCAGCGCGCTCTGGCCGGGAAGGATGCTCGCTTCCCTGGCGCGGACCTTCTCGACGAGATCGCGATAGCGCGCCGCATAGGCGGCGTTCTGGTAGCCGGTGAGGAACTCGACGCGGCGGGCAATGATCTCGTCGAGGCTCTGGGAAAGGTGGCGCGCTTGCGTCGGCGCCTTGGCCTCGGCGAGGGCGGAGGCGAGCGCGGCCGGATCATGCGCGGCGCGGCGGCCGAGCTCGAAGGCCTGCTTGTTCATCGCGACCGCCTCGCCGTTGAGCTCGATCGCCCGCAGCAGCGAGGCGCGCGCGAGCGGAACCGCGCCGAACTGCCAAGCGTAGCCGAGCATGAACATGTTGGCGGCGATAGCATTGCCGAGGAAGGTGGTGGCTGCCGCCGTCGCATCGACGAGATGGGTGTTGTCGCGCCCGGCCGTGGAGACGATCGAGCGTTTCAGCCGCTCGGTCGGCAGCGAGAAATCGGCGTTGCGGGTGAAGTCGCCGGGCATGGATTCGGCGGTGTTGACGACCACGGCCGAGCGGCCCTGGCGGATGGCGCCCAGCACCTTCTTCGAGCCGGTGACGGTGAGGTCGCAGCCGAGCACGAGATCGGCCTGGCCGGCGGCGACGCGGATGGCGTGAATCTCCTCCGGCGTCGGTGCGAGGCGGACATGGCTGAAGACCGCGCCGCCCTTCTGGGCGAGGCCGGCCATGTCGATCATGCCGCAGCCCTTGCCTTCGAGATGCGCGGCCATGCCGAGCATCGCGCCGATGGTGACGACGCCGGTGCCGCCGACGCCGGTGACGACGACAGCGAAATTGCGGTCGAGCGCCGGCACCTTGGGCTCGGGCAGCTCGCTTGCGCCGAGCGCCGAGGCGTCCATCGTGCGCGGCTCCGCCTTCTTCGGCCGCGCGCCATGCACGGTGACGAAGGAGGGGCAGAAGCCCTTCACGCAGGAAAAGTCCTTGTTGCAGTTCGACTGGTCGATCTGGCGCTTGCGGCCGAACTCGGTCTCGAGCGGCTGGACCGAGACGCAGTTCGACTTCACCCCGCAATCGCCGCAGCCCTCGCAGACCAGCTCGTTGACGATGACGCGCTTGTCCGGATCGGGATAGGCGCCGCGCTTGCGCCGGCGGCGCTTCTCGGTGGCGCAGGTCTGGTCATAGAGCAGCAGCGAGACGCCGGATACGGTCGCAAGCTCGCGCTGGACGGCATCGAGATCATCGCGATGGTGCAGGGTGGTGCCGGGCGGCCATAGCGTGCCGGCCGGATATTTGTCGGGATCATCCGAGACCACCGCGATGCGGGAGACGCCCTCGGCCGCAACCTGGCGCGCCATCTGGTCGGGCGACAGG
Organism: Methylobacterium sp.; assembly: GCA_013823325.1. Classification (GTDB taxonomy): domain Bacteria; phylum Pseudomonadota; class Alphaproteobacteria; order Rhizobiales; family Beijerinckiaceae; genus Allobosea; species Allobosea vestrisii. The sequence goes on from PNLY01000013.1 coordinate 38,710, forward strand.
TGCCCTTCCGCCTGCTGGCCGCCGGTCATCGCGACGGCGTCGTTGTAGAGCAGCTTGTAGGTGATGTTGACGCCGCTCGCGACGGCCCAGCGGATCGCGAGCGAGCCGGAATGGGTATAGGTGCCGTCGCCGAGATTCTGGAAGACGTGGCCGCGTTTCGAGAACGGCGCTTCGCCGACCCAGTTGGCGCCTTCGCCACCCATCTGCGTGAAGCCGGCGGTGTCCCGATCCATCCACTGCACCATGTAGTGGCAGCCGATGCCGGCATAGGCGCGCGAGCCCTCGGGCACGACGGTCGAGGAATTGTGCGGGCAGCCCGAGCAGAAATAGGGGGTGCGCTTGGCGACTTCCTGCGCCTCGGCGAGGCGGCCCTGCGCCGCCGCGATCTCTTCAAGGCGAGTGCGGAGTGCCGGATCGTCGCGGTACTGCAGCAGCCGGGCGCCGAGCGCGATGGCGATGTCGTTCGGATCGAGCGCGCCATGGACCGGGAAGAGCCACTCGCCCTGCTCGTCCTTCTTGCCGATCACCATGGGTTGGTGCTGCGTTCCGTAAAGCTCTTCGCGCAGCTGGACTTCGATCAGCGAGCGCTTCTCCTCGACGACCATGACCAGGTCGAGTCCTCGAGCGAAATCCTTCAGCTCCTGCGGATCGAGCGGCCAGGGGCAGGCGATCTTGAACAGGCGGATGCCGAGATCATTGGCGCGGACCTCGTCGAGGCCGAGCTCCTCCAGCGCCTGGCGCACGTCGAGATAGGATTTGCCGACGGTGATGATGCCGATGCGCGGCGCCTGACCGCCGGAGAGGATGGTCTGGTTGAGCTTGTTGGCACGGAGATAGGCGAGGATCGCGGCGCGCTTGTGCAGGTGCAGCCGCTTTTCCTGGTCGAGGAAGTCGAGCTCGCGGCGGATGTTGAGCCCGCCCGGCGGCATGACGAAATCCTCGGGGATCGCGATGCTGACCCGGTCGATCGAGCCGTCGACCGAGGCGGTCGATTCGATGTTGTCCTTGACGCATTTGAGGCCGACCCAGACGCCGGCGAAGCGCGAGAGCGCAAAGCCGTGCAGGGAATAGTCCATGATCTCCTGGACGCCGGCCGGGTTGAGAATCGGCATCATCCGGTCGACCAGCACGAACTCGGTCTGGTGGGCGTTGGTCGAGGATTCGGCGGTGTGGTCGTCGCCCATCAGGCAGAGCACACCGCCATGGCGCGAGGTGCCGGCCATGTTGCCGTGGCGGAAGACGTCGCCGGTGCGGTCGACGCCGGGGCCCTTGCCGTACCAGAGCGCGAAGACACCGTCGTACTTGCCTTCGCCGGAGAGCTCGGCCTGCTGCGTGCCCCAGATCGCGGTGGCGGCGAGGTCCTCGTTCAGCCCGGGCTGGAAGACGATGTTGGCGGGCTTGAGCTGCTTGCCGGCGCGGGCGAGCTGCTGGTCGAGGCCGCCGAGCGGCGAGCCGCGATAGCCGGAGACGAAGCCGGCGGTGTTGAGGCCGTCGCGCCGGTCGCGCTCGCGCTGCACCAGCAGCATGCGGGCGATGGCCTGCGTGCCGGTCAGGAAGATCTTCTGCTTGGAGAGGTCGTATTTGTCGTCGAGCGCCACGGCTCTGAGCTCCGGCTCGGTCGCCGCTGCGCCCTGCGAAGTCTGCTGCGTACCGGCCATGGCCGACCTCCCGACGATCGCACTCAAATCGACTATAGGGACCGGTAACGCCGGTCTCCAATTCGTTATTATGTCAGCAAGGCTGTCATAACTGACGTGATATCGTCAAATCACTCTGGGCTGATTCCAGAGTGGCGAGGCCGCCTGCGCCGCGATTTGGCCGCCTTTGCGAGCGATGCCGGCAAGGCTCACGGCACGGGATTGCAAGGGTAGGCGCGCTGGGCGCGCTTTTGTATGAAGGCTCGGCCGGATTCGCCGCAGATTCGAGGAAATTGCCGCGTGCCGCGATACTCGACGCTCCTGACGCTGCTTGCCGCTGCCGTGAGCTTGCTCGGCCTGGCTTTGCCGGCGCTGGCGCATCCGCACGTCTTCGTGACCTCGCGCACCGAGATACTCTATGACGCCCGCGGCGCGGTGAAGGCGCTGCGCCATCGCTGGAGCTTCGACGAGGCCTATTCGGCCTATATGGTCCAGGGCCTCGACAAGAACGGCGACGGCAAGATCACCTCCGACGAACTGACCGAGCTCGCCAAGGTCAATATGGAATCGCTGCCGGATGTCGGCTTCTTCACCATCGCCAAGGCGAACGGCAAGGTGCAGGAGTTCGGCACGCCGAGCGAGGCCTCGCTCGCCTACGAGAACAAGATCCTGACGCTGACCTACACGCTGCCGCTGAAGACGCCGGCGACGGCCAACCGCTCCTTCGGCATCGAGGTCGGAGACCCCACCTATTTCGTCGCCTTCGAGATCGGCGAGGAGGCTGATGCGGTGGCGACGCGCGACGCGCCCAAGGGCTGCATCGTCCGGATCATGCGCCCGCCCAAGCTCGATACGGCGACGCAGCAGCGCCTGGCGCAGGAGGACATCACCGCGACCCCTGACATGAGCGCCTATCAGGTTACCACAAGGGCGCTGGTGGCATGTCCCTGAGCGCTCCCGCCGCACCGGGCCTGCCGCTCTGGCCGCGCCGGCTGCTGGTCGCGCTGCTGGCGCTCGCTCTCGTCGCCGGCGCGCTCGGATTGATCGCCTGGCTCGCCAGCCTGTACTTCCCGCCGCCGCCCCCGCCGCCGCGCAACCCGTTCGGCACGGCGCTGCCGCGCGAGGCATTGCCGGCGACGACAGGTATCGGCGCGGTGATCCTCGCCTGGCAATCGAGCTTCTATCGCGAGCTGACGGCGACGCTGAAAGGGATCGCGCAATCGCCCGCGGCGCTGCCAGGCCTGCTCGGGCTCGCCTTCGCCTACGGCGTCTTCCATGCCGCCGGACCCGGCCACGGCAAGGCGGTGATCTCCGGCTATATCGTCGCCGACAACCGCAGCCTGAAGCGCGGGCTCGCTCTGAGCTTCGCGGCGGCGCTGGTGCAGGCGCTGGTGGCGATCGGACTGGTCGGCGCGCTGACGCTGGCGCTGAACGCGACAGCCAAGACCATGGCCTCGACCACCTGGGTGATCGAGCAGGGCAGCTTCGCGCTGGTCGCGCTGGTCGGGTGCTATGTGCTCTGGCGCAAGGCGGGCAACCTCGTCGCGCTCGGCGGCAGCGCGGCGCATGACGCCGCAACCTGCGACCATGTCCATATGCCCGGAGCCGAGGAGGTCTCGCGCCTGCGTTCGGTCCGCGAGATCGCCGGCGTCGTGCTGGCAGCGGGTTTGCGCCCCTGTGCGGGTGCGCTGATCATCCTCGTCTTCGCCAATGCGCAGGGCCTGCTCTGGGCCGGCATCGCCGCGACCTTCGCCATGGCGCTCGGCACGGCGCTGACCACTGGTGCGCTGGCGGCGCTGGCGGTGTTCTTCAAGTTCGCCGCCTTGCGCTTGGCCGGCGGCGGTTCGATGAAGGGAGCCCGGATCATCGCCGGGCTGGAGGTGCTTGCAGCCGCCTTCGTCGCGGTGCTTGGCGCGGCGCTGTTCTTCGGGCTATGGGCGGCCGGGCAGGGGAGTTAGCCTCCTTCTCCCCTCGGGGGAGAAGGTCCGGCAGGGGATGAGGGCGGTTCGACCAGGTGAGCCACTCTTCCCTCATCCGTCAGCGCTTCGCGCTGCCACCTTCTCCCCCGAGGGGAGAAGGGAAGCTCTCTTACTTTGCCTCGTAGACGAACAGCGTCGATTTGTCGTCATCGGGCATGAAATAGGCGCGCACGCCGTCGCCTGACGGCTCGACCCAGAACGGGTTCTGCGTCATCGGCAGGCCCGAGGGCGACCAGAGCTCGACCGGCAGCTGGAAGACCGGGCGGTTGTCCTTGAGATCGACGATCTCGAAGCCGCCGAGGCGGAAGACCGGGCCGTCCTTGCTGGCGCGGTAGTTGTTGAGGCCGGAGCAGAGCATCCGGCTCATGCCGATGAAGTGGCAGTCCTGATAGTCGATATAGAGCGCCGGATTGGCGACGCGCAGGCTCTCCGGCGCGGCATCGGCATTGGTGACCTTGCCGTCGGCGCCGAGCGGCCAGGCGTAGAAGCGGCGCGAGCCCCAGCTGACGCCGTGCAGCGACTTGCCGTCGGTGTTGTGGACGATGCCGCCGACATGGTCCTTGAAGCGGAAGACCTCTGTCGCCTTCAGCGTCTGCGGATCGACCTTGTAGATGATCGACTGGCTGTTCGGCCGGTATTCGGCGACGGGGACCCAAAGGTCTTTGCCATCGAAATCGATGCCGCCGGGGTGGTAGACGGAGCCCTCGCCGAGCGTGACGCTGCCGATGAGCTTGCCTTGGGCATCGACCTTGAAGAGATGGCCGGCGCCCTCGCCGGTGTCGCGGTCATAGCCGTCCTTCGGCTCGGTGTAGCGCGTCGTCGGCTTCCGGATCTCGACCGAGGAGATGAAGAAGGCATCGCCGATCTTGACCATGCCTTGCGGATGATGCGTCGGGAACTGCAGCGCGATCGCGGCAACTTGCGTCCACTGCGTCGACCGCGTCAGCTTCGGGAGCAGCGTGTTGAGCGCGGGGTCGGCGGCCTGTGCCGTCGTCGCCAGCGCTGCGGCTGCGAGCGCCATCATTGCGGTCTTCATCGCGATCCTCCTCCGGCTGCCCCGTTATCGGGCGTTGCCGGCATAGTTGCGCTTCGTGACGAGGATGCAAAGCCGCGTTCAGCGCAGCGGGTCGTTCTCCAGGAGGATCGGCTTGCCATGCGGCGTCGCTTCGGCGGCGCGTCCCCAGGCGGCGGCTCGGGCGTCGACGCTCGTCTGCGAGGCGAGACCCTTCTCGATCAGGAGGTGCTCGAGCGCCTCGCACCAGCGCTCGTAATAATCGGAACCGTCGCGGCAACCGCCATTGGCCAGCGCCTCGCGGATCTCGCCGCCGAGCGCCTGCGCCCATTCGTCGGCGCTGAAGACGCCACGGTTCTGCAGGGCGACGACCAACGCGAAGGCCTGCGCCTGCCAGGGCTCGGCGAAGACCGGCCCCTCGGCGTCGCGCGGAATCGGCGTGCCGGCGGCGAGCGCCTCCGCGAGGGCAGCGTCAGGCCGGCTCAAGATAGCTCTCCCAGGCCTCGATGCTGACGGTCGAGGTCGGATCGGCGTCGCGACCCCAGAGTTCCGGGCCGCTGAAGACGACGGTGTAGAGCCATTGCGCCGTCTCGGGCGCGCCATGCGCGCCAGTGTCGGGAAAGACATGGCAGCCGGTGACGCGCTCGATCACGCCCTGCTTGCCGCGGGCATAGCGCGGCAGGCGGGTATGATGATGCGGATGCATCACGATGGTGCGGACCTTGTCTCCGACCTTGAAGCGTGCCGGCGCAGCCGCCTCGCGCTCATAGGGGAAGCCGCGGCGCAGGACAGCGGGAACCTCCTCGCCCTTCAAGACACGCTTGGGCTCCCGGCGCGCGGTCCCGGCGACGCCTGAGGCCAGTTCCTCCTTGCTCAGGAAGCCGTGCTCGACCAGCACCTTGTCGAGCGCCGCCAGCCAGATCTGGTAATAGCTTGACGACAGGTACTGCGCCGGCGGCAGGCTCTCGCGCGCATGGCGGATACCGTCGATCGTCCAGGCGCCCATGGCGCCGGCGGCGACGTTGATCGCCAGCACCTTCTTCTCCCAGTCGGCATGGAAGATCGGTTCGTCCTTCTCCGGCACGACAGGGCCAAAACCCATCTGGCCGCCGAGGTCGTGGGCGCTGTTCATGGCCGGTCCTCCGGGGAGGGCAGGCCGACGCCGATCATCGAGTCCCGGCTGACGATCGACGCCAGCTCGTCCTCGCTCCAGCCTTCGGTGCCCGCAGGCCGCATGGGGATGACGATGAAGCGCGTCTCGGCGGTCGAATCCCAGACGCGGATGCGCTGGCCCTCGGGCAGGGTCACCCCGAAGTCGGCGAGGGTGCCGCGCGGGTCGATCACCGCCTTGGCGCGATAGGGCGGCGATTTGTACCAGACCGGCGGCAGGCCCAGCACCGGCCATGGATAGCAGGAGCACAGGGTGCAGACGATGAGGTTGTGCTCCTCGGGCGTGTTGAAGCAGGCGACGATGTGCTCGCCGCCACGCCCGCCATAGCCGAGCTCGGCGACGGCGGCGGTGCCGTCGGCCTTCAGGCGCTGCGCATAGGCCGGGTCGCTCCAGGCCTTGGCGACGACGCGGGCGCCGTTGCGCGGGCCGATCTTGGTCTCATAGGTGTCGATGATCGCGTCGAGCGCGGCGGGGTCGACATAGCCTTTCTCGACCATCAGCGATTCCAGCGCCTTCACCCGCGCTTCGATCGGGGTGAAATGATTGTCGTGCTCGTGGTCATGATGATGGTGGTGGTCGTGGCCGCTCATGGCAGTCTCCTTGGCGCCCTCTCGGTCATGCCAGCCTGATCCGCGCCGCCCGCTCGAACCGTACCGCAAAGGCGACGAGCGACTTGTCCGAGCCCTTGGGCCCGATCACAGACAAGCCCAGCGGGGCATCGTCGCGATGGGCGACCGGGATCGAAATCTGCGGGAAGCCGGAGAGCCCGGCAAGGCAGAGCAGGCGCAGGGCACGGTTGCGGAAATCCTCGAGCTCCGGCTCGCCAGCGCTGACCAGCGGCGCTACGTCGGGGACGGTTGGCAGCATCAGCACGCCATCCTTGCCGAGCAGCTTGGCGAGCTTCGCGCGGAAAGTCTTTCGCACGCTGTCGCCGCGCGCGACCTCCGCATCGCTCACCGCCTTGCCGAAGGCGAAGCGCTCGGCGACCCCCGGCCCGAGCGGCATGGCGTAGCGCTCGATCATCGCGCCGTCGGCTTCCCAGGCTTCGCGGCCCTGGATCCAGCGGAAGGCCCAGTAGAGTGCATCCATGTCGCTGACGGCGCGCACGGTCTCGGGCTGGCCGAGGATCGGCACGATCCGCTGCACGACATTGCGCAGGACGCGCTCGGCCTCAGGCACGGCCTGGGCGAAGAGGTCGTCGGCGAGCAGGAGGCGCGGCGTCTCCGGCAGGCTCAGCCGGTCCTTGCCGAGCACGGCATTGGCGGCCCGGGCGAAGACCTCGCCATCCCGGGCGAAGAAGCCGGCGGTGTCCAGGCTCTCCGCCAGCGGCCAGGCGCGCTTCAGCGGAAGCCGGCCATGCGTCGGGCGGATGCCGAACAGCCCGCCATAGCTCGCTGGCGCCCGGACCGAGCCGCCGGTGTCGGAGCCCAGCCCGATATCGGCGAGCCGCCCGGCGACCGCCGCCATCGAGCCGGACGAGGAGCCGCCGGTGATGCGGTTGGGCGCGGCGGGATTCACGGGCGAGCCGAAATGGGCGTTCTTGCCGTTGAGCGAGAAGGCGAGCTCGTCGGTATGGGTCTTGCCGACGAAGCGGGCGCCGGCCTCCAGGAACGCCTTCACGATCGGCGCCGTCTTGGTCTTGATCCCCGACAGCGCCAGCATGGTCGGCGAGCCCGCGCCGGTCGGATAGCCCTTGACGTCAAACAGGTCCTTGACCGCCAGCGTCAACCCGGCGAGCGGGCCTGAGGAGGCATGTTTCACCGCTGCTTCGGGGTAGGGCACGAAGCAGCGGAACGGATCGTTCTCGATCATGGTCGTCTCAGATCTCCCCCAATATCCCAATCAGATGCCGCGGGCGTCGCCGTCCGAGCGCGGATCATGCGTTGCCTCGACATGACCCTTCTGGTGCTTGACCAGCATGCCGGCATGGCCGAACTGGTCGGAATAGGTCTCGCTGTATTCCTCGACGGGGTGGCCGGCCGCAGTGAGGCGCGCCAGCAGCATCGGGTCGAAGCGGTTCTCCAGCTTGAGCGAGATCGAGCCGGCGCCCCAGGTCCGGCCGAAGAGCCAGCGCGGCGCATCGACCGCATCGGCGACGCCCTGGCCGAAGCGATAGCGCGACAGGATCTGCGCCTGGAATTGCGGCTGGCCGTCGCCGCCCATCGCGCCATAGCTCAGGATCCGGCCGTCGTCGAAGCGGGCGAGCGGCGGGTTCAGCGTATGGAACGGCTTGCGGCCGGGCGTCAGCGGGTTGAGCGCCTTCGCATCCAGTGAGAACGAGACGCCGCGGTTCTGCCAGTTGACGCCGGTCTTTGGCAGGATGCAGCCGGAGCCGTATTCCCAGTAGAGCGACTGGATATAGGACACCGCGAGGCTGGAGCCGTCGATCGCGCCCATCCAGATCGTGTCGCCTTCCCCGGGCCGGAACGGCCAGCCCGCGGCGCGCTTGCGGTCGATTCTGGCGGCTTCGCGTTCCAGGGCGGTGTCTGTGAGCAGGCTCGCCGGGTCGATTGTCATGAAGGCGGGGTCGGTGATGACCTTGTCGCGGATGGCAAGGGCCCGCTTCACCGCCTCGACCAGCCCGTGATGGTGGTCGAAGCTCTCCGGCCGGGTGACGCCGAGCTTCTCGAAGATGCCGAGGATCATCAGGGCGGTCAGCCCCTGCGTCGGCGGTGGGAAATTGTAGACGATGAGCCCCGGCAGCTTCAGCGACAGCGCCTGGACGGTCCGGGCGCGGAAGGCTTCGAGGTCGGCCCGGGTGACGGGAGTGCCGAGACGGCCGAGATCCTCGGCGAGCTCGCGGCCGATGTCGCCGCGATAGAAATCGTCGAGCCCGGCATGGGAAAGCTGCTCCAGCGACGCGCCGAGCGCCGCAGGCTTGCGGCGGTCGCCCGCCTTGGGGCGTTCGCCGCCCGGCCAGAAGAACTCGCTGAAGCCGGGCGCTGCCTTCACCGCATCGACTTCCTGCGGCCAGGTGCGCAGCTCCGATTCGGAGATGTCGTAACCCTCGGTGCAATGGCGGATGGCGTCGGCCAGCAGATCCTTCAGCGGCAGCCTGCCGCCGAGGCTGCTCGACAGGCTAAGCGCCGCCTGCCAGCCGCCGATCGCGCCGGCGACGGTGATCGCCGCATCCGGGCCGCGCGCCGGCAGCGTGTCATGGCCCTTCTCGCGATAGCGCTCGATCGTGGCGAGGCTGCCGGCCGGACCACAGGCCTCGATCGCATGGACCTTGCCGCCGGGCTCGTGCACCAGCCAGAAGCCGTCGCCGCCGATCGCGTTCATATGGGGATAGACGACCGCGATGGTCGCGGCCATGGCGATCATCGCCTCGATCGCGTTGCCGCCCTCGGCGAGGATGGCGCGCCCCGCTTCTGAGGCGAGACGGTGGGGCGCCGCGACCGCGGCAGAGGCGAAAACCGGAGAATCGGGCATCAGGTTCTTTTCATTCAGGCAGGCGGGACCATATGCCGGTAGGCGCGATTTTGTTGCATGCCGCCGCCGGCTAGGCTAGGCGGTCCGTGCATGGGTTCCGAGGGTAAAAGCATGGCGGCTGGCCGCACCAACTGGCGCAACGTGATCATGGTGGTCTCGCTCGCCATCCTGATCGCGGTCGAGATATTCGGCGTCGCGCTGGCGTCCGGCTGGGCGCTGGCTGGCCTGTTCGAACTCGGACATGGCGTCGCCTATGTGCTGATGGGGTTGTTCTCGGTGCTCGCCGCCTATGGGCTGGTGAATTTCATGCGCCGGGTCGTGAAGGTCGAGCGCCTGACCCACCGCGGCTGAGGTCAGCCGCAAGGCTTCATCACGACCGGATCGGCTTCTGCCGGCAGCACTTCGTCGAGCGCCCGGCAGCGGCCCTCCACGCAGATTCGCCAGTCGGCGGTCGCGCCCGAGCGGCGCATCACCACTTCGCGCAACGGCGTTAGATCCGGCTTCCAGCGCCAGAACCCCCCGACCAGTTTCGCGCCATCGGGCGGGTCCATGCCGGCGCCAGAGCCCTGGATCCGCGCCTCCGCAATGACGAGGCCTTCACGCGTCTCCTGCCAGACCTCTTCCCACAACGATTTCTGCACCGAATGCCGCCAGGACAGCGTGATCTCGCTCGCACCGAGCGGGATCAGCAATGCGCCAGCGGCGAGGCAGATCATGTCGCCGGACGTGTGTCGGTCCGAGCCCGCCAGAGATGCTGGCCGAGCATCGCGGCGGCCAGCGCGAAGCCGATCTCGTCGGTGAGCGGGACCGCCGCGACGAGGAAGGCCGCTGCGATCGCCGCCAGCGCCCGTTCCCACAATGCGAGCCGGCGCGTGAGGTAGCCGACGAAGGCCGCGCCCCAGAGCACCATGGCGAGCGTCGCCTTGACCACGATATAGGCGACGGCGAGCCAGTAGGGCGCGCCGGAGAGGCCGGCGACCGGCTGCAGCATGAGGGTCGGATCGTAGACCGCCATATAGGGCACGACGAAGCCGGGCAGCGCGATCTTTACCGCTTGCACGCCGATCTTCATGCCGGAGACCTTCGCCATCGGCGCTGCCGCGAAGGCAGCGAGCGCGACCGGCGGGGTCAGGTCCGCCATGATTCCGAAATAGAAGACGAACATGTGGCTGACGATCAGCGGCACGTCGAGCTGCAGCAGGATCGGCGCGGCGAGCGAGGAGGTGATGATGTAGTTCGGGATGGTCGGGATGCCCATGCCGAGGATCAGGCTGAACACCATGGTCAGGATCAGCGCCAGGAACATCGAGTTCTTGCCGATGCCGATCAGCCAGGAGCCGAAGATGGTGCCGAGGCCCGTCAGGGTCATCGTGCCGATGACGATGCCGACCAGCGCGCAGGCGAGGCCAACCGGCAGGGCCTGCCGGGCGCCGTCCGCGAGCGCCCCGACACAGCTCTGCAGGACCTCGCGGCCGCTGCGGCCGCGCAGCACGTTCCAGAGTACGAGCGCGAGCACGACCATCAGCACGGTCGCCATGCTGATCGTCATCGACGCCGCCGAGATCAGGGCGAAGCCGACCCAGAAGACGATGCGCAATGCCGGCGTGCCGAGGCCGGCGGAGATCGCCAATGCGAGAATGAGCGCGACCGTGAGGGCAAGCCCGATCGCCCCGGCGAAGAGCGGGGTGAAGCCGGCGAAGAGCAGGTAGACCAGCACCAGCAGCGGCGCGATCAGGTACCAGTGCTTGCGCAGTTCAGCCCGGGCGCTGGGCAGCTGTGACTTGGGCAGGCCGTGCAGGCCGAGCTTGCCGGCCTCCAGATGCACTGCCCAGTAACAGGCTGCGAAGTAGAGCAGTGCCGGGATGATCGCCGCCTCGACGATCTTGGAATAGGGCACGTCGATGGTCTCGGCCATGATGAAGGCGACGGCGCCCATCACCGGCGGCATGATCTGTCCGCCCATGGACGAGGTCGCTTCGACACCGCCGGCGAAGGCGCCATTGAAGCCGGAGCGTTTCATCAGGGGAATGGTGAACTGGCCGGAGGCGACGACATTGGCGACGCCCGAGCCGGAGACCGTACCCATCAGCGCGGAAGAGGCGACGCAGACCTTGCCCGGCCCGCCCTGCTTGCCGCCGAACAGCGCCATCGACAGGTCGTTGAAGAAGTCGATGACGCCGGCGCGTTCCATGAAGGCGCCGAACAGGATGAACAGGAAGATGAAGGTGGCGGAGACGGCGGTCGGGGTCGAGTAGAGCCCCTCAGTGCCGAAGGCCATCTGCTCGATCACCTGCTCCAGGCTGTAGCCGCGATGATCGTAGGGGGCGGGCAGGTAGTTGCCGAACAGGCAGTAGGCGAGAAAGGTGCCGGCGACGAGCGGCAGCGCAATGCCCATGGCGCGCCAGACCAGGAGGAACAGCACGATCAGCGCCGCGATGCCGACGGCCATGTCGGCATGGGTCAGCTCGCCCGCCCGGTTCACCAGCTCGTTGTAGTTCCACCAGTGATAGAGGCCGAGCGAAAAGCCGATAATGCCGACCGCCCACCAGAAGATCCGCATCGGCGGCGAGGTCTCGTCGGCATTGGCGAGCAAACCGCAGGCGGTCAGGCAGAGGAAGCCGACATGGAGGGTGCGCAGCACCTGATTGGGCAGGGTGCCGGTATAGAGCGAGACCAGCTCGAAGGCGCCGAACAGGGTGAGAAAAGCGAGGACCGCCTCGATGTTCGTCCGCCCGCGCGCAGCACCGAGCAGAATCCAGACCAGCCAGATCGTGAAGGCGATGCGGATCAGCAGGATCGGCGTCAGCCAGGAGATCGATGGCACGATGCGAAAGTCGAGCGGGATGCCGAAGGCGGTGACGATCTGGAAGGCGGAGAAGGCGACGGCGATCCAGAACAGCAGGCGGCCCTTCCAGCCTTCGCCGAAGGTCGCCGGCAGGCCATGCTCAGGATCGTACGGGGCGGCGGGTGCGGTGCCGGCAGTGTCCGGCACGGCCAGAGGCCTGCTCGTATCGTTGCTCATGCTCGTTCCCCATCCCCGTCGCGCTTGTGCGCGATCATTCGCTCATCCGATAACGAAAGCGGGGCCGGTCATCCGGCCCCGCTCATGATGGATTGCCGGCGCGGCTCAGGAGCCGACTTTCAGGCCCTTCTCCTTGAAATAGCGCGCCGCGCCCGGATGCAGCGGCACCGGCATGCCCTCCAGCGCGCTTTCCAGCTTGATCGAGCGCGCGGCGGCATGGGCGGCTGCGAGGTCGGGCAGGTTCTCGAACACGGCCCTGGTCATCTGGTAGACCGTCTCCTCCTTCATCCCTTCATGGGTGACGAGATAGTTGACGACGGCAGCGGCCGGGACCGCCGCAGTCTGGCCGGTATAGGTATTGGCCGGGATCGAGACCTTGACGAAGGGCGGGCCGGCCTTGTCGACGACGGCAGCCGGTACCTCGACGACGGTGATTTCGACCGAGGTGGCGAGGTCGCGCAGCGAGGCGACGCCGAGGCCGGCCGATTGCAGGGTGGCGTCGAGCTGGCGGTTCTTCATCAGCTCGACCGACTCGGCAAAGGGCAGGTACTCGATCTTGCCGAGATCCTTGTAGGTCATGCCGGCGGCGGCGAGGATGGCGCGGGCGTTGAGTTCGGTTCCCGATTTCGGTGCGCCGACCGAGAGGCGCTTGCCCTTGAGATCGGCCAGCGTCTTGATGCCGCTATCCTTCGAGGCGACGATCTGGACATAGTTCGGATAGATCGCGGTGATGCCGCGCAGCTTCTTCAGCGGGCTCTTGAAGCCGGCCTCCTCGTCGCCCTTCCAGGCGGCGTCGAGGGAATCGCCGAGCGTGAAGGCGATCTCGCCCTTGCCCTGTTGCAGCAATTGCAGGTTCTCGACCGAGGCCTTGGTCGCCTGAACGGTCGGGCGGACGTTGGCGATCTTCTCGCCATAGATCTTCGAGAGCGCGACGCCGAGCGGGTAGTAGACGCCCGAGGTGCCGCCGGTCAGCACGTTGATGAAATCCTGCGCACGCGCCGTCATCGGCGTGGCGGCGAGGGCGAGCACGGCAATGCCGGCCAGGGCCCGGCGATGAAGCGAAACAGACATGAATCCTCCCGAGAGACGAAAGACCGCATCCCGGCTCTCAAGGCCGGCTGCCGCTGTTGTAGGACGCTTGCGGGCAAAAAGGGAACCCGCGCCAATGGGCTAAGAAGCCGGCGCGTCGCCTTTCCGCGCGATTTCCGCCCTGCTGCGGCCAGGAAGCTGATGAGATTGCCCTCGCCGGCTAGACAGGCTAGCCGGAAACACCATCTTCCGATCTTTCCCCGATGGAGCGCCCCGCCCGATGCAGCCGCGACAGCCGACCAAGCCCCTGATCGACCGCCGCACCTTGCTTGCGGGAGCCGCCGGCACGGCTGCCCTCGCCGCGGCGGGCTTCTCCGGCCCGGCCCTGGCGCAGCAGGGGTTGAAGCTCGGCACGGCCGAGGCCTTCTCCTTCGAGGGGCTGAAGGCGCGCGCCCGCGATCTCGCCGGCAAGCCCTATGAGCCGCCGCCGAATCCCAAGCCCGACGTGCTCGAGACCATCGACTACGATGCCCATGGCAAGATCAAGTTCAAGCCGGAGCTGGCGCTCTGGGCCAATGGCCCGTCGCCCTGGCCGGTGACCTTTTTCCATCTCGGCCGCTACTTCCAGAAGCCGGTGCGCATGTTCGTGCTCGACGACGGCAAGGCGCGCGAGATCGTCTACGATGAAAGCTATTTCGAGATGCCGGCCGATTCCCCGGCAAAGCAGTTGCCGCCGGGCGCAGGCTTTGCCGGCTTCCGCTTCCAGGAGAGCCGCTCCGGCCATCCCGGCCGCAAGGGCGAGAAGCTCGACTGGCAGAAGAACGACTGGGTCGCCTTCCTCGGCGCCTCCTATTTCCGGGCGATCGGCGAGCTCTACCAGTACGGACTCTCGGCCCGCGGCCTCGCCGTCAACCCCGCCGTCGCCGACCAGCCGGAGGAGTTCCCCGACTTCACCCATGTCTGGCTGGAGACGCCGGGCGAGGCGGCCGAGCATGTCGTCGTCTACGCCCTGCTCTCGGGGCCGAGCGTCGCCGGCGCCTTCCGCTTCCGCATGCATCGCGGCAAGGGCGTCGACATGGAGATCGAGAAGGAGCTCCACCTACGCAAGGATGTCGCCCGCCTCGGCATCGCGCCGCTGACCTCGATGTACTGGTATTCCGAGACCGGCAAAGCGACCATGGTCGACTGGCGGCCGGAGGTGCATGATTCCGACGGGCTCGCGCTCTGGACCGGCAGCGGCGAGCGGGCCTGGCGCCCGCTCAACAATCCCCGCCGCACGGTCGCCTCGTCCTTCGTCGACGAGAACCCGCGCGGCTTCGGCCTGATGCAGCGCGACCGTGCCTTCGACCACTATATGGACGGCGTCTACTATGAGCGCCGGCCAAGCCTCTGGATCGAGACGCTCGGTCAATGGGGCAAGGGCGCAGTCCAGCTGATCGAGATCCCGACCGACGACGAGATCCACGACAACATCGTCGCGATGTGGGTGCCCGAGGCGCCGGCCAAGGCCGGCAACTCCTATAATTTCCGCTATCGCCTGCATTGGCTGGCGGATGAGCCGTTCCCGCCGGCGCTGGGCCGCGTCGTCGCGACGAGGCTCGGCAATGGCGGCCAGCCCGGCACGGTCCGGCCGAAGGGCGTGCGCAAGTTCATGCTCGAGTTCCGGGGGCCGGCGCTCGAGGACATCCCGTTCGGGGTCAAGCCCGAGGTCGTGCTCTCGGCCTCGCGCGGCACGTTCTCCTACATTTTCGCCGAGGCGGTGCCGAACGATGTCCCTGGCCATTGGCGGGCGCAGTTCGACCTCACCGTCGATGGCACCGACCCGGTCGAGATGCGCTGCTTCCTGCGCGGCGGCGACAAGGTGTTGACCGAGACCTGGCTCTACCAGTACTGGCCGGGCTGAACCCGCCTGGAAACTCTACTGCAGCGGCCATCCAGCGGCGCATTCTGCGCTTCCGGTGCTCACGGACCAATGTCCGCTGCGCTCCGGTTCTCGAAAACACCGCCATCTGGCGCGCCGCAGCGAGTTTCGAGACGGGTTCCGGGCCGAGGTGCCTACCCCTCGATCTGGCGCTTCTGAGCCCGGTCGACCGAGACGAACAGGGTGTTGGCTGCGCCGGGCTCGATGCAGAACACGTCGAAGCTCGGTGCCTGCGGATCATCGGCTGGCATGTGCAGTGTCGCCGAGCCCCTGCGGCCGGCGAAGGCCATGATCCGGAAGCTCAGCCCATCGGGCAGGCAGATCTCGATCGCATCGGCCTTGATCTCGGTCGCGACGCCATTGCGTATCGCTTTGAAGGTCACTCGCTCGGCGCTCACCGACCTACTCCCGCCTGATTGCAATCGAAACAGACGATAACGCCGATACCGAGCGGGTGTGGCAAGCGCGATTGTGCCCAGCACAAACAGCGACCGGCCGTGCTTGTCGACTGAGTTGACGCAGGGCTCGTCCTCACCGCTGTTTTCCTCCCAGAAACCACTCGCGCGGCATAAGGAACGATCGACTGCCCAGGGTGCCGCATGGAAACCTCGCTCTACCTCCCGGTCAAACGCTTCCTCGAGGGGCTGGGCTATACTGTGAAGGGCGAGATCGGGCATTGCGACCTCGTCGCGCTCCGGGACGACGATCCGGCCGTGGTGGTGATCGGCGAGCTGAAGCTGAGCTTCAACCTCGAACTCATCCTGCAGGGCGTCGACCGGATGAGTGTCGGCGACGAGATCTGGCTCGCCGCACAGCTCTCGGCCAGGGGCAAGGGACGCGAGGGCGACCCCAGATATCGCAATCTCTGTCGGCGGCTCGGCTTCGGGCTGCTTGGGGTCGGCAAAGCAGGTGAGGTCGAGGTCCTGGTCTCTCCGACTGCGCCGACGCCTCGGAAGGACCCGCGCCGGCGCTCGCGGCTGGTCGACGAGCACCGGCGGCGGCGCGGCGACCCCGCCGCGGGCGGAAGCACGCGCAAGCCGATCATGACCGCCTACCGCCAACAGGCGCTGGCCTGCGCCGCCGCCATGGCGACCGCGCCGCAGCGGCCGCGCGATCTCAAGCCGACCTGTCCCGATGCCCAGAAGATCCTGCATCGCAACGTCTATGGCTGGTTCGAGCGGTCCGAGCGCGGGGTCTATACGCTCACCGCGACAGGGCGCAGCGCCGTGGCGGCGTGGGGTCCGTCGCCGCTTTCCGGCACTGCGGAGCACGATCGGCCACCCGCGGCCTTGCGATAGGCTTGCACATAAGGGAATGACGGGCTGCTTGCCTTCAAATGACCGTAACATTATATCGTTCGGTATGGTTCATGATCACGCCCACCATCGCCAGCCGGCCGCCGAGGCTCCCGGGTGGTCGCTGCTGCGGCTGTCGGCCGGGCAAAGGCTCGGTCTGGCACTCGGGGTGATCCTGGTGCTGTGGGCGGCGACCTTCGCCGTCATTGCGTGAACAAGAGTATCGCCCCCGTGCCAGCCATCCGCTTCAGCGACCTGACCCTCGGCTATGATCGCCACCCGGCGGTGCATCATCTCTGCGGCGAGATCGCGCCCGGCAGCCTGACCGCGATCGTCGGGCCGAACGGTGCCGGCAAATCGACCCTGCTCAAGGCCATCGCCGGCGCGCTCTCGCCGCTCGACGGCACGGTGACGCTCGCCAGGGGCAAGCGGCTGGCCTATCTCCCGCAATCGGCCGAGCTCGACCGTTCCTTCCCGATCCATGTCTACGATCTCGTCGCCATGGGTCTGTGGGGCGCGGCCGGCATCTTCGGCAAGATCGGCTTAGGCCAGCGCAGCAAGATCGAGGCGGCGATCGCCGCAGTCGGGCTCACCGGCTTCGAGAGCCGCAGCATCGGCACGCTCTCGGGCGGCCAGATGCAGCGCGCGCTGTTCGCCCGGCTCCTGCTGCAGGACGCCGACATCATCCTGCTCGACGAGCCCTTCACCGCGATCGATGCGCGCACCAGCGCCGATCTGCTGGCGCTGGTCCAGCGCTGGCATGGCGAGAACCGCACCGTCGTCGCCGTTCTGCACGATATCGAAACGGTGAAGCGCGCCTTCCCGCAGACGTTGCTGCTGGCGCGCGAGGCGATCGCCTGGGGCGAGACCGGCGAGGTGCTGACGGCGAACAACCTGCTCAAGGCGCGCCGCATGGTCGAGGCCTTCGACAGCCACGCCGCACCCTGCGCCGCCTGATCGCGACCCGACCCA
The DNA here is from genome assembly GCA_013823325.1 of Methylobacterium sp. Taxonomy (GTDB): domain Bacteria; phylum Pseudomonadota; class Alphaproteobacteria; order Rhizobiales; family Beijerinckiaceae; genus Allobosea; species Allobosea vestrisii. The sequence goes on from PNLY01000013.1 coordinate 56,180, forward strand.
AGACAAGGCCGATGTTCCACGACCTGCTGATCGGCCCCTTCGCCGAATTCGACTTCATGCGCCGGGCGCTGGTCGGCGTGATCGCGCTCTCGATCTCCGGTGCACCGGTCGGCGTCTTCCTGATGCTGCGGCGGATGAGCCTGACCGGCGACGCGATGGCGCATGCGATCCTGCCCGGCGCGGCGCTCGGCTACCTCGTCGCCGGCTTCTCGCTGCCCGCGATGACCTTGGGTGGGCTCGTCGCGGGCTTCACCGTGGCGCTGGCGGCCGGCGCTGTGGCGCGCCTGACCGTGCTCAAGGAAGACGCCTCACTCGCCGCCTTCTACCTGATCTCGCTGGCGCTCGGCGTCACCCTGGTCTCGATGCGCGGCTCGGCGGTCGACCTCTTCCACGTTCTGTTCGGTAATGTGCTGGCGCTCGACGACGACGTGCTGGTGCTGCTCTCCGGCGTCGCCAGCCTGACGCTCGGCGTGCTCGCGCTGGCCTATCGGCCGCTGGTGCTTGAATGCGTCGATCCCGGCTTCCTGCGCTCGGTCAGCCGCTCCGGCGGTGTCGTGCACCTGACCTTCCTCGGCCTTGTGGTCATCAATCTTGTCGCCGGTTTCCACGCGCTCGGCACGCTGCTCGCTGTCGGTCTGATGATGCTGCCGGCCGCCGCTGCCCGCTTCTGGACCGCCGACATCACCCGGCTTATCCTGCTGGCAAGCGGATTCGGCATGGCGTCCGGATATATCGGGCTCGTCGCTTCATACGCCGCCGGCAGCAATCTCCCGGCCGGACCGGCGATCATCCTTGCGGCCGGTGCGCTCTATCTCGGCTCGCTTCTGCTGGGCTCGCAGGGCGGGCTTGCGCGACGCCTCTTGCCGAGGGCCCATCTCCAGCGCTAGTTATGTTATAGTGTTTCATATAGCGCGAGAGATGCCATGCTGAACCGTCGCTCCGTCCTCCTCGGGCTTGCCGCCGGCGTCGCCCTGCCGCTGCCGGCATTCGCCCAGGAGAAGCTGCCCGTCGTCGCCAGCTTCTCGATCCTCGGCGATTTCGTGCGCGAGATCGGCGGCGACCGGGTCGCGGTGAGCACGCTGGTCGGGCCCGACGGCGATGCCCATGTCTATTCGCCGACCCCGGCCGACGCCAAGACGGTCGCGGGCGCGAAGCTCGTCGTTGTCAACGGGCTGAAATTCGAGGGTTGGCTGACGCGACTGATCAAGTCGTCGGGCACCAAGGCGACCGTGGCGACGGCGACCAAGGGCATCAAGCCGCTCGAGCTGGACGATGATCACGACCACGGTCATGGGCACGGTCATGGCCATGGCGGCGAAGATCCCCATGCCTGGCAGAGCATCGCCAATGCCAAGATCTATGTCGGCAATATCCGCGACGCACTGATCGCGGCTGATCCTGCCGGCAAGGCGGTCTATGAGGCCAACGCAGCCGCTTATCAGACGAAGCTCGATGCGCTCGAAGCCGAGGTCAAGGCCGCGGTCGCGCGCATCCCCGTCGACCGGCGCAAGGCGATCACGTCGCACGATGCTTTCGGCTATTTCGTCAAGGCCTATGGCATCGCCTTCATTGCGCCGCAGGGCGTCTCGACCGAGGCCGAGGCTTCGGCCAAGGACGTCGCTCGCATCATTCGCCAGATCAAGGCGGAAAAGGTGCCGGCGGTCTTCCTCGAGAACATCACCAATCCGCGCCTGGCCGAGCAGATCGCCAGGGAGAGCGGCGCGAAGATCGGCGGACGGCTCTATTCGGATGCGCTTTCGGCAGCCGATGGTCCGGCCGGGACTTACATCGCGATGATGAAACACAATATAAGCCAGATCGAGAAGGCGCTCGTCGGCGGCCCGGCCTGACCGGTCCGCGATCGCAGCAGCGTCGCCAACCAGGTCGTTTCCCATGTCCGAGAAGATTCCCGTCACGGTGCTCACCGGCTATCTGGGCGCCGGCAAGACCACGCTCCTCAACCGCATCCTCACCGAGGATCACGGCAAGAAATTCGCCGTGATCGTCAACGAGTTCGGCGAGACCGGCATCGATGGCGACCTCGTCGTCGGCGCCGACGAGGAAGTGTTCGAGATGAACAATGGCTGCATCTGCTGCACGGTGCGCGGCGATCTCATCCGCATCCTCGATGGCCTGATGAAGCGCAAGGGCAAGTTCGACGCGATCATCGTCGAGACCACCGGCCTCGCCGATCCCGCGCCGGTCGCACAGACCTTCTTCGTCGACCAGGATGTCGGCGACGCCACCAAGCTCGACGCGGTCGTGACCGTGACCGATGCCAAGTGGCTGAAGGACCGGCTCAAGGATGCGCCGGAAGCCAAGAACCAGATCGCCTTCGCCGACGTGATCATCCTGAACAAGACCGATCTTGTGACGCCGGAGGAACTCGCGGAGGTCGAGACGACGATCCGCGCGATCAACCCTTACGCCAAGCTGCACAAGACGACGCGCTGCGACCTGCCGATCGCCGATCTGCTGGACCGCAACGCCTTCGATCTCGACCGCATCCTCGACATCGAGCCCGACTTCCTCGAGGCCGGCCACCATCACCATCACTCGGAGGACGTCCGCTCGATGTCCTTCACGATTCCCGGCGATGTCGATCCTGAGAAGTTCATGCCCTGGATCAACGACATCAGCCAGGCGCAGGGGCCGAACATCTTGCGCTCCAAGGGCATCCTCGCCTTCAAGGACGAACCGCGCCGCTTCGTATTCCAGGGCGTGCACATGATCCTGGACGGCGATCTGCAGCGCGACTGGAAGTCCGGCGAGAAGCGGGAATCGCGTCTCGTCTTCATCGGCCGCGATCTCGACGAGGCGGCGTTGCGCAAGGGGTTCATGGCCTGCGCGGCTTGAGCGTCTGGGCAGTCCCGAGCAGGCCGAAGGCATAGGCCGGGCTCCGGCAGTACCAATGAAGTGCCCGGGGCGGGGCCCGGCTGGGGGACTGGCCGCTCGCCCCCGGTGTTCAGGATCCGTTCAAGTCGGCAGGCGCGGAATCGCGCCGTCCGACAGTCGGCCCGGAGTCTGCCGAATCCAATCATCCGGGCCAATTAGGGGTCCAGCATGACCCTTTCGCGCGTCCTGTTACCCTTTGCTGCGTTGGCACTATTGAGCGGGCAGGTCTTTGCCCAGACCGCAGCGCAGCCGGCAGCCACCGCCAAACCGGCGTCTCCGGTTACGGCCCCGGCCGCCAAGCCGGCCTCACCGGCGGCGCAGCCGACCAAGATGACCGCGGAAGCCAAGGCGGCGAAGTCGAAAGCCTGTTCGACCGAGGCCGACAAGCAAGGCCTCCATGGCAAGGCCCGCAAGACATTTCGCAGCGATTGCAAGCGGCGTTGACCGTTTGAAACGCCTGTAGAGCGGCGGGCGAAGAGCGCTCGCTCGCGCCGCCTGCGCCTGGCAAGCGGTCGAGCCCGGGCCAGGTATCGCATGCTCGCGAACCGGCCCGGAGCTGCTGCGCCAGGGTGGGAGAAACCTGCCCCGAGGGAACGGAACGCTGCTCCAGTTTCTGGAGGGACCCCCGCATTTTCGTGCAATGTTCGCGTTGTATCGCGGCTGCGCAGCGGCATCGAGCCCGCCCAGCCCGTGCCTCGTGAGGTCCTGCTGTTCTGGCACGGCCCTTGCCAAGCACGTCGCCTGACGGGCCGAAGAGCTGCCTCATCGGCTTCCGCACTTCGCGTTCTTCGATGCGTCGGAGCGCCCTCGTTCCGGATGTCACCGGCCACGCGCACGGTCTTGCGCGGCACAGAGAAGGAGCCGGCATGCAGACCGCCCACAATCGGGTCTTGATGATCTATCCGGCCTTCAACGCCAACTCCTTCTGGAACTACAAGGCGACATGCGCGCTCGCTGGGGCCCGCCATCCTGCCGCTCCGCTGGGATTGATCACCGTCGCGGCCCTGCTCCCGACGACATGGGAGATCCGCCTCGTCGACCTGAACACCGAGGAGCTGGGCGCAGGGGATCTCGACTGGGCCGATCTCGTCATGACGGGAGGCATGCTGCCCCAGCAGGACGGCGCGCTCGCGGTGATCGAGATGTGCCGATCGCGCGGCAAGCCTGTCGTGGTCGGAGGCCCCGACGCGACCTCCACGCCGGATATCTACGCCGCCGCGGATTTTCAGGTGCTCGGGGAGGCGGAGGAGATCATGGCCGATTTCGTCGCCGCCTGGACGGGCGGTGCGACGAGCGGCGTCTTTCGCGCCGAAATGGGCAAGACCGACGTCACCAGGAGCCCGACGCCGCGCTTCGACCTTCTGACCTTCAAGAACTATCTGCATGTCGGCGTGCAGTTTTCGCGTGGCTGCCCGTTCAATTGCGAGTTTTGCGACATCATCGAGCTCTACGGACGCGTGCCGCGCACCAAGACCAATGCGCAGGTGATGGCCGAGCTCGATGCCCTGCACGCGCTCGGCTATCGCGGCCATGTCGATTTCGTCGACGACAACCTGATCGGCAACAAGAAGGCGCTCAGGCAGTTTCTGCCGGCTCTCACGGATTGGATGAAGGAGAAAAACTCCCCGTTCGAATTCTCGACCGAGGCCTCGATCAACCTCGCCGACGACCCCGCCTTGATGCAGGCGATGAGCGAGGCCAATTTCTTCACGATCTTCGTCGGGATCGAGAGCCCGGACGCCGATACGCTGATCTCGACGCAGAAGAAGCAGAACACCCGCCGCAGCCTGGCGGAGAGCGTTCACAAGATCTACCAGGCGGGGCTGTTCGTGAACGCCGGCTTCATCCTCGGCTTCGACAGCGAAAAAGGCAGCGTCGCCCGCGGCATGATCGACTGCATTGAGGATACGGCGATCCCGATCTGCATGGTCGGCCTGCTCTATGCGCTGCCGAATACGCAGCTGACGCGGCGCCTGGAGCGCGAAGGCCGCCTCACGCTTCCCGATGATGCCGACCGTTCGCAAGGGCTGGGCGACCAATGCACCGCTGGCCTCAACTTCGTGACCAGCCGTCCGCGCCGCGCCATCGTGTCGGACTACAAAACCGTCCTGGAGGCCGTGTATGCGCCCAGCGCCTTCTTCGGCCGCGTTCGGCGGGTCGGGCGGATGCTCGACTGCACCCATCGCCGGCTGGAGCTACCCCGGTCGATGGAATGGCAGGAGCTGAAATCGTCCTGGCGCCTGTTCTGGCAGATGACGGTCGCGAAGGGGGGCGTTCGGCGCGAGTTCTGGAAGACCGTGCTCGACTGTCTCGTCCATAATCGTCAGGCACTGCCCTATGTGCTGATGATGATGGCGCTCTATCTGCATCTCGGGCCGTTTTCCCGGCATGTCATCGCCCAGCTGCAGCGGCAGATCGACAATCTGGCTGACATTCAACCCTTAGCCTTTCCGGTGCGGCTGGATCGACCGAAGGCGGCCGCGGTTGCAGTGTGAAAACGGCATCGTTTATGACGGCGCCGCACGGGCGCGGCCTGTCGCTTGACGCACGGTCGGCTGGGCTGGAATCAGCTCAACGGAACGTGCACAAGATCCGATAGTTGAGCATGTCTCGGTCGCGAAAGTGGGTCCCACTTTTGCCCAATATGCTCTAGACCGACAGCCATGGATTCGATCGCCAAACCGGTCTCGCTGCGCGAGCATGTCGTTCCCGTCGAAGCCGGCGAGCATGTCGTCGGCGCCGTCTGGCTGAAGCAGACGCTGGTGCTCGCCCTCGCCGATGGCCGGGTGCTGCGCTGGCGCGATGCTGAGACCGAGAGTGTCGAGGCGCATGGCGGCGGCCTGCTCAGCATCGCCTCGGATGGCGCGCGCCTGATCAGCGGCGGCGATGACGGCCGCGTCGTCGCGACTTCGGCCGAAGGCGCGCCGGAAGAGCTGGCTCGCGATCAAAAACGGCGCTGGATCGATGCCGTCACCATGTCGCCCTCCGGCAGCATCGCCTGGAACAGCGGCCGCGATGTCCATGCCCGCGACGACAAGGGCAAGCTCAGGTCGATCGACGTCGCTTCGACGCCGCAGGGCCTCGCCTTCGCACCGAAGGGCTATCGCCTCGCCATCGCCCAGATGAACGGCGTGCTGCTCTGGTATCCGAACACCGAGGCCAGGCCCGATTTCCTGGAATGGAAGGGCTCGCATCTCGACGTGACCTGGTCGCCGGACGGACGTTTCATCGTCACCGCGATGCAGGAGAACGCGCTGCATGGCTGGCGTCTCGGCGAGAAGCCGAGCCATATGCGGATGACCGGCTATCCGGCCAAGCCGCGCTCGCTATCCTGGTCGCATGACGGGCTCTGGCTCGCCTCCAGCGGCGCGGACGCGGCGATCGTCTGGCCCTTCCAGGGCGAGGGGCCGACCGGCAAGGCGCCGCGCGAATGCGGCGCGCGCCACGCGAAGGTCACCCGCGTCGCTTTCCATCCCAAGGCGCTGGTGCTGGCGATCGGCTACGACGATGGCTGCATCCTGCTGGTCCGCCTGACCGACGCCTCTGAGCTCTTGGTACGGCCGGCGCAGCGCGGCAGCGGCATCACCGCTTTCGCCTGGGACAAGCTCGGCAAGCGCCTCGCCTTCGGCGCCGAGGATGGTGCGGCCGGCGTGCTGACCCTGCCGGGCGGGTGAGCGGCGATGCGCTTCGGCCTGTTCGGTAGGGACAAGCGCGAGGCCGCCGGGGCCGATGCCTCGGCGCGGATCAAGCAACAGGTGCGCGAGCTGCTCGGCCTGCCCGAGAGCGCCGTGATCGCCGTCAACGAGATCCTCTGCGCCGATCCCGCCTGCCCGGGTACCGAGACGGTGATCCTGGTGATGAAGCCCGGCGAGAAGACCCGGGCGTTCAAGGTGCAGATGGGGCTGGCGGAGCTGACGCCGGAGGCGCTGGCGGCGGCGTTGTCCGAGGCAAGCTAGCCGCGACGAAGCCACCGCCATGATGTGTCAGCAGATGGCGGCGAGGCGCCTTAACCTTTGGCGATGCCATCGCTAGCTTACCCTCATGGCGACGCGACCGCGAAAAACCCTGACCCTCGACAAGGCGGAGGCGCGCCGGATCTGGCTCAAGGCCCAGAGGCTCGACACGCGTGAGCCCTTCGGCTCCGGCCCGGAGGCGACGGCCGCCGCCGTCGCTCATCTCGGCTATGTCCAGATCGACACGATCAACGTGGTCGAGCGCTGCCACCACCACATCCTCTACAGCCGGATTCCCGCTTATCGCCGCGACGACCTCGCGCAGGCGCAGTCGCTCGATAAATCGGTGTTCGAGTACTGGACGCATGCGCTGTCCTATGTGCCGACCGCGGACCTGCGCTATTTCCTGCCGGCGATGAAGGCGCACCGCGCCGAGCCCAAGCGCTGGGCCTCGGTCGGCAGCCGCGAGGAGACGCGCAAGCTGCTGCGCCGCATCCGCAAGGATGGCGCCCTGACCATCCGCGACATCGATACCGACGTGCTGGTCGAGAAGACGCATCTCTGGGCCAGCAAGAAGCCGTCCAAGGGCCTGCTCGAGCGCGCCTTCTACGATGGCGAGCTTACGATCTCCGCCCGCTCCGGCATGCTCAAGACCTATGAGCTGATCGACCGGCATTTCGGCTGGGAGAAGCAGCCGGCGCCGGCCTCCGAGCGTCAGGTCGCGGCCTATAAGCTCGACCGCGCGCTGCGGGCTCAAGGGCTCGTCAGCCTCGATTCGATCTGCCATCTCGATGCGCCCAGCAAGAAGGCGGTCGCCGAGCTGATCGCCGGGCGGGTCAGGCGCAAGGAGCTGGTGCCGGTCGCGATCGAGGGCGCGGACAGGACGCCGCACTGGGCGATTCCGGAGGTGCTGGAGCCATCCGAACCGGCAGACGGCAGCCTGATCCACATCCTCTCGCCTTTCGATCCGCTGATCATCCAGCGCAAGCGGCTGAAGCTGTTTTTTGGCTATGACCACGTCTTCGAGGCCTATCTGCCCAAGGAGAAGCGCGTCTTCGGCTATTTCGGCCTGCCGGTGCTGGCGGGGGACCGCATCGTCGCCGTCGCCGATCTCAAGACCGACCGGGCGGCGCGCAAGCTCCTGGTGCAGCAATGGACCTGGCTGGATGCAGAGCCCTCGCCGGAGCTGAAGAGGCGGGTCGACGATGAGATGCAGCGCTTCGAGCGGTTTCAGCTGGCCTGAGCCAATCTCAGTTCGGGCGCGGCCAACGGAAATCGTCGGCGCGGCCGGGGCGCGGCTCGGGTGCGATGCCCTGGCCGAAGACGCGGTCGAGCCCGGCTGCGACATCGCCGCGGCCGCGCGCCTCCTGGATCGATGCGATCAGCGCCGTGTCGCCGCCCGGGGAAACCGCACCGGTCAGGGGCAGGATCGGGCCGGCGAGCGGTCGCGGCGGGACCACCGGTAGGAGAGGAAGGTCGGTCGGTATGCCGCTGACCATGCGGTCGATCATGCGCTCGACACCCATGGGCTGCTGCGGCGAGGCGGGCGTGCCCTCTGCCTCCGGAGGAACCGGCAGGGCGATGACATTCTGCGTCGGCGTCTTCTCCAGGATACGGCGGATGACGACGTCGACGAAGTGGGCTGCCTTGCGGGCGCCGGCCTTGGTGAAGTGCACGCCGTCGCCGAGCCGCAGGCGGGAGATCTGGCCATTCACGTCCGGTCCCATGGCGGCGTAGCGGTTTTCCGTGTCGACATAGGCGCCCCAGAGATCGACGAACTCGCCGCCGGCCGCCTCGGAGCCCTTGCGGAACAGGTCGTTCAGCGTGGTCAGGTCGGCCGAGAGGCGGGCGTTCTGCATCGGCGGCGCGCCGACCCAGATCAGCGGCACGCGCTTGGCACTGAAGGCTGAGGCGACGGCCTCGATCCGTGCCTTGTAGAGCTGGAGCCAGCGTTCGCTCAGCGGTTCATGGGCGATCTCGCCCTCGCGGATCACCTGGCGGTCGTTCGGCCCGAGCACGACGACGCCGACCATCACCTTGGCATCCGCCGCGAGGAGCTCGCCGGCGGCCTTCGGCCAGTCGTAGAAATCGGTGCGGACCAAACCGCTATCGGCCTTGGCTTTGTTCTCGACGGCGACGTCGGCCCGGTCCTGCAGGCTGTCCTCCAGCCCTTCGGCGATCTGCCCGGCGAGCGTGTCGCCGATGACCAGGACGTGGTGATTGACGTCGACCTTGGGGATGATCGGATCGTCGCGGACGACGACCCGCGTCGGTGCCCGGCGCTGCTGGACCGGCGCGACACGCTGGCGCTGCGGGCGCGGCTGCGCCACAGGCCGCTCCGGGATCTGCCAGAACATGTTGAACAGGCTGCGCCCCTGCGGCGGCGCCTGTGGTATCCGGCCGGGTGGCACCGGATTCTGGGCGATCGAGACCGGTCCGCCGGTGACGAGCACGAGCAGGGCAGCCGCCAGGACCATGAAGAGCGAACGCAGGCGCATCATGCTCTCGATCGGCGCCGGTCGGATGTGGGCGCCGGGAGCAATATAGTGGCGATCGCCCGCTTCGTCAGCGGGGCGCCTTCATCCGCGTGAGCAGCGCCGGGGTCGGATAGCCGTCGGCGAGCATGCCGACGCGCAGCTGATACTGCCTGACCGCCTCGCGCGTGCCGGTGCCGATGCGTCCGTCGGCGTCGTGATTGTAGAGGCCGAGGCCCTTCAGCCGGCGCTGCACGTCGGTGATCCCCGCCTTGTCGAGGCGCGGCGCCTTGACCGGCCAGTCGCCCTGCAGGGCAGGGCGGCCCATGATCCGGTCGCCGAGATGGCCGACGGCCAGCGCATAGGCGTCGGAAGAGTTGTATTTCTTGATGACGTCGAAATTCGCGGTCAGCAGCAGGGCAGGGCCGGTATGGCCGGCCGGATAGAACAGCCTGGCTTCGCCAGAGGAGGGGAGTGAACCGCCGTCGGCGCGGCGCACCCCGGCGGAACGGAAGGAAGAGAAGCTGGCGCGGTAGAGATTGTGGTCGAAGCCCTCCGGCACCACAACCTCGATGCCCCAGGGCAGGCCGGGGGTCCAGCCATAGCCCTTGAGGTAGTTGGCGGTCGAGGCGATGGCGTCGCTGGTCGAGGTCCAGATGTCGGCATGGCCGTCGCCGGTCTGGTCGACCGCATATTTCATGTAGCTCGACGGCATGAACTGGGTGTGGCCCATCGCGCCAGCCCAGGAGCCGCGCAGCTCGTTGCGCTCGACATAGCCCTTCTCGATCAGCTCCAGCGCGGTCAAAAGCTCGTCGCGGAAGAAGTCGCCGCGATAGCGGATGTTCGCCAGCGTCGCGAGCGAGCGGATCACGTCTTTGTCGCCCTTGAACGAGCCGTAATTGGTTTCCATCCCCCAGATGCCGAGAATGATCTCCTTGGGCACGCCATAGCGGGACTCGACCTGCGCGAGCACGCTGGCATGGGCCTCCAGCATCTCGCGGCCGCGCGAGATGCGGCCGCCGCCGACCGCGCTGTTGAGATAGCTCCAGATCGGCGCGGTGAATTCCGATTGCTTGCGGGTCAGCGCGACGATCGAGGGGTCGGGCGTCACGCCCTGGAAGGCAAGGTCGAAGGTCTTGCGCGAGATGCCGCGCGCCTGCGCCATCGGCCAGAGCGTCTTCAGGAAGCTGTCGAGCCCCGGTGCGGCCGGCCGTGCCTCGGGCTTGGGAACTTGCGCCCGCGCCGGATTGATCGAACCCGTCGTCTGCGCGAGCGCCGGCCCGAGGCCGAGCGCCACGGCGAAGGCGAGAACGGTGACGGGGCGCATGGTTGCTCCTCTGGCTCGGTCGCAGCGTCTTTCCACCACAGCGCCCGATCGAGGTTAACCATGGGTTAACGCTGCGCCAAATCCTGTTGTTCAGCTCGCATTGCGCTTGCGCAGGCTTTCTTCCCAGGCCAGCGCCTGGGTGACGATCTCGGTGAGGTCGTCATGCTCCGGCTGCCAGCCGAGCTCGGCGCGGATGCGGTCGGCCTTGGCGACGAGCGCAGCCGGATCGCCCGGGCGGCGCGGCGAGAGCCGAACGGGGAAATCGACGCCCGAGACCTGCTTCACCACCTCGACGACTTCCTTGACCGAATAGCCGCGGCCATAGCCGCAGTTCAGGGTCAGGTTCTCGCCGCCAGCGCGCAAGTGGTCGAGCGCGGCCAGGTGGGCGCGGGCGAGGTCGGTGACGTGGATATAGTCGCGGATGCAGGTGCCGTCCGGCGTCGCATAGTCGGTGCCGAAGATGTCGAGGCCGGCGCGCTGGCCGAGCGCCGCCTGGCTGGCGACCTTGATCAGATGGGTGGCGTTGGCGCTGGACTGGCCGGAACGCCCCCTAGGGTCGGCGCCGGCGACGTTGAAATAGCGCAGCGCGACATAGGTGAGGCCATGGGCGCGGGCGACGTCGCCGAGCATCCACTCGCTCATCAGCTTGGAGCGGCCATAGGGATTGATCGGATTGAGCGCGATCTCCTCCGGCACCGGCGAGACCGGTGGCTCGCCATAGACGGCGGCCGTCGACGAGAAGATCACGTGCTTCACGCCGCCACGCACGGCGCTTTCCAAGAGGGCACGCGTCTTGACGGTGTTGTTCTGGTAGTAGCCGAGCGGATCGGAGACGGAATCCGGTACCACGATCTTTGCGGCGAAATGCGCGATCTCGCTGATGCCGTGCTCGGCGATGGTGCGCTCGACCAGGGCCTGGTCGCCCATGTCACCGCGCACCAGGATTGCCTCCTGCGGCACCGCCCACCAGAAGCCGGTGGAGAGATCGTCGAGTACGACGACTTTCTCGCCACGGTCCAGCAGCTCGAGGACCATGTGGCTGCCGATATAGCCGGCGCCGCCTGAAACCAGAATAGCCATCTTCGTCTCCTCGTCACGTGACCGGCATAAACCGGAATCACGACAGTTCGAACCAGCCTGTCGGCGCGAGATGGCTAATCTCGGGCGCCGCTCGGGGGAACCCATGCAAGAATGGAGGCCAGGGCAGCAAATCCGGCAAGATACAGCGGGACTATTGACGTATCGGCAAGGCCCGGCTGGTATTCGAAGACGAGGCCGGCCCGGCTTTCGCCAGATTCACGGGCCAGCCTCAGATGGCCGGCATGAATCGGGCGAAGCCGGCTCTCCCGAAGCCCTCCGACCTCAGCAGGCGCGCGCCGAAGGCGCGCGAGATGGACGCGCATGATCAAGAAAATCCGCAAGGCGGTCTTTCCCGTCGCTGGTCTCGGCACCCGCTTCCTGCCTGCCACCAAGGCAATCCCGAAGGAGATGCTGACCATCGTCGACCGGCCGGTGGTCCAGCATGTGGTCGACGAGGCGCGCGCCGCCGGGATCGAGCATTTCGTCTTCGTCACCGGCCGCAACAAGGCCGTGATCGAGGACCATTTCGACATGGCCTACGAGCTCGACGACACGCTGGCCAAGCGCGGCAAGACCAAGGAGCTGGACGCACTCAAGCACGATCTGCCGGCCGCCGGCGCTGCGAGCTTCACCCGCCAGCAGGCGCCGCTCGGCCTCGGCCACGCCGTCTGGTGCGCCCGCGAGATCGTCGGCGACGAGCCGTTCGCGCTGCTGCTGCCGGACATGCTGCACCATACCAGCGGCAAGGGCTGCCTGGCCGAGATGATCGCGGCCTATGAGGAGCATGGCGGCAACCACATCGCGGTGGCGCCGGTGCCGGAAGACCAGACCCATCAATACGGCATCGTCGGCGTCGCCGACGCCAAGGCCAAGGTCTCGCAGATCAGCAAGATGGTCGAGAAGCCGCCGAAAGGCACGGCGCCGTCGAACCTGCACATCACCGGCCGCTACATCCTGCAGCCGACGATCTTCGAGCTGCTCGCCAAGCAGGAGAAGGGCGCCGGCAACGAGATCCAGCTGACGGATTCGATGATCGCGCTGGCGCAGAAGGAGAGGTTCTTCGCCGTGCGCTTCGACGGGGACATCTACGACACCGGCTCGAAGATCGGCTTCCTCAGCGCCAATGTCGCCTATGCGCTGGAGCGCGGCGACCTCGGCCCGCAACTGCGGGCCGAGGTCGAGCGGCTGCTGAAGAAATAGCAAACGCCGAACGCCATGGTCGGGGCGAGCCCGGCCATGGCGGATTCTCAACGAGAGGGGATCAGCCCTTCTTGGCCTCCTTGGCCCGCTCGATCGCCTCGACGATCAGCTGCTTGGCCTTGGCGGCGTCGCCCCAGCCGGTGAGCTTCACCCACTTGCCGGGTTCCAGGTCCTTGTAGTGCTCGAAGAAGTGCTGGATCTGGTCGAGCGTGATCTGCGGCAGATCGGTGTAGTTCGTCACGTTCTCGTAGCGCTTGGTCAGCTTGGGGACCGGCACGGCGATGATCTTCTCGTCGCCGCCGCCCTCGTCCTCCATCATCATCACGCCGATCGGGCGGACCGCGATATAGGAGCCCGGCACCAGCGGGCGCGTATTGGCGACGAGGACGTCGCAGGGGTCGCCGTCTTCAGACAGCGTATGCGGGATGAAGCCGTAATTTCCGGGATAGCGCATCGGCGTATAAAGGAAGCGATCGACGAAGAGCGTGCCGGCTTCCTTGTCCATCTCATACTTGATCGGTTCGCCGCCGATGGCGACCTCGATCACGACGTTGACCTCTTCGGGGGGATTCTTGCCGATGGCGATGGCGTCGAGCCGCATGTACCTGACCTGTCGATGACAAAACTTCCGCGGCGTTATGCGCGGTTGCGGCGCAAAGGCCAAGCCCGGCTTTTAGTCGGAGTTACCGATTTGCGCAGCAGGGCTCCCGCTGCTATCGGGCCGGCATGACAGGTGCGATCCCATGCTGAACCGCTGGCGGCGGCCGGAAGACCGTTATGCGAGGCGCATGGCGCGGATTGCACGCTGGGACCGCCCCTTGCGCGGCCGGCTAGACCGCGCGCGCGCCTGGGCCAACATGCTCTTGGCCGATCACGGCATCTTCCGGCTCGCCTATCTCAACGCCCATCGCGTCACGCCGCAGCTCTGGCGTGCCGCCCAGCCCGCCCCGACCGACATTGCCTGGTTTGCGCGCCAGGGCGTGAAGACCATCGTCAACCTGCGCGGCGGCCGCGAGCACGGCGCCTGGCCGCTGCAGAAGGAGGCCTGCGAGCGCCATGGCATCGCGCTGGTCGAGTTCATCCTGCGCTCGCGCGGCGCGCCCGACCGCGACACCCTCCTCGCCGCGCCGGCTTTCTTCGCCGGGCTCGAGACTCCTGCGCTGGTGCACTGCAAATCCGGCGCCGACCGGGCCGGCTTCTTCGCCGCGCTCTATCTGCTGGTCCACGAGAAGCGGCCTCTGGCCGAGGCGATGGCCGAACTCTCGCTGCGCTATGGCCATTTCCGCTTCGCCAAGACCGGCATTCTCGATGCCTTCTTCGAGGCCTATGCCCACGAGGGTGCCAGCAAGGGCACGCCGTTCCTCGACTGGGTGGCGAAGGACTACGATCCAGAGCGCCTCGAGCGCGAGTTCAAGCCCGGCTTCTTCTCGTCGCTGCTCGCCGACCGGCTGATCCGGCGAGAATAGCCGGGTTTAGGCGACGCCTACTGCCCGCTGCTCGCCGATCGCGGTCCATGTCAGGCGCAGGTGCAACAGGAGCCGCCCGAGCGAGATCAGGCCGATCGCCGCGAGCACCGCCGGGGACAAGCTGCCGAAGCCCCAGATCACGATCGCCGCGGCGGCCAGCGCGATCGCGTTGGCCGTCATCTGGCTCTGCGGGCGCGACGAGAAGGCGCCCATCTCCTGCAAGGGGCCGACCAACGCGCCGCAGCCATAGAACAGCGCCATGATCGCCATCACTTCGCCGATGCCGCCCCATTTGGTGCCGCTCAGGAGGAATTCGTCGGTGCCGACGGCGACGAAGGCGATCGTGGTGAAGAGTGCTCCCACGATCGCCACCATGCCCAGGGTGAGCAGGCGAGCCCGCTTCTGCTGATCGAGGCCGCGATGCTTGCGCAGGTCGCTCATCACCAGCGGAGTCGTCACGGCGCCGAACATCTGCGCCGGCATATCGAGCAGACGCGTCGCCAGTGCGACATGGGCGGCCAAGACCGGATTGCTCGAGAGCGGCAGGGCCAGCAGCGGCGCAGCCGAGAAGCCGAAGGAGAGCAGCGCGGACGGAAGCAGGAAGGTTGGCGAGCTGCGCCATTGCCATCCCGCTGCGGCCAATTCGGTCAGCGACCAGCGCGCTGGGTGCATCAGGCGCAGCAGCGAGCCGCGCCGCCGCCAGGCGAGATAGCAGGCGGTCGCGGCATGGCCGAAGGCGTCCGCCGCGAACAGGGCCAGCGCGGTCGGTCCGAGCGGCCAGATCAGCAGGATCATCATCCCCGGCTGGAGCAGCGCCTGGACGATGTTGCTGTTGCCGATCGTGGCGAAATCGCCCTCCGCCGTGGCTTCCGCCAGCAGCAGCCGGATCGCCGCCCGACTCGCCAGCGAGATCAGGAAGAGCGCGCCGAAGCCGCGCAGGACCCAGCCCTGCGCGGCCGCGAACAGGGTCGTGATCGCGGCGACGGCGAGAAAGACGACGCCGGTGGCCACCGCCAGGCGGAAGGCCCTACCCAGGCGCAGCCGGTCGTTGTTCTGGAAGAACACCGCCTCGAACCGCAGCAGCACGGCGATCGACATGAAATTGGCCAGAGCCGCGAAGATCGCGAAGTCGGCGAAGACCTTGGGCGGACAAAGGGCGGCCGCCAGCAGCAGCCCCCACACCGACAGCAGGCGCGCCTGCACGAAGCGCAGCGCCAGCATGGCGCCGTCGCGGAAGCCGGTCTTCTGGGTGAGTGACGACAGCGCGGCCCTGGGAGTGGGCGCGGTCGATGCCGGTCCGATCAGGTCCTTGACGAGACTGACCCGGGTCAGGGCGAGCTGTGCCGCCATCTCAGCGTCCTCAGCCGGGGCCGTGGGCAGGTCGTCGTCGCCGGCCGGCTGGCCATGGCGCTTGCCTGTCGGAGCCCGCACGCGATCAATGGGATCGATCACGTCGCTTCGCTCCGCGGGCAGAAGGCTGCGCCTCTATGGTTAACGCTCGGTAAATTCTCGGTCTTTCGCGATGTCGCTGCAGTTGCTCGATCGGTATGATGGTGCGTATGGCGGAAAAGTGGCGATTGACGTCATTTGTCAGTGATCCACCTGCGGCCATGCGCCATAAGCCTGACAATCATGCCTCCGCCGGCGGACGGCGGAGGCTTCGATCGATGTGTCCGCCAGCCGGAGCGGATCGGTCTCAGGCGAAGTCGCGCTTCAGCGCCTCGAAGCGGGCGACCTGGTCGGGCAGCAATTCGCGCGCCGCGTCGCGGCGGACGAAGACCTTGAACATCGCCTCGCCGGCGCCATTGAAGAACTGCACCGAGCAGGAGCGGCGGCCATGGAAGGCACGGTCGACCAGATAGATCGCCTTGCAGTTGCCTGCCTTGATGTGGCCGCCGATCGGGCTGTCGCCATGGATATTGTAGTAGCCATGGCCGAAGGAGCCGACCGGCAGCGAGCCTTCGCATTCGAGCACGATGTCGGGGGTGTGCACGATGAACAGCACCTTGCCCCAGGTCGCAAGCTCCTGCCAGAGCGCCTCGAAGCGCTCCGCTGCGATGAAGCGGCGCTGGTCCTCCGGGGTCGCCTCCAGTACGGCGAGCGTCGAGACGCCGTGCTCGCGCGCGACCGCCTCGATCACCCCGTCGGGCTTGGCGGCGAGCGCCGCCCGGACCTTCTCCATCGCCTCGGCAGGGGCGGGCGGGGCCAATGTCTCGGCAAGCGACATCGTGATCAGCCTCTCACTCGGCCGCCTGGCGCGGCAGATGCGGGTTGTGCTCGGTCAGGATCGTCTCGAAGCCCTCGAATTCGGGGTGGCCGAGATAGAGCGGCGCCGGCCGCGGCTGGCCGGCATTGCGGTGCGACTCGCGGAACTGGTCGGACTTGGTCCAGGCGGTGAAATCGTCCTTCGAGGCCCAGGTCGTGTGCGAGGAATAAAGGGTATGGTCCTCCTTCTCCGGGCCCTTGAGCAGATGGAAGGCGATGAAGCCCTTCATCTCGTCGAGGCGGGTCTTGCGCGAGGACCAGACCGTCTCGAAGGCCTCCTCCTCCCCCTTGACGACCTTGAAGCGGTTCATGGCGATGAACATCGGGAAATCCTCGGCGGTTTGGAAAAACGTGATGGTCCGGCAGCTTGCGCCGCTCTTGACCCTCCTTAGTAAAGCTGCCTATCACCGTCAATAACGGCTCCAATAATCGTTGTTTTGAACGGTTATAAAAGAGCTATTACTTTGTAATGACTTCAGTGTAGCTGAGCGTCGCAGGCGCTTCTGCTGCACGCGGTCGCATGCACGAGATCGATCATGGGTACGCTGCAAGCGCCTTCATCCGCTCCGCTCGCAGGCCTCAGGGCCAAGCGCCTCGGCCGTGAGATCGTGGCCGCTGCCGTCATCTCGCTGTTGGCGATGGGCGGCCTTGCCGGGTCGCTCGAACGGCTGACCGTCGTCGCGCCTGCCCAGGCGCAGACCGCCGAGCGCATCGTCGCGGCTGGGGGCGTCGTCACCGAGGTGCTCTACGCGCTCGGCCAGCAGGACAAGGTCGTCGGGGTCGACACCACCAGCCAGTGGCCGCCGGAAGCGCTGAAGGACAAGAAGAGCGTCGGCTATGTCCGGGCGCTCTCGGCCGAGGGCGTGCTCTCGCTCAAACCCTCGCAGGTCATCGCGGTGGAAGGCGCCGGCCCGCCTGATGCACTCGCTCTGCTCAAGGAATCCGGCACGCCGATCACCATGATCCCGGAAGCGTTGTCGCCGGAGGCCGTGGTTTCGAAGATTGCAGCCATCGGCAAGGCCGCCGGCGTCGCCGAGCCGGCGCAGCAGCTTGCCGCCGCGGTGAAGCGGCGCTTCGACGAACTCGACAAGCTGCGCTCCGGCCTGCCCCGGCAGAAGCGCGTCCTGTTCGTGCTCTCCCTGCAGAATGGGCGCACCCTGGTCGGTGGCCGGGCCACCACCGCCGACGCGATCATCGCGCTCGCCGGCGGCATCAACGCTGCCGGCGCGGTCGAGGGCTTCAAGCCGATGACCGACGAGGCGATCATCACCGCGGCGCCCGATGTCGTGCTGATGATGAGTCATTCCAGCGCCCACAACGCCGGTCCCGACGAGCTCTTCGCCATGCCGGCCTTCTCGGAGACGCCGGCGGCGAAGCAGAAATCGCTGATCCGGATGGACGGGCTCTATCTGCTCGGCTTCGGCCCGCGCACCCCGAACGCGGCGCGGGACCTGATGGCTGAGCTCTATCCCGAGGCCAAGATCGCCCAGCTCTCCGCTGCCAAATGACGCTCGCCATGAAGCAGGCCCCGAATGCGAGTGCCGCGGCGCTGGCCGTGCTCACCGCTGGCCATCGTCGCAAGGGCATGATCGCCATCGCGGCGCTGGTCGGGATCTGCGTGCTGCTGATGCTGCTCTCGCTCGGGGCGGGGGCCTTCGCCATCGCGCCCGGCCGCGTCGCCGACATCCTGCTGGCGAAGCTCGGTCTGGGCCCTGCCGGTCTGCTCGACAGCCGCGAGGCGCTGGTCGTGCTCAACATCCGCATGCCGCGCCTGCTGCTAGGGGCGCTGGTCGGGGCCGCTCTCGCCATTTCCGGCGCGCTGATGCAGGGCCTGTTCCGCAACCCGCTCGCCGATCCCGGCCTGGTCGGCGTCTCCGCCGGCGCCGGCCTCGCTGCCGCTGCGACCATCGTGCTCGGCGACCGCTTCCTCTCGGCCTTCGCAATGAAGCTGCCCTTCGCGGTGCTGCCTTTCGGCGCCTTCTTCGGCGGCCTCGTCTCGACGCTGGCGCTCTACCTGATCGCGACGCGCCAGGGCCGCACCTCGGTCGCGACCATGCTGCTCGCCGGCGTCGCCCTCGGCGCGCTGGCCGGCTCGCTCACCGGCCTGCTCGCCTTCGTCTCCGACGACCGGCAATTGCGCGACCTGACCTTCTGGTCGCTCGGCAGCCTCGGCGGCGCCAGCTGGACCAAGCTCTCGGCGGTGGCGCCGATCGTGCTGCCGCTGCTCTTCGCCGTGCCGCTGCTGGCGCGCGGGCTCAATGCGCTGATGCTGGGCGAGGCCGAGGCGTTTCATCTCGGCATCCCCGTCCAGCGCATCAAGGCGCTCGCGATCCTGCTGGTCGCGCTCGCGGTCGGCGCCAGCGTCGCCGCAGCCGGCGTGATCGGCTTCGTCGGCATCGTCGTGCCGCATCTGATCCGGCTCTCGATCGGCCCCGACCACCGCCTGCTGCTGCCGCTGTCGGCTGTCGGCGGCGCAGCGCTGCTGGTCGGCGCCGACATCATCGCCCGCCTCGTCGTCGTGCCGGCGGAACTGCCGATCGGCATCGTCACCGCCTTCATCGGCGCGCCCTTCTTCCTCTGGCTGCTGCTGCGCCGCGGCCGGATCGCGGAGCTCTGAGCATGGCGATCCTCGAAGCGGATGAGCTGTCTTTTGCTGTGCGCGGCAGCACTCTGGTACGCGGTGCCTCGCTTGCGCTCGAAGAAGGTGCCACCACGATCGTCGTCGGCCCCAACGGCGCCGGCAAGTCGACCCTGCTCAAGCTTCTCACCGGCGAGCTGTCGCCATCGCAGGGCACGGTCCGCATGGATGGCGCGACCCTCCCGCAGATCCCGGCCTGGGAACTGGCCTGTCGCCGCGCCGTGATGGTGCAGAACCAGCGTCTCGCCTTCCCGTTCAGCGTCTACGAGGTCGCACGGCTGGGGTTGGAAGGCGTCGGCCGGGCGCAGTCGCGTACCCGCAAGAGCGAGATCATCGCCCAGGCGCTCGAGACTGCCGGCGTCGTCGGTCTTGCTGGCCGGCACTACCAGACCCTCTCCGGCGGCGAGCAGCAGCGCGTCCAGTTCGCCAGGGCGCTCTGCCAGTTGGAAGCCGGCCGCAGCGTGGCCAAGCGCCAGATCCTGTTCCTGGACGAGCCGATCGCCAGCCTCGATCTCTGCCACCAGCTCTCGCTGCTCGATGCCGCCCGCAGCATCGCAGCGCAGGGCGCGGCGGTTCTGGTCGTGCTGCACGACCTCAACCTCGCCGTGACCTATGCCGACCGGCTGGTGGTGATGCATGAGGGCGCGATCGTCGCGCAGGGCGAGCCGGCGACGATCCTCGACGACAATCTGTTGCGCGGTGTTTTCCGCGTGTCGCTCTCGTTCAGCCGCTTGCCGCCGGCCGGTCAGCCCTTCCTCCTGCCGCAGCAGCACCTCAAACCCGCTTCGCCAGGCGGAGTTGTGCCGCTGCGCGCGGCGAGCGCCTAGCGGGAGGCGGCCGCGACAACTTTGCGGTTGTGCGCTGCGACAACAGGTCTATAGCGGGCGCTCCGGCGCCTTCCGCCCGACCGGGCGAGCGGGCGCATCGCTGGACCACCTGAGCGCGCCATGAACCTCCCCACCGACCGGCTTTCCTTCCCGAAGGACCGCCTCCGCGTTCTCCTGCTCGAGGGGATCAACGATTCCGCCGTCGCCGCGCTGCAGCAGGCCGGCTACACCAACCTGACCCGCCTGCCGAAGGCGCTCGACGAGGCCCAGCTGGTCGAGGCGATCGAGAAGACGCATATCCTCGGCATCCGCTCGCGCACCCAGCTCACCGAGCCGGTCTTCGCCGCCGCCAAGCGCCTCTTCGCCGTCGGCTGCTTCTCGGTTGGCACCAATCAGGTCGATCTCGACGCCGCCCGCCTGCGCGGCATACCCGTCTTCAACGCGCCCTTCTCCAACACCCGCAGCGTCGCCGAACTGACCATCGGCGAGATCGTCATGCTGCTGCGCCGGATCCCCGACCGTTCGCGCTCGGCGCATGAGGGCGGCTGGGACAAGTCGGCAAACGGCTCCTTCGAGGTGCGCGGCAAGGTGCTCGGCATCGTCGGCTACGGCAATATCGGCAGCCAGCTCTCCAACATCGCCGAGGCGATGGGCATGCGCGTGATCTATTACGATCACACCGACCGCCTGCGCCATGGCAACACCGAGCCGGTCGAGAGCCTGAAGGCCCTGCTCGCCAACAGCGACGTCGTCTCGCTGCACGTGCCGGAGACGCCCGCCACGCACAACATGATCGGCAAGGCCGAGATTGCGGCGATGAAGCAGGGCGCCTATCTCATCAACAATTCGCGCGGCACGGTCGTCGACCTCGACGCCCTTGCCGAGGCGCTGCGTAGCGGCGCGCTCGCCGGCGCGGCGGTCGACGTCTTCCCGAAGGAGCCGGCCTCGAACAGCGAACGCTTCGTCACACCCATCCAGGGCCTGCCCAACGTCATCCTGACCCCGCATATCGGCGGCTCGACGGAAGAAGCGCAGGAGCGCATCGGCGCCGAGGTGGCGCGCAAGCTGGTCGACTATTCCGATGTCGGCTCGACCGTCGGCGCGGTCAATTTCCCGCAGGTGCAGTTGCCGGCGCGCCCGGCCGGCACGCGCTTCATCCAGGTCCAGCGCAATGCGCCGGGCATGCTGCGCCGCCTCAACGACGTCTTCGCCAGCCGCAACATCAACATCGCCGCCCAGAATTTCCAGACCGACGGCGAGATCGGCTATGTCGTGATGGAGGCCGATCCGGTCGGCGAGGTCGCGCGCGAGATCATCGAGGAGATCCGTGCCCTCGACGGCACGATCCGCGCCCGCCTGCTCTACGAGCGTGGCTGAGCCTCGTGTGGTGGAGGGGCGTTAGTCCCCGAAGGGCTCGACCACCATCTCCATCCGCTCGCCGGCGAAGACGCTGTTGACGATGTGGATCGGCGTCAGATCGGGCAGCGCGTCGAGCGCGTCCGAGGTCAGCACCGCCGCGCCCGGCTCGATCTTGAGCAGCGCCGCCTCGCGCTCGCTGGCGAGCCGTGCCGCCAGACGGGTCGAGCGCCGGACATAATCGGGAATGCCGCAGGCCTTGAAGGCGGCGGTGATCGACGAGCCCGCTTCGGTCAGGATCTCGTCGAAGCGCGGAAAGCGCTCGACGCTGAGATAATGGATGCCGGTGCCGACCGGCGTGCCGCCCGCCCGGCTCAGGGTCTCGATCGCCCACAGAGGCGTGCCCTCGGGAACCCCAAGCACAGCACAATGCTCTGCCGCGCCGACAACGACCTCCGACGCGAGCACCGCGCCGGACACGGCGATACCCGCAGCGCCGAAATTGGTGCGCATGCTGACGCGGCGGCCGAGCTTGTAGGGGAAGCGCGGCGCCGTCACCTGCGTGCCCCGGCCGCGTGAGACCGTCACCAGCCCGCGCTCGGCCAGATGTCGAAAGGCCTGGCGTACCGTGTGCCGGTGCACGCCATAGCGCTCGGCCAGCGCGACCGAGGCCGGCAGCGTGTCGCCGGGCTCGTATTCACCCTGCTCGATCGAGGCCGCCAGCGCGTCGGCGATCCGCCGCCAGGCCGTGCCGCCATCACCGCCCTGATGCGGCAAGCCCGGCGTCATCAAAGTTTCATCCAAAATGTATAGACCTTTTCCGGTGACAGGCTTATTATAGTCTAGACATTAGCGCTTGGCGAGAGGCCGACAGGGGCATGACCGATACCGCGACACGCCAGCAATGGATGGCAGTGCTGGCCCGTGCGACCCGAGGCGAGATCGACGCCTTGCTACAGCAGGCGGGACCGCTTCCGACGCATGAAGTGCTGAAGGCGCCCGAGACCGGCACCGTCATGGTCGAGGGCCGCGCTGGCGGCGCCGGCCGCCGCTTCAATCTCGGCGAGGCCACGGTGACGCGCTGCGTCGTCCGCCTCGACAGCGGCGCGATGGGCTTCTCCTACGCACTCGGTCGCGACGGCCGCAAGGCGAGGTTGGCAGCGATCACCGACGCGCTTCTCCAAAGCGAGATCGAGACCGGTCCGCTGCGGCGCGGCGTCTTCGCCCTGGCGCAGCAGCAGCAGGCCGCCCGCGAACTCGCCTCGCGCAAGGCGGCTGCCACCAAAGTCGATTTCTTCACGCTGGTCAGGGGCGGCTGATGACTCCCAACGACACCCTCATCGGCGCCGGCTTCGCCGACCCGGTCTTCCAGTCGCAAGGTGCGTTTCGCGCCCTGCTGGCGGCGCTATCCGAGCCGGGCCTCGCTTACGACATCAGCGTTTCGGTCGAGACGCCTGTCGGACTTGAACCCGCGACTGCCGTCGCGCTGCTGACGCTTGCCGACTACGAAACGCCGATCTGGCTGCCGGCTGCCCTCCGCGACGGCCCGGCCGGTGCCTGGCTGCGCTTCCATTGCGGCGCCACCCTCGTCGAGTATCCCGCCCGCGCCGCCTTCGCGGTGATCGATGGTGCTGGGACCGAGCCGAAGCTCGCCGCCTTCAACGCCGGCGACGACCAGTTCCCGGATCGCTCGACCACGGTGCTGGTCCAGTGTGCCGGGCTCGAAGGTGGCGCGACCGTTACGCTCGAAGGTCCCGGCATTCCCGGCCAGCGCGCCGTCGCTCCAGCCGGCTTGCGTCCGGAATTCTGGGCCGAGGTCGAGGACAACGCCGCGCTCTACCCGCTCGGTGTCGATCTCCTGCTGGTCCATGGCGCGCAGGTGCTCGGCCTGCCGCGCTCGACGCAAATCGTGGAGGCCCGCTGAATGCCCCGCCGGGAGCTTTACTGATGTATGTCGCGGTCAAGGGCGGCGAAGCCGCCATTCTCGCCACACATGATCTCGTCGCCGAGGCAAGGCGCGGCGATGAGAGCGTGCCGGAGCTCGCCGTCGCGCAGATTCGCGAGCAGATGGGCCTCGCCTGCGGGCGCGTGATGAACGAAGGCTCGCTCTACGATCCCGATCTCGCCGCGCTGGCGCTGAAGCAAGCGCAGGGCGATGCGATCGAGGCCGCCTTCCTGATGCGGGCCTATCGCACGACGCTGCCGCGCTTCGGCTCCTCCGAGCCGCTCGATACCGCGACAATGGCAATCCGCCGCCGCGTCTCCGCCACCTACAAGGACCTGCCGGGCGGCCAGGTGCTCGGCCCGACCTATGACTACACGCACCGCCTCTTCGACTTTTCGCTGATGGATTCCCCGGACGTCATGGTCGGGCTTGACCCGACCATCTCGGGACAAGAAGGCGCCTCCCGCGCAACCGCGGCAGGCGATGCTCGGGTCAAGCCCGAGCATGACGTGAAACCCCTCGACTCCCACATGCCGCGCGTGCCCGATATCCTCGGCGCCGAAGGGCTGATGGAAGAGGAAGCCCCGCCCGAAGGCGATCCGCGTCCCTTCGATCTCACCCGCGAGCCCGTCACCTTCCCCGCCGATCGCGATGTCCGCCTGCAGGCGATGGCGCGCGGCGACGAGGGCTTCATGCTCGGCCTCGGCTATTCCGTGCAGCGCGGCTACGGCAACAGCCATCCCTTCGTTGGCGAGATCCGGGTCGGCGAGGTCGCGGTCGAATTCGTGCCGGAGGAGCTCGGCTTCGCCGTCGATCTCGGCGACATCACTTTGACCGAATGCCAGATGGTCAACCAGTTCGCCGGCTCCAAGGAGGTCCCGCCGCAGTTCACCCGCGGCTACGGGCTCTCCTTCGGCCATAGCGAGCGCAAGGCGATGTCGATGTCGCTGGTCGATAGGGCGCTTAAATGCCGCGAACTCGGCGAAGCGGCGACCTATCCGGCGCAGCAGGACGAGTTCGTCCTCTACCACTCCGACAATGTCGAGGCGGCCGGCTTCGTCGAGCACCTGAAGCTGCCGCACTATGTCGATTTCCAGGGCGAGCTCGAACTGATCCGCCGCATCCGCAAGGAGCGCGAGAAGCGCCTTGCCGAGCAACAGGAAGCCCTGCCGGAGGCCGCGGAATGACCGTGCACCAGAGCATCACCGACGAGACCAGGCCGGCCTACAACTACGCCTATCTCGACGAGCAGACCAAGCGGATGATCCGCCGCGCTCTGCTCAAGGCGGTCGCGATCCCGGGCTACCAGGTGCCGTTCGGCTCGCGCGAGATGCCGCTCGCCCGCGGCTGGGGCACCGGCGGCATCCAGGTCACCGCCGCGATCATCGGGCCCGACGATACGCTGAAAGTGATCGACCAGGGCGCCGACGACACCACCAACGCCGTCTCGATCCGCCGCTTCTTCGAGCGCACCGCCGATGCCCGGACGACCGAGGCGACCGACGAGGCGACGATCATCCAGACCCGCCACCGCATCCCCGAGGCGCCGCTGAAGGCCGGCCAGATCATGGTCTACCAGGTGCCGCAGCCCGAGCCGCTCAGGAAGCTCGAGCCGCGCGAGGCCGAGACGCGCAAGATGCACGCCTGGGCCGAATACGGGCTGATGCAGGTCAAGCTCTACGAGAACATCGCCCGCTTCGGCGAGGTGACGACGACCTATGACTACCCGGTCATGGTCAATGGCCGCTATGTGATGGCGCCGTCGCCGATCCCTAAATTCGACAATCCGAAGATGCAGATGTCGCCGGCGCTGCAGCTCTTCGGCGCCGGCCGCGAGAAGCGCATTTATGCGGTGCCGCCGCACACCAGCGTGCGCAGCCTCGATTTCGACGACCATCCCTTCCGCATCCAGAGCTGGGAGCAGCCCTGTGCGCTCTGCGGCGCCGCCGATTCCTATCTCGACGAGGTGGTGATCGACGACCAGGGCGGGCGGATGTTCGTCTGCTCCGACAGCCATCACTGCGAGACGCGGCGGGCCGACGGCCATCGCGGCGCCATGCTCGCCGATGCCTCGGCGCTGCATCTGGTCGAAGACGAGGCCAAGCCATGAACATGCAGGTCAATCCGCAGGAGCTGACGCTCGATCCTGCCCCGCTGCTCTCGGTCGCCGGCGTCAGCCGCTTCTATGGCGAGCGCATCGGCTGCGCCGAGGTCTCCTTCGAGCTCTGGCCGGGCGAGGTTCTCGGCATCGTCGGCGAATCCGGCTCGGGCAAATCGACCCTGCTGCGCTGCCTTGCCGGCATCGACAAGCCCGACGAGGGGCAGGTGCTGTTTCGGGGCGGAATCGAACCGCTCGACATCTACTCGGTCGCCGAGCAGGAGCGTCGGCGGCTAATGCGCACGGCCTGGGGCATCGTCCACCAGAATCCGCGCGACGGGCTGCGCATGGACGTCTCGGCCGGCGGCAATGTCGGCGAGCGGCTGATGGACAATGGCGCGCGGCATTATGGCAGAATCCGCGAGACCGCGCTCGACTGGCTGCAGCGCGTCGAGATCGCCGGAACCCGCATCGACGACCGGCCGCGCCAGTTCTCCGGCGGCATGCAGCAGCGCCTGCAGATCGCCCGCGTGCTGGTCTCCGAGCCGAAGCTCGTTTTCATGGACGAGCCGACCGGCGGCCTCGACGTCTCCGTCCAGGCCCGCCTGCTTGACCTCTTGCGCGTGCTGGTGCGCGATCTCGGCCTCGCCGCGATCATCGTCACCCACGACCTCGCTGTCGCCCGCCTGCTCACCGACCGTTTGATGGTGATGAAGGATGGCCGCGTCGTCGAGCAGGGCCTGACCGACCAGGTCCTCGACGATCCCCAGCACGCCTACACGCAATTGCTGACCTCGGCGGTGCTCACCGTATGAGCGCCGTCACAACCGCGTCACCCCGAACCCGCAAGGCATCTCGATCATGACCACGATGATTCACGTCGAGAACGTCGCCAAGGAATTCACCCTGCACAATCAGGGCGGCGTGCGCCTGCCGGTGTTCGACAATGTCAACTTCTCGGTCGCTGCCGGCGAGGCGCTGGTACTGGCGGGGGCCTCGGGCGCCGGCAAGTCGAGCCTGCTGCGCATCCTCTACGGCAATTACCGGCCGACCTCCGGCACCATCGCCATCACCCATTGCGGCCGCCCTATCGACATCGTCTCGGCCGTGCCGCGGACCGTGCTCGACATCCGCCGCCGCACGCTCGGCTTCGTCTCGCAGTTCCTGCGCGTCATCCCGCGCGTCACGGCGCTCGACATCGTTCGCGACCCGCTGCTCGCCCGCGGCGCTTCCCCTGAGGAGGCGAGCGAGCGCGCGAAATCCATGCTGGCGCGTCTCAACCTGCCGCAGCGTCTCTGGGATCTGGCGCCTGCGACCTTCTCCGGCGGCGAGCAGCAGCGGGTCAACATCGCCCGCTCCTTCGTCGATCCCTCGCCGATCATGCTGATCGACGAGCCGACCGCCTCGCTCGACGCCAACAACCGCAACGTCGTGGTCAAGCTGATCGCCGAGGCGCGCGAGCAGGGCTCAGCCATCGTCGGTATCTTCCATGACGAAGCCGTGCGAGAGGCTGTCGCGACCCGCTATCTCGACATCACCGATTTCCGGAAGGCCGCCTGATGTCCACCATCCTGACCAATGCCCGCCTGATCCTCGAGGACGAGGTCGTTACCGGGACCATCGCCTTCGACGAGAACGGCATCCGCTCGGTCGACCAGGGCCGCTCCTCCCTGCCGGAGGCGATCGATGTGCAGGGCGACTATGTCGCGCCCGGCCTCGTCGAGATGCACACCGACAACATGGAAAAGCACTTCATGCCGCGCCCCAAGGTCTTCTGGCCGAACGGGCTTGCGGCGGCGCTTGTCCATGACGCGCAGATGGC
>PNLY01000014.1 GCA_013823325.1 Methylobacterium sp.
CCGTGCTTCCGCCGGCGTAGAGCGCTCGCCGACCATCGTCGACAGGGAACTAGAGGTCTCCAGGGCGCCAGGTCAAACCGTGTTTGCGGGCGATCGTGCCCCTCGCGGTCGCCAGGGCGGAGAGGGCTATGCCGATCGTCAGTTCCAATCGTTTCAAGGCGCGGGTCGACACCACGACTCTCGCGCCGATTGGACCGTTGAGGCGTGCGGGGTCGCATCGCGTCGAGCGCCGGCGCCACAGCCCGGTGCGGCAGCATTCCGCGACGGCCGGGGAAGCGATCTTGCCCTATCTGACCGAGCCGGAACCGGAGCGCGGGCGTGCAACCACCGTCGCGCCAGGCATCAGGCGCATCGTTGCGCCCAATGCCGGCCTGATGACCTATCACGGTACCAACACCTATCTGATCGAGGCGGGAGAGGGCGTGGTCGTCCTCGATCCCGGGCCGGACGATGCGGGCCATGTCCAGGCCATCCTCGAGGCGACCGAGGGCTGCGTCGCAGCGATCCTGCTCAGCCACAGCCATTCCGATCATCTTGGCGCGCTGGCGGCGCTGAAAGCGCGGACGGGCGCCAGGACCTTCGCCTTCCACCGCAGTGCCGATCCGGCCTTCCAGCCGGACGTGCCGCTTGAGGACGGCGGCATGGTTGCCGGCATGGCCTGCCTGCATACGCCCGGCCACGCCAGCGACCATCTCTGCTTCGCCCGCCCCGACGGCGTCGTCTTCAGCGCCGACCATGTCATGAGCTGGTCGAGCAGCGTCGTATCGCCCCCGGGGGGCGACATGGCCGCCTATTTCCGGAGCCTGCGGCGCCTGCTGGCGCGGCGCGACCGGCTGCTGCTGCCGGGGCATGGGCCGCCGCTATCGGATGCGGCGCCCTATATCCAGGAACTGCTCGACTACCGGATCAGGCGCGAGGAGGCGATCGCCGAAGCCTTGCGCGACGGCGCGGTCACGCCACGCGAGCTGGTCGACAAGCTCTATTCACAGACCCACCCCTGGCTGCGCCAGGCGGCCGAGCGCAACGTCACTGCCCATCTCCTCAAGCTGCAAGCGGAGGGGCGAGCCAAGCCCTCGGGCAAGGGCTGGATTTTTGCGGAAAGGCAGGGCGCCGGATAGGCTCGATCACCCGCCTTTCGCTGTCTCGGACACGGCGAGCCACCGAGCCGGCATCCCATCCGCGAATTCGCCGCTGCCACGATCTGCGATCCTGCGCCCGCTGATCGTACCGGCGCCCCGGCGGTGGTTCGCCTGCAGGATGCCGCGCATCAACGCGCGACGATCAGCTCGCATTTCGCGCGCGTGATGAGACGGGTCATCTCCTGGCCGGGCGCCCGATCGGTCACGATCGTGGTCATCTCCTCGAGATGAGCGAGCTTGCAGGACGCGACCCGCGCGAACTTGGTGTGATCGACGAGAAGGACACGGCGGCGGGCATTGGCCAGCATCGCCTTGGCCGTCACCACCTCCTCGTCGCGGAATTCCAGCAGCCAGCCGTCGGGATCGATGCCGCCGCAGCTCGTCATCATCACGTCGCAGCGATAGCGGTCGGCAAAGTCGGCCGCTGCCGGACCGGCCAGGGCCTCGTTGTTCGTCATCCAGGTTCCGCCTGTGACGAGGACCGAGACAGCAGGATTGCGGCCGAGCGTGCGGGCTGCGGTGGTGCTGTTGGTGACCACGCGCAGGCTGCCGCTCGCGGACTTCGCAATCGCCTCGGCAGCGGCCTCCATGGTGGTGCCCGCGGTCAGGAAGAGCGAGGAATCCGGCGCGATGAGATCGGCAGCGGCCCATGCGATGCGCGCCTTCGCTTCCGCGTTCTCGACATGCCGGCGCGCATAATCAGTGTTGGCGGTACTGGACGAGACGCTCGCGCCGCCATGGCGGCGGCGCAGGAGGCCCTTGTCGGCGAGCTCCTGCAGATCGCGCCTGATCGTCTGCGGCGTCACTCCAAAGGCGATGGTGAGCTCGTCGATGCCGGCATAGCCGCGTCGCATCAGGAGGTCGAGAATCCGCTGGTGCCGGGTGTCAGCCTGCATGGTTCGTCACGATTCTCCTGCCGCGGGGCACATAGCAGCGACACTCAAGGCGTCGCGCAAGCCCCGATACGCGAAATCGAATATGCGCTTGCGGAAAACAACAATACATGCCTTCATGAGTTCAATAACGAAAATCGGCAGCCACGCGGCGTGCCGCAGGGAGGAGCTGATGACGAGGCAATTCGTCCACATCGTCGCCGCGGCGGCGGCCTGTCCACGCGAGGACCGGCGATGAGCGCTCCCGACTTCTCGGTCGCCGGCCGGCACGTCCTCATCAGCGGCGGCACCGGCGGGATCGGCATGGCGTTCGCCCATGCCTTCAAGGCGGGCGGCGCCACCGTCATCCTCACGGACGTCAAGCCGCCGGCGAAGGATGAGGGCTTCGACTTCCATCAGCTCGATGTTCGCGACAGCGAGGCTGTCCTGGCGCTGGCGAAGAGGATCGACCGGCTTGATGTCCTGATCCATTGCGCCGGCCGGCTGATCCGGCACGAGGAGTTCAAGCCCGAGGTCTTCGCCGACATCGTCGACATCCACCTCGTCGGCAATATGCGCCTCGCCGAAGCCTTCCGCCCGCACCTCAAGGCGAGCGAAGGCTGCCTCATCAACATCGCCTCGATGTTCTCCTATTTCGGGGCGCCCTACATTCCTGCCTACGCCTCGGCGAAGACCGGCATCGTCGGCCTGACGAAATCGCTGGCGGTCGCCTATGCGGAGGATCGCATCCGGGTGAACGCCATCGCGCCGGGCTGGATCAAGACCGAGATCAGCCGGCCGGGACAGGAAGATCCCGAGTTCAATGCCAAGCTGATGCTGCGCCTGCCGACGAAGCGCTGGTCGGCGCCGGAGGAGCTGGCCGGCACGGCCGTGTTCCTGGCTTCGCCGGCCGCCAAGCTCATCAACGGGGTCACCATCCCGGTCGATGGGGGGTACGTCGCCTCCTGACGAAATTGCGACGCCCTCGGGCAGGGAGCGTCGAGACGATATCGAAACCGCCTCGAAAAACGGGGCTAGTTGAAGGGGAGAAGACGCATGAGGAAGCTCGGCTTCATCGGCGGCGCGTTCGTCGCCACGGCTCTCGCGACGGCACCTGCGGCGGCACAAGGCTTCGACTGGAAGTCCCAATCCGGCCAGACCATCAACCTGATGTTCAACAACCATCCCTGGTCGCAGGCCATGCGCGAGATGGTGAAGGACTTCCAGGCCAAGACCGGGATCGAGGCGCGCATCGAGATCTTCAACGAGGAGCAGTACCGCGCGCGCCTGACGACGCTGATGCAGGGCAAGTCGCCCGACGTCGACGTCTTCATGACCCTGACGAGCCGCGAGGGCGCGATCTTCAACCGGGCAGGCTGGTACGCCGATCTCGCCGCGATGATGAAGGACAAGGCCAAGACCGCGCCCGACTACGACTATGAGGATTTCGGCGCCTCGATCCGGACTGCCTCGACCTTCGGCGACAAGGTCGTGGCCGTCCCGATCAATCAGGAAGGTCCGCTCTTCTATTGGCGCAAGGACGTCTTCGAGAAGTGCAAGATCGCCGAGCCGAAAGCCCTGGAGGACATCGTTCCGGCGGCGGCCGCGATCAAGGCTTGCGATGCCAGCATCACGCCCTGGACGGGGCGCGGCATCCGGAGCGTGACGCCCTATGCGATGGCGGGCTTCATCTTCAATGCGGGCGGCTCCTTCGCGACGCCGGACGGCAAGCCCGGCCTGTCGCAGCCGAATTCCGTCAAGGGCCTCGAGATATACGCGACCCTGATGCGCGACTACGCGCCGCCCGGCGCGCTGAACCACACCTTCACGCAGGTCACGCAGCTCATCGGCCAGGGCAAGGCCGCGATGACGCATGAGGCGAGCAACGAATTCGCCAACATCATGAAGTTCCCGGGCCGGGCGGAGGATCTCGGCATCAAGGTGCTGCCGCCCGGCAAGGAGAGCGGCATCTCCAAGCCGGTCGCCATCGGCTGGGGCATCACCATCTCGGCCAATTCCCGCAAGCAGCAGGCCGCCTGGCTGTTCGCGCAATGGGCGACGAGCCGCGAGGTCCAGGCCAAGCTCGTCACGGCCGGCGTCGCGCCGCCCCGCGCCAGCGTGTTCAAGGGAGCCGATTTCGACGCGTGGGTGAAGGAGCAGCCGGTCCGCAAGGCCTGGGCGGAGGCCCTGGTCGAGCTCGGCAAGACCGGCATCGGCGTCTACCAGTCTCCCACCGACGACGTGCCGAAGGCGCGCGACATCATCGGCGGCGCGATGCAGGAGATCGTGCAGGGCAAGGCGACTGCGCTCGAGGCCGCCAAGGCGGCCGACGCCGAACTGG
The DNA here is from genome assembly GCA_013823325.1 of Methylobacterium sp. GTDB lineage: Bacteria > Pseudomonadota > Alphaproteobacteria > Rhizobiales > Beijerinckiaceae > Allobosea > Allobosea vestrisii. The sequence goes on from PNLY01000014.1 coordinate 4,353, forward strand.
CGAAGCTCCAGTAGCCGCGCCGGACGGGAGACAGGCCATGGCGACCGTAAATCTCAGGCGGAGCTATCGCTGGATGGCGATCCCGGCTCTCGCCTTCGCGGCCGCCATGATCGTCTATCCCTTCGGCTTCGCCGTCTGGCTCGCGCTCGCCGATGTGCAACTCGGCCAGGATCCCAAGTTCGCCGGCCTCGCCAACTTCCGGAAGATGTTCGCGGACGGCGAGTTCTGGAACGGGCTACGCCTGACCTTCTTCCTCTATGTCGTCTCGCTGGCGGCGCAGCTCGTGCTCGGCACCTGGCTCGGGCTGCTCCTGGCGCGCTCGCAATGGGCGCGTGGCATCGTGCGCCCGATCCTGATCTCGCCCTTCATGCTGCCCCCGGTCGTCGTCGGCATGATGGCCATCGTCATCCTCGATCCGAGCTTCGGCATCGCCAACTGGCTGCTGGAGAAGATCGGCCTGCCGCCCGGCCTGTGGCTGTCCGATCCCGCGACCGTGATGTGGACGGTGGCCGGGCTCGACACCTGGCAGTGGACGCCCTTCGTCGCCCTGATCGTGATGGGCGGCTATCTCGCGCTGCCGACCGATGTCTACGACGCTGCCGAGATCGACGGCGCGACCAGCTGGCAGCGGCTACGCTACATCACGCTGCCCCTGCTCGCCCCGACCCTGATCACCGCCGCCGTGCTGCGCAGCGTCGACATCCTGCGCTTCTTCGACATCATCTACCTGACGACCCAGGGCGGCCCCGGCATATCGAGCACCACGCTCAACATCCTGGCCTATCGGCGCGGCTTCGAGTTCTTCGAGCTCGGCTATGCCAGCGCCGTAATGGTGACGCTCGCCACCATCGTGCTCGGCACGGTTCTCGTCTTCGCCCGGCTTCGGAGGGCGGTCGCATGGTGACCCCGAAACTCCGCAGGACCTTCGATGCGATCCAGCTGGGCATCGTGCTGATTATCCTCGGCGTGCCGATCGCCTGGACGTTCCTGTCGGCCTTCAAGCCGAGCATCGAGGTCGCGGCCATCCCGCCGAAGCTCTTCTTCACGCCGACGCTCGACAACTTCGTCGAGCTGTTCTCCCGCAACGATTTCCTCAAGAACACGATCAACAGCTTCATCGTCGCGACCGGCTCGACCTTGCTCGGTCTCGCGCTCGGCATCCCCGCCGCCTTCGCCATGGCCTGGCACCGCTGGCAATGGCCGGCCACCGCGACGCTCTTCGCCCGCATGGCGCCGGGCACGCTGTTCCTGCTGCCCTGGCTCCTGATGTTCCGGCAGGTCGGCCTCGTCGGTGGCTATACCGCGATGATCCTGACCCATGCGGTCATCACCATGCCGATCGTGATCTGGGTGCTGCTGCCCTATTTCGAGTGCGTGCCGCGCGAGCTCGTCGAAAGCGCCGAGATGGACGGCGCCCGCCAGGACCAGGTGCTGCGGATGGTCGTGCTGCCCGTCACCATGGGCGGTGTCGTCGTCGCCAGCATCCTGTCCTTCGTGTTCTCCTGGAACTATTTCCTCTTCGCGCTGGTCCTCTCGGGCATCGAGACCAAGACGGCGATCGTCGCGAGCTTCAACTTCATCGGCGAGGGGGTGACCAACTGGGGCGCGCTCATGGCCGCGGCCGTGGTCATCGCGCTGCCGCCCCTCGTCCTGACCATGATCATTCAGAAGCGGCTGGTCGGTGGCCTCGCCGCAGGAGCCGTCAAGGGATGAAAGCTGCGAAATTCCACGGTGAAGGCCGGATCACGATCGAGGAGTTCCCCGAGCCGGTGCCGGCTGCCGACGAGGTCACGGTGCGCGTCACCGCATGCGCGCTCTGCGGCAGCGATTTCCGGCCCTGGAAGCTCGGCTGGCCGACCATTTCGGGCCATGAGATCGCGGGAGTGATCGAGCAGCCGGGCCATGAGCGGCATGGCGAGCGCGTCGTCGCCTACATCCCGGTCTTCTGCGGGACCTGCGAGGATTGCCGCGCGGGCAACACGCATCTGTGCAGCGGCGAGGAGACCCGCAGGCTCATCGGCTGGCAGCGCGACGGCGGCTATGCGCAAAGGCTCGCGGCGCCGGAGCGCTGCCTACTCGCCGTGCCCGACGACATCTCCGACAAGCTCGCCCCGCTGCTCCTCGACACGATCGGGACGACGGCCCATGGCATCCGCATGGCGCGCCGCGTCGTCCCCTCCGGTCGGGCGCTGGTGCTCGGCGCCGGGCCGATCGGGCTCGGTGCGATCATCGCGCTCGAGCTGATGGGATACGGACCGATCGACGTGATCGACCCGGTCGACTATCGCGCCGAGGTCGCCGAGAGCTTCGGCGCCCGCCGCACGACGCCGGAGGCGGCGGAGGAGGGCCGCTATCCGATCGTCGTCGAGGCGACCGGCAAGGATGCCGCCCGGCAGGTGGCGCTGGAAGCGGTCGGCCCGAACGGCGCGATCTGCCAGATCGGCGAGAGCGCCGCCTGGGCGATCACCGAGACCCGGACCATCCGGCTCAAGGACTTCTTCCTGATCCGCTCCTTCTATTTCCCGATCGGCGACTATGCCGAGAATCTCGAACTGCTCCGGGCCGGCAGGACGAAATACGAGCGTCTCGTCGACGGTACCTGCGACCTCGACGGCCTGTCCGACCTGTTCCAGTCCTTCTCGCGCGGCGAAAAGCTGAAGCCGGCCCTGGTGCCGGCGTGAGGGCGCGAAGACACGCATCGTTTGTGTCGGCAACGGCGTGCCTCCCCACTGCGGCCGCCGCGATGAAGGCCAACAGCGGGATGGGATGGATCGAGATGCCCGACCGGGCCTCGGTCGATCGGCTCATGATGCGTACACAGGAGATGCAACGATGAAGATGTCACCCGGCAAGCTCTGGCGTTCGCGCCGCCTCGCGGACAAGGACGGCTTCTGGAAGATGGTCGCGATCGACCAGCGCACGCCGCTCTTCGTGCCGATCGCAGAGAAGCGCGGCACCAAGGAGCCGCCGCGCGAGGATGTGGTGGAGGTCAAGCGCCTGATCACCAAGCACCTCTCCCCCAAGGCCTCGGCGCTGCTGATCGATCCGCTCTACGGCTATGCCAACTGCATCAACGAGCTGCCGACCGATACCGGGCTGATCATCTCCTACGAGCACTCGATCACCGAGAACACCAGCAAGGGCCGCAAGTCGCATCCGATACCCGATTGGTCGGTCGCCAAGACGCGCGCCGTCGGCGGCGACGCCTGCAAGGTGCTGGCCTGGTATCGCCCCGACGCCGATCCCGAGATCATCGCGCATCAGCAGGCCTTCGTGCAGAAGGCGGGCGAGGAATGCGCCGCGAACGACATGGTGATGCTGCTCGAATTGCTCATCTATCCGCTTCCGGGGGAGGATCCGAAAGCCCTGGAGGCGAAGCGCGAAGAGCTGGTGCTGGCCTCGCTCGAGCCTTTCTGCGACCCCAAATACAAGATCGACATCTACAAGGTCGAGCCGCCCGGCCTGGTGCACAATGTGCCCGATCCCGACAGCAAGGACGCCGCTTCGCTTCAGGGCGCCTACGACAGGATGGGCAAGATGCTGCCGCAGCCCTGGGTCATGCTCTCGGCCGGCGCCTCGGCGGCGGATTTCGAGCGCTCGATGAACTTCGCCTATCGGGCCGGCGCCTCGGGCTATCTTGCGGGCCGCGCGGTCTGGCAGGACGCGTTCGCGCATTTCCCCGACTATGAGGCGATGGAGAAGGGGCTCGCCGAGAGCAGCCTGGTCATCCTCGATCGTCTGAATGACCTGACCGAGAGGAAGGGCACGCCCTGGTACAGGCATTCCGCCTTCGGCGGCAAAGTCCCTGAGCCGGATGTGCAGGATGCTTTCCCGAAGGGCTATGCGGCCTGAAAGCCGTCGATCGGGGCGTCGTTCCCCAGCAGAAGCCGACGCCCTAATCGGCCCGGACAAATGCGACCGCTTCCGGCAGGGCAGTCCCGCGATGCGGCGTGATTGCGGCCGTCATCGAAGCCGGAATGTCGCAATGCGTCGTGCGTTTGCGGACGTTCATGTTGCGGCGAGAAGGCTCCTAACGCGTGTCGGCCCAGCCTCGGGACGATCTGCCAATGCGGGAGGCCGAGCTCCGTCCGCTCCATGACCTCGCAATGCTCCGGTTCGAGACCTTGCGTCGTCCTGTGGGGCCGAGCGGCTATTTCTCGGCGGCACGCAGGCGTGTCGATTTCCCCGCGCCTCGGATCGCCCGCATCAGCCAGGGCGCGCAAATGCTCAGTGCCGTCACCAAGAACAGGGCGACCACGATCGGCCGGCTAAAGAACAGCAGCCAGTTGTGGTCGAAAATCAGCAAGGATTGCTTCAACGTCTCCTCGACCATCGTGCCGAGCACCAGGCCCATCACCAGCGGCGCAGGCGAGAAGCCGTAGCGGCGCATGATATAGCCGATCACGCCGAAGCTGAGCATGACCCAGACATCGACCAGCGACTGGTTGGGGCCGTAAGCGCCGACGATCGCGAAGATCAGTACGCCCGGCCACAGGATCGCATCGGGGATCAGCGTGATCCGCGCGAAGAGCTTGGCGGCGAACAGGCCGAGGACGACATAGATCAGGTTCGAGGCCAGCATCGAGGCGAAGACGGCGTAGAGCAGGGTGGGTTGCTCGTTGAACAGATGCGGGCCGGGCCTCACGCCCTGGACGATCAGGCCGGCGAGGATGATCGCCGTGGTCGCGCTGCCTGGTATGCCGAGCGCCAGCGTAGGCACCATGCTGCCGCCGACGGCGGCGTTGTTGGCGGCCTCGGGGCCGGCGATGCCTTCGATCGAGCCCTTGCCGAACTCGTCCTTGTATTTCGACCAGCGCCTGGTCTCGTTATAGGAGATCAGAGCGGCAGTGGTCGCGCCCAGCGCCGGCAAGATGCCGATGAAGGTGCCCAGCACGCTCGACAGGCCGATCGCCTTGGCGCATTTGCGATAATCGGCCATCGACGGCAGTTTCATCGCATTGAGGCCGAGGCGTTCGGGAATGATCTGCAGACGGCCGGCCTGCACCAGCAACTCGCTGATCGCGAACAGACCGGTGAGCACCGGCACCAGCCCGAGGCCCTCGCTCAACTCCGGCATGCCGAAAGTGAAGCGGTCGACGCCGGTCATCAGGTCCAGCCCGATCGTCGCCAGCAGCACACCGAAGGCGCCGACCATCAGGTTCTTGATTCCCGTCGAACTGCCCACCGCAGCCAGCATCGACAGGCCGAAGATCGCGAGCGCGAAATACTCAGGGGGGCCGAAGCTGTACGCCGCCTTCGCCAGCAGCGGGGCCGCGACGATCAGCACGAAGACGCTGAAGATGCCGCCGATCGCGCTCGCGATCGTCGACATGCCGAGGGCTCGCCCGGCCTCGCCGCGCCGCGCCATGGGATAGCCGTCATAGGCCGTCGCAGAGGCGGACGGATCACCGGGCGTATTGATCAGGATGGCCGTGATAGAGCCGCCGAAATTGGCGGCGCAATAGATCGCCCCGAGGAAGGCGATGCCGGCGACAGGGCTCATCGTGATGGTGATCGGCAGCAGAAGCGCCGCCGTCGTGCTGCCGCTGAGGCCGGGCAGCGCACCCACGACGACGCCCAGCACCGTTCCCGCGAGGATGATGCCGATCATGTAGGGGTCGGCAAGGATCGCCATGCCGGCGAGAAAAGCGTCCATCTGATCCTCGTCGCTGGTTGCGCAACGCTCCGACCGGCCCGATGCGCGGGCGGTTCAGCTCAGCCAAGTCTGAAGAAGGCCGTGTGGCAGGCCGATGCCAAAGCCGCGTACGAAGGCGAAATGAAGCGAGAGCGACATGCCGGCGGCGATCGTCGCCAACAGCAGCAGCCGCCGCTCGCCCCAAAGACGGCCGATGCCGATGACGGACGCGAACACTGCGCCATGGATTCCGAACACGGCCATGGCTGCCATCGCGCCGCCGATCGCGGCCGCCGTGGCGTAGACCATCGGGTGCACCGCCTCGATCTCAGGCTGGGAGCGATTGCTGGCGGTCAAGGCAAGCCAGCACGCCAGCACGATGATGACGCCGAGAACGAGCCGCGGAAACGTCGCCGGGCTCATGCCCGTGGCTATCGCTGCCGGCACATCGTCGAAGGCCAGGGTCAGGCCCCAGACCCCAAGGCATAGCGCAACGATGAAGACCCCGGTCGCGACGTCCGGGTGGACACGGCCGGGCGCGGGCCCGGGGGTGGTGGATGGTTCGGCGCCGCCCTCCGCCGTCGACGTCGCCAGCGTGGTCGCCGGCGACGGAAGCTGTCGGGCCATCATTTCTTGATCCCGAGCGAGGTCAAGGCGACGTCCCCGGTCCTCAGGAATTCGTCGATCTCCGCCTGCCATTCGGTGCGGCCGACGACGCTGCCCTCGGACTGGCCCGAGCTCTTCAGGTAATCCTGATAGATCTTGCCCTGCATCGACTTGATCAGGCCCTCTTCCAGCGCCTTGATCCGGTCTTCCGGCGTGCCCTTGAGGACGGCGAAGCCGCGCGTCGTCGAATAGACTGCCGGGATGCCGATCTCGGTCGCCGTCGGGGTCTGCGGCAGGGAGCCCATCCTGCTCCTGGAGAAGACGATCAGCGCCCGGACCTCATTCGCCTTGATCTGCGATTCAGCCTCGGCATAGTTCAGCAGCGCGCCATCGAGATTGCCGCCGACGAGGTTGACGACGATGTCTCCGCCGCCGCGGAAAGGCACGGCGATCGGCTTCATCAGGCCAGCCTTCTCAGCGAAGCCGACGACGGCGATGTGGTCGACGCTGCCGATCTGCGTGGTGCCGAATTTCAGGGACTTGGTCTTGGCCGCAGCGATGAAGTCCTGCGCCGTCTTGTAGGGGCTGTTGGCCCCTACCATCAGGACTTGCGGGTCCTCGGTGGCGCGGGCGATGCCGATGAGATCGCCGACCTTCACCCCCGCGCCCTTGCCTTGCAGCAGGGTCAGCAAATGAGTCTGCGTGATCAGCATGATGGTGTGGCCGTCCTTGGGACGGGAGAGGGCATATCCGAGCGAAGCGGAGCCGCTGCCGCCGGTCTTGTTGGCGACCACGAGCTCGGTCTTCAGCGCGGCGGGCGCCTGGACCATCATCATGCGAGCGGTGATGTCCGTGCCGCCGCCGACACCCGCATGGGTGACGACCTCGATCGGCTTGGACGGAAACGCCTCCTGGGCCTGGACTGCTCCCGCGACCAGGACAGCGAGGCCGAAGCCCAGCGCAAGGCACGTCTTCTGATGTGCTGGCATAGTCGTTTCCTCCTCCGTTGCCGGGCCGACCCATTCGGGCTCGTTCCCGTCTGATGTTCAGGTCTCTTTGCGCTCCTCAGCTTCCTGCCGCGCGAGCAGCCAGCGGCGCTTGCCGCCATGGGCGTGATCTTCGGCGAGCAGGCGAGCCCGATCCGCATCGCCGGCGGCCATGGCCTCGACGATCGCCTTGTGCTCGGCATTGGATTCGCGCATGCGCGGGGCCGCGCTGAGCGCGCTCTGGCGCAGGAGATGGGTCTCCTTGATCAGCGCTTCATAGGTCTGCCTGGCACGACCATGGGCGGCGAAGTCCAGGATGGCATCGTGAAATGCGAGGTTGAGGCGATAGTAGCTCGCCCCGTCGTCATGCTCGATGGCGTCGTCCATCTGTGCGATCAGCCCGGACAACGCCGCGAGTTGCGCCGGCGTGATCAGCCCCGCCAATCTCTGGCAGACGAAACCGAAGACGACGGCGCGCACATCGTAGATCTCGTTGGCCTCGTCGTCTGGAATCTGGCGGACGAACACGCCGAGATTGACCACCGAATTGAGCAGGCCTGAACGGACCAGCCCGCGTGTCGCCTCGCGGATCGGCCCGCGGCTGACGCCGAGGCGGGCAGCCAGTGCCTGCTCGTTGATGCGCTCGCCGGCCGCGAGCTCGCCGGCCAGGATCATGCGCTCGATCTCGCCCTGGACGATGTCGGTCAGGGTCTGCGTGCGGCGCTGGGCGATGGCTGACATCACGTCGTTCATACCCTGATCGTTGACTCCAGAAAGCCAACTGTCAACAGTCGACGAAAGCTTGTTGACAGTTTGCATGTGGCTCGGCAGGCTTTGGGGAAGGAGAAGGCCATGCCTTTCAAACCGGCTTCACGAGCGCTGTCCCGCTTCACCGTGCTCGATCTCACCCGCGTCAGATCCGGGCCGACCGCCGTGCGCCAGCTCGCCGATTGGGGCGCGAACGTCATCAAGATCGAGACGCCGCCGGAGCTCGAGCCGGGCGAAGGGCCGGGCGGCCCGCGCCACGGTCCCGATTTCCAGAACCTGCACCGCAACAAGCGCAGCCTGACGCTCAATCTCAAATCGGAGGAGGGCAAGGCGATCCTGCGCCGGCTGGTCGAGACGGCCGATGTGATCGTCGAAAACTATCGCCCCGACGTGAAGCACCGGCTCGGCATCGCCTATGAGCAGTTGGCCGCGGTCAACCCGCGCCTCGTCTATGCCAGCATTTCGGGCTTCGGGCAGGACGGGCCCTATGCGACGCGGCCCGGTTTCGACCAGATCGCGCAGGGCCTTGGCGGGTTGATGTCGATCACAGGCCTGCCAGGGCAGGGGCCGGTGCGCGTCGGTATCCCGGTGGCCGACCTGACGGCCGGACTCTACTGTTCACTCGGCATCATGGTGGCGCTGCTGGCGCGCGAGGAAACCGGCAAGGGCCAATGGGTCCAGACTTCGCTCCTCCAGGCCCAGATCGCGATGCTCGATTTTCAGGCGGCGCGCTGGCTGATGGACGGCGATGTCCCCAAGCAGGCCGGCAACAACCACCCCACCAGCATCCCTACCGGGGTCTTCCAGACCGCCGACGGGCATATCAATATCGCCGCGACCGGCCAGGCGATCTGGGAGCGCTTCTGCCGCGCAGTCGATCGCGCCGACCTGATTTCGCATCCGGACTATGTCACCGCGACGCTACGGTCCCGTAACCGCGACGGCTTGGGGCAGGAAATCAACGCGATCCTGAAGACGCAGAACGGAAGCTACTGGATCGCACGCTTTAGCGAGTTCGGTGTGCCCTGCGGTCCGATCAACAGCATCGACGAGGTCTTCGCCGACCCGCAGGTGCAGCATGTGGGAATTGCGCAGAGCATTCATTCGCCTGCGCTCGCCCGCGACATCACGCTTGTCGGCCAGCCGGTCCAGCTCAGCGATACGCCGAGCTCCATTCGCGTGCCGCCGCCGGAACAGGGCGAGCAATCCGACGAAATCCTGGGTGAAGTCGGCTTCTCGCCTGCAGAGATCGCCGCTTTCCATGCCAATGGCACGATCTAACCGAAGCGACGCAGTCAGGATGTTTCTGTAATGACCGACAAGATGATTGCCCGCAAGGCCGACGGTATCGGCTGGCTGGTCTTCAACAATCCGGAGCGGCACAACGCCGTCTCGCTGGAGATGTGGGAGGCTGCGATCAGGATCATCGCCGATTTCCGGGCCGATCCGCAGGTGCGGGTCATCGTGGTGCGCGGAGCCGGCGAGAAGTCTTTCGTCTCCGGCGCGGACATCTCGAAATTCGACGACGAGCGCGCCCAGGAGGCGGCGGTGAAGCGCTATGAGGACGCGACCGAGGGCACCTACAGCGCGCTGCGGGCCATCGAGAAGCCGACCATCGCGATGATCCAGGGCTACTGCATCGGCGGTGGCGCGAACCTCGCGGTCTGCTGCGACCTGCGCATCTGCAGCGAAACGGCGAAGTTCGCCATTCCCGCCGCCAAGCTCGGCCTCGGTTACGGCTACGCCCGCATCCGGCGGCTGATCGAGGTGGTGAGTCCGTCCTTCGCCAAGGAGATCTTCTTCACGGCCCGCCAGTTCGATGCCGAGGAAGCGCGGGTCATGGGGCTGGCCAACCGGGTCGTCCCGCAGGGCGAGCTCGAGACCTATGTCACCGACTACGCCCGCACCATTGCCGGCAATGCGCCGCTGACGGTGACGGCGATCAAGCAGATCGTGAACGAGGCGCTGAAGGACGAGGCCGACCGCGATCTCGCCCTCTGCGACAGGCTGGTGAAGGCCTGTTTCGACAGCGAGGACTATGCCGAAGGCCGGCGCGCTTTCGCCGAGAAACGCAGGCCGAACTTCAAGGGCCGCTGAGCTGGAGAATGACGATGTCCGACAGCGCCCAGACGGAAGCCCTGCCGACGATCCTCTACGCCGTCGCGGACGGGATCGCGACGGTTACCTTCAACCGCCCGGAGGCTCGCAACGCCTTCACCTTCGAGATGTATGAGCGGCTGGTCGAGATCTGCGAGACTGTGAATGCCGACAGCGCGATCCGGGCGATGATCCTCACCGGCGCGGGTGGGCGGGCCTTCGCCGCGGGCACCGACATCGCCCAGTTCCGCGCGTTCAGCACCCCGGAAGACGCGCTGGGATACGAGGCGCGCATCGACCGTGTGCTCGGCGCGCTGGAGACCTGCCGCGCGCCGACCATCGCGGCGATCGCGGGCGCCTGCACCGGCGGCGGAGCGGCGATCGCCGGCTGCTGCGACCTGCGCATCGCGGCGAGCAACGCCAGGTTCGGCTTCCCGATCGCGCGCACGCTCGGCAACTGCCTGTCGATGTCCAACTACGCCCGCTTCGCCGAGCTGCTCGGGATCGCACGGCTGAAGGAGCTGATCCTCACGGCGCGGCTGTTCGAGGCGCAGGAGGCGCTGGCGATCGGACTCGTCAGCGAAGTGGTCGCGGAGCCTGCCGGCCTCATGGCCCGCGCTCAGGAACTGGCGCGCCTCGTCGCCGGGCACGCGCCGCTGACGCTGCAGGCGACGAAGCAGGCGCTGCGCCGCCTAAGGCCAGCCATTCCGCGCGATGACGGGGATCGCCTGATCCTGATGTGTTACATGAGCGACGACTTCAAGGAAGGGATGAATGCGTTCCTTGAAAAGCGGGCGCCGGTCTTTTCCGGATTGCAGCCTTGGGCTCGAGACTCAGCCGGCCGGCTCGCGGCTTTCCGATGATCGAGCCATTTGCGACACGTCCGGCAGCGTCGAGCGTCAGAAGGTGAGCGCGGCGGGCACGCCGCGCCCACTGCATCAGGGCTTCAACGCGCCGTTGCGCGGATTTCGCGCGCCGCTTCGACCATATTGACGAGCGCAGGGCGGACTTCCTCCCACTTCGGGTCTTGAGACCGCGATCCGGGTTGATCCAGAGCTGATCGTCGAAGCGCCGCCTCATCGATCTGGATCATCGCCGCGCCAGTCTTCTCCAGGTCGAGCACCTCCGGGTCGAGACTGGTCTTGAGCTCGAGGTCGATCGGGCTGTGCAGCAGAGAGCAGGATGGCGCGACTTGAACATGATCGGTGCCGCGCCTGGCGATCACCGGCTCGATCTTCGCGAGGACTTTCTCCAGATCGGTCTTCCAGGCGTTGCGACCATCAACGACGCCGAGCGACGGCACGAGGCCGCGCGGCGCCTTGGCGAGAACGGCGTCGAGTTGCTCGGGCGCGCGGACCAGGTCGAGATGCAGGCCGTCGACAGGGAGGGACATGGCGGTGTCGAGATTGTCATCAAGAGGGAGCTACCGAGCTGTCCTCGCTTCTCCCATGGAGGCTTGGAAGCACGCACGACCAGTTGACAGAGTATGGGGTGATGGCACTAAATCTAGTGGTCGATGGTCTCTCGATTCGCAAGATCGAGAGCTAAGAGGGAAGCCGGTGAGAGACCGGCGCTGCCCCCGCAACTGTCAGCGGTGAGTTCGCGTCCATTCGAGTCACTGAGGTCTCCGGGCCTTGGGAAGACGGACGAGAGCGGTGACCCGTGAGCCAGGAGACCTGCCGCGACCCTAGTTTACGTCCTCGGGCGGGGTGTCCCGGTGGTGCGCTTGGCAGGTCGCGGCCTCGTATCGGCGCGTGCCTTCTCGACGCAACCGCTTTGGCCTTTGCCCCCAACATCTTGGGGTTGATGCCGATGTCTCTTTCCATTGAAGCCGAACGGCCCGCTGCCGTCCCGCTGTCTACAAACTCTGCCCCTCCCGCATCTGCGGCGAGCGAGCCCGGCTATCAGCTCATCCGCCGCAATGGCGCGGTGACGCCGTTCGATCCCTCGAAGATCGCGGTGGCGCTGACCAAGGCTTTCCTCGCCGTCGAGGGCTCCAGCGCCGCCGCCTCGCGCCGCATCCACGATGTCGTCGCCGAACTGACCGAGCAGGTCGTGGCGGGACTGACCCGCCGGGCCGCAAACGGCCGCACCTTCCATATCGAGGACGTGCAGGACCAGGTCGAGCTCGCGCTGATGCGCGGCGAGCACCACAAGGTCGCCCGCGCCTATGTGCTCTATCGCGCCGAGCGGGCGCAGGAGCGGGCGAAGGCGCAGGCCGAGGCAAAGCCTAAAGCTGCAGCGGCTCGCTCCCCGCACATGAAGCTCGCCGATGGCACGCTGGTTCCGCTCGATGCCGACCGTCTCGACAAGGTGGTGCGCGAGGCCTGCGCCGGCCTCGATGGCGTTGCGCCCGAGCCGGTCCTGATCGAGGCGCGCCGCAATCTGTATGACGGCATCTCGCTCGACGAGCTGGCGCTGGCGCCGATCCTGGCCGCGCGCACCCTGATCGAGAGCGAGCCGAACTATTCGAAGGTCTCGGCCCGGCTGCTGCTCGACAAGCTGCGCCGCGAGGCGCTGAGCTTCGTCCATGGCCGTGCCGAACAGGCGACCCAGCAGGAGATGGGCACGCGCTATGGCGAGTATTTCGAGGCCTACCTCAAGACCGGCATCGCCAACGAACTGATCGATCCCGAGCTCGGCCGCTTCGACATCGCCCGCATCGCGGCGGCACTGAAGCCCGAGCGCGACCTGCAATTCGACTATCTCGGCTTCCAGACGCTCTACGACCGCTATTTCCTGCATGTCCGCGGCAACCGCTTCGAGCTGCCGCAAGCCTTCTTCATGCGCGTCGCCATGGGTCTGGCGCTGCGCGAGATCGACCGCGAGGCGCGGGCGATCGAATTCTACGACCTGCTCTCCTCCTTCGATTTCATGGCCTCGACGCCGACGCTGTTCAATTCGGGCACGCTGCGGCCGCAGCTCTCCTCCTGCTTCCTGACCACGGTCGCGGACGATCTCGACGGCATCTTCAAGGCTGTGAAGGACAATGCCCTGCTCGCCAAATATTCCGGCGGCCTCGGCAATGACTGGACGCCGGTGCGCGGCCTCGGCGCCCACATCAAGGGCACCAATGGCGAGAGCCAGGGCGTCGTGCCGTTCCTGAAAGTGGCGAACGACACTGCCATCGCCGTCAACCAGGGCGGCAAGAGGAAGGGCGCGGTCTGCGCCTATCTCGAGACCTGGCATGTCGACATCGAGGAGTTCCTCGATCTCCGCAAGAACACCGGCGACGACCGCCGCCGCACCCACGACATGAACACGGCGAACTGGATCCCCGATCTGTTCATGCAGCGCGTCGAGGCCGGCGCCGACTGGACTTTGTTCTCGCCGGACGAGGTGCCGGATCTGCACGACCTCTATGGCAAGCCATTCAAGGTGGCCTATGAGGGCTATGAGGCGAAGGCCGCCGCCGGCGAGATCAAGGTCTTCAAGCGGGTGAAGGCCCTCGATCTCTGGCGGCGCATGCTGACCATGCTGTTCGAGACCGGCCATCCCTGGATCACCTTCAAGGACGCCTGCAACCTGCGCTCGCCGCAGCAGCATGCCGGTGTGGTGCATTCGTCCAATCTCTGCACCGAGATCACGCTCAATACCTCGGCCGACGAGGTCGCGGTCTGTAATCTCGGCTCGGTGAACTTGGCCGCCCATGTCACTTCAGAGGGGCTCGACCAGGCGCGGATCGCTCGCACCGTGAAGACCGCTATGCGCATGCTCGACAACGTCGTCGACATCAATTTCTACACGATCCCCGAGGCGCGCCGCTCCAACCTGCGCCATCGCCCAGTCGGCCTGGGGCTGATGGGTTTCCAGGACGCACTCCAGACCTTGCGCCTGCCCGCGGCGTCGGAGGAGGCGGTCGCCTTCGCCGATACGTCGATGGAGGCGATCAGCTTCTATGCCATCTCGGCCTCGGTCGATCTTGCCGCCGAGCGCGGGCGCTATCCGAGCTTCGACGGCTCGCTCTGGTCGAAGGGCATCCTGCCGATCGACTCGCTCGACATCCTCTCGGACGCCCGCGACGGCGATGTCGAGCTCGATCGCTCGTCGACGCTGGATTGGGAGACCTTGCGCGAGCGGGTGAAGACCACCGGCATGCGCAACTCCAACACCATGGCGATCGCGCCGACCGCGACGATCTCCAATATCGTCGGCGTCTCGCAGTCGATCGAGCCGTCCTATAGCCAGCTCTACGTCAAGGCGAACATGTCGGGCGACTTCACCGTGGTGAACGCCGGGCTCGTGCACGACCTGAAGGCGAGGGGGCTCTGGGACGAGGTGATGGTCTCGGATCTGAAATACTATGACGGCAAGGTCAGCCAGATCGACCGTGTCCCGGCCGATTTGAAGGCGCTCTACGCGACCTCCTTCGAGATCCCGACGGAGTGGCTGATCCGCGCGGCCGCACGCCGGCAGAAATGGATCGACCAGGGCCAGTCGCTCAACCTCTACATGGCGCAGCCCTCTGGCCGGAAGCTCGACGAGGCCTATCGGCTGGCCTGGCGGCTCGGCCTGAAGACGACCTATTACCTGCGCGCGCTCTCGGCGACCCATGTCGAGAAGTCGACGCTGAAGGGCACCGACGGCAAGCTCAACGCGGTCTCGGCTACCGTTCCCGTTACTGCCAAGGCTGCGGCGCCGATCATCGTCGATATCCCGCTCGAGAACGGCATGGCCGTGCCCAACGCCTGCTCGATCGACGATCCGACCTGCGAGGCCTGCCAGTAGCGCCTGCTCCTTCTCCGGCGCCTTCATCGTCATGGTCGGGCTTGTCCCGACCATCCACGTCTTCCGTCACCAAGTGCGGTGTTCAAGACGTGGATGCTCGCCACAAGGGCGAGCATGACGGGAAGAGCTGGCCAGCTTCATTCTATCGAACGGAACACCCCATGCTCGACTGGTCCGACACCAAGCCTGCGACCCCAGCCAACCCCGCCATTCTAAATGCCGTCGACGCCACCGGCCTCGGCGAGATCGACCGCAATGGCGGTCGCGTCAGCGTCGACGAGAAGCGCATGATCAATGCGCGCGCCGACGTGAACCAGCTTCTGCCGCTGAAGTACAAATGGGCCTGGGAGAAATACCTCTCCGGCTGCAACAACCACTGGATGCCGACCGAGGTCTCGATGCAGGCCGACATCGCGCTGTGGAAGTCGAAGGAAGGCCTGACCGAGGACGAGCGGCGCATGCTCAAGCGCAATCTCGGCTTCTTCGCCGCGTCCGAGAGCCTCGTCGCCAACAACATCGTCCTGGCGATCTACCGGCACCTGACCAACCCGGAATGCCGGCAGTACCTGCTCCGCCAGGCCTTCGAGGAGGCGATCCATACCCACACCTTCCAGTACATCGTCGAGAGTCTCGGCCTCGACGAGGGCGAATTGTTCAACATGTACCGGGAGGTGCCCTCGATCACCGACAAGGCGGCCTGGGCGCTGAAGCACACGCAGAGCATCGAGAACCCGGAGTTCCGCACTGGGACGCCGGAGAACGACCAGGCCCTGCTGCGCGACCTGATCACCTTCTACGCGATCTTCGAGGGGATGTGGTTCTATACCGGCTTCGCGCAGATCCTCTCGCTCGGCCGGCGCAACAAGATGGTGGGGATCGCCGAGCAGTACCAGTACATCCTGCGCGACGAGTCGATCCATCTCAACTTCGGCATCGACGTGATCAACCAGATCAAGATCGAGAACCCGCATCTCTGGACCAAGGCCTTCCAGGACGAGGTGCGCGGCATGATCCGCGATGCGGCCGAGCTTGAAGCTGCCTATGGCCGCGACACGATGCCGAGAGGCTTCCTCGGGCTGAACGCGGCCTTGTGCGAGCAGTACATGCACTTCATCGCCAACCGCCGCTGCGGCCAGCTCGGGCTGACGCCGGTCTTCGCCGAGACCGAGAACCCGTTCCCCTGGATGTCCGAGGCGATGGACCTCAAGAAGGAGAAGAACTTCTTCGAGACCCGCGTCATCGAATACCAGAACGGCGGCGCGCTGAGTTGGGAGTGAGCCGGGTGAGCCAAATCGACGAAACAGCGCCACCGGCGCCAGCGACAGTGCTCCTGCTCGCGCGTTCGGCGATCACGGCGCCGCCGCTCAAGGAGATGGAACGGCTGCGCGGCGCGCTCGCGGCACGCCCTGGCGTCGAGGAAGCCCTGTTTGCCTTCTCCGAACAGGGCTCGCCATCGCTGCGGCACGCACTCGACAAGCTGATAGCCTCCGGCTGCGGCCGGCTCGTCATCCTGCCGATGCTGATCCCGGCCGAGCCGAACTTCCAGGCCTGGCTCACGCGCACCCTGACCCGCTGGCGCTCGCGCGACGAGCGGCCTTGGCCCACCGTCGAGGTCGCGGCCTTGCTGCCGAACGAAGCGAGCCTGGTCTCGCTGCTCGACGCGGCGCTCGCGGCCGGGCGAACCGCGCTTTCTCTCGACTCGGCCAAGGCCTCTCCGGAAGGCTCGCTCGTGCCGGCGCAGAAGCGGCGCGTGCTGGTCTGCATGGGCGGCCCCTGCAATGTCGCGGGAGCCGAAGTGATCTGGGGCCATTTCCGCAACGAGCAGGATCGCCTGTCGCTGCGGACCGCCGGCGATGGCTGCATGAGCGCCAAGACGAGTTGCCTCGGCCCATGCAATCTGGCGCCGGTCGTGCAGGTCTGGCCTGAAGGCACCTATTATGGCGGCGTCGACGAGGCTGCGGTCGACCGGATCATCGCGGAGCACATCCTGGGTGGCCGACCGGCGGACGAGCACGCCTATGAGCCGACCGGCAAGAAGCAGTTCCTGCGGATGCGCGAGGTCTGAGAGGAACACAACGGAAGGCGTGCCGAGTTGAGCCTTGCTTGAATCGGCCCTGCCATCCACAGCCTGCCCCACGATGCCGGCGATGCCGGTTGACGCCACAATCCCGCCATATAGGTTGACGCGCGTCGAGGTCTTCGGAGCGATCCGAAGCTAAGAGGGAATCCGGTGCGGCATCAATCGCCCAATCCGGAGCTGCCCCCGCAACTGTAAGCGGTGAGTTTCCGGCCCTGATGTCACTGGCGCCAACGCGCTGGGAAGACGGCCGAAAGCGCTGATCCGCGAGCCAGGAGACCTGCCCCGACGGCGTATTGATGTCGCGCGGGCGGGGTGTCCGGCGGATCGCAGCATGTCCGGCCGCGATTGCCGCCGTATCTGCCGCGCTTCCGAGCAGCCCTGTTCCGCATAGCGAGGGGCTGACGACTGTGAGAGTGAACACGATTGCGCGCCAGATGGGCTACGTGGGAAACTCTCCCATGTCGTCGGGCAAAGCGCCCAAGCCACGCAGACCATATTGTAATGATATAACATATCATTCATAGGCGTGGCATGACGGACCTTTCACCTCCTGCCGTGCAGCCGCACCCCAGCTCGCTCGACCCGCTGGCACTTTACGCCAGCGCTATCGATACATCGGATTATGCGGCACGCCTGGCGCCGCTCATTCGCAACCTGGCCTCGGACATCGGCGATCTCGTCGATATCGGGGCAGGGGGCGGGCAGCTCGGCGCTGCCCTGCTCGGCAAAGGCCGGCGCTGGATCACGATCGAGCCTGCGCCGGTGATGCAGGCAAGGCTTGCGGCCAAGCCGGAGCGGCCTGAGATCATCCCATTCGGCTGGAATGACGAGCGCATCGCCTGCGAGCCCGCCGACACGGTCCTGGCGGCGACGATGCCGGGCTATTTCGACGATCCTCGCGCCTTCCTCGCGCGCTGCCGCCAATGGGCGCGCCGTCAGGTCGTCTGGGTCGTGCCGGCACAGGCGGCTCCGAAAGGGCTCATCCTCGCCGCCTGCCTGCCGCGCGACTGGCATCGCGAGGACGAGACGCCGGGCATCGATCTGGTGCTGCCGAAGCTCGGCTCCGATCTGCCCCACCGCTCCGACGTGACGGACTGGACCTTCTCGCTCGAGCTGCCGGACCTCGCCGCCTTCGCGGCGTTCCAGGCCGACCGGCTCGGCTGGACGCCTGACGATCGGCGCCGGCCCCAGCTTTTCGAACACCTCCGCAAGCAGGCCGTGCCAACGCCGGCCGGCTTTCGCCTCTCCTGCCATCGCCGCTCGGCCATCCTCGTCTGGGACCTGCCATGATCCGCCCGAATGCCCGCAAAGCCTGCCTGCTTGCCGCGACCTGCCTGACGGTGGCGAGCGCTCCCGCCTTCGCCCAGACCGAGATCAGGCTCGACGAGCTTGTCGTGACGGCGACGGGGCGTCCCGAGCCGCGCAGCAGCATTCCCGGTACGGTCCAGGTCATCGACGCCTCGCAGATCGAGCGCACCCATGCGCAGTCGCTGACCGACCTGTTGGCCGAGAATGCCGTGGGCTTCTTCAGCCAATGGACGCCCGGGCAGACCTCTATCAACATCCGCGGTGGCGCCACCGATGGGCAGGGCAAGGACTTCCGCAGCCAGGTGCTGGTGCTGATGAACGGCCGGCGCGCCGGCACGGCCAACCTGTCCAAGCTGTCGACGGCCGATGTCGAGCGAATCGAGATCATCCGCGGCCCGTCCTCGGTCGTCTATGGCAGCCAGAACATCGGCGGCGTGATCAACATCATCCTGAAGACCGGCCGCACCGCGCCCGGCACGATGATCGAGGGGGCCGGCGGCTCGTGGGGATTGCTGCAGGGCAAGGCCCAGACCGGCGGGCTCTATGACAGCATCGACTACTATGCCGGCATTTCCGGCGGCACCCGCGACGATTACCGCTCCGGCCGCGGCGGCTCGAAAATGGAGAATACCGGCTGGAAGCGTCTGGGCGTCGCCGGCGCGCTCGGCCTGCAGATCAATCCGGACCACCGCATCGAGACGACGCTGCGGACCGACGGCATCTACGATGTCGGCTTCCGCGGCTCCGGCGCCAACACGATCAGCCAGGAGGATCGCTACAACAACTCCTTCGACGTCACCTATCGTGGCCAGCTGCCCGGCGGGCAGTACCGCTGGATGCTGCAGGGCTATGCCGTGCAGGACGTCGACAATTTCCGCTGGGCCTCGCCGGTCATCCGCGGCGGCACCGGCCTGCCGGCGCCGGGCACGGCGGCCGACTACAACCGGCGCGAGCTCAACATCGTCGGCACGCGCTTCCAGCCGAGCATGACGCTCTGGGCGGGCAACGACCTGCTCGCCGGCTGGGACTGGGAGCGCAGCACTTTGCGCTCGACCCGCGACCGCATCGGCGTTCCCGGCAATCCGCTGACGCCGGTCTCGCCGCAGGACAACAACCAGTCCGAGACCGTCAACGCGCTCTATGTCGAGGATTCGCAGAAGCTCTTCGACGATCGCGTCACGCTGCGCGCCGGCGTGCGCCGCACCTTCGGCACGACCAGCTTCGAGTACACGCCGAACCTCGCGGGCCAGCGCCCGCGCGAGGTCGACTACCAGGCGACGACCTATTCGACCGGCGCGACCTTCAAGGCGACCGACCGGCTGACCTTCCGCGTCGGTTACGCAACCGGCTTCCGGGCTCCCACCGCGACCGAGCTCGCCGCTGACTTCAACACGTTGGGCGGCGGGCGCATCTTCGGCAATCCGTCGGTGAAGCCTGAAACCAGCGAGCAGGTCGAGGCCGGCGCCGCCTATGCCGGAGACGGCTGGCGCCTGGATCTGGCGATCTTCCAGAACGTCATCTCCGACCGCATCATCACGCGCGCCCGGCCGGGCGTGGCCAATACCTCCGACTATGCGAACAACTCCGGTGACGTCGTAGTGCGCGGCGTCGAATTGCAGGCCGAGGCCGACATCCTGAAGCTGGCGGGATACGGCGACACGCCCTGGCGCTGGTCGGTCTTCGGTAATGGCGCCTGGAACTTCGACATGGAGGACAAGGGCGCCGCCGTCACCGCCACCAGCCGCAAGCCGGAGCGCATGTACCAGTACCAGGCGGCGGTCGGCACGCGCTTCGGCCAGAGCGGCGTGCAGTATCCGTGGTCGGTGCAGGTTTCCGGCACGCTCTATGGGCCGATGTGGTACAACACCGAGGAGAACCTGGTCGCCACCGCCGAACCGAACCGCGACTGGATCCACCGCAAAAGCCCGTTCTGGATCTGGAACGTGCGCGGCGAGGTCGAGATCGCCAAGGGTGTGAAGCTGTTCGCGCTGGTCAACAACCTCTTCAACAAGAACGAGCACCCGATCTTCATCGGCCTCGACAAGAAGCCCTACAAGCTCGATTCCCGTTTTGCCAATGGCGGCTACGGCACCTCGATGCCGGGGCTCGAGGTCCAGGCTGGTCTGCAGGCAAGGTTCTAAGTGCGCCGCACAGTTCTCGCCTTCGCCTGCCTACTCGGCGTTGCGACACCTGCCGTCGCGGAACCGATCCGGCTGACCGACGCGCTTGGCCGAACGGTCGAGATTGCGCTGCCGCCGCAGCGCATCGTACCGATCTTTGCCTCCAACACCGAGCTCGCGGCGACGCTCGGGCTATCCGATCGCATTGTCGGAGTGGAGGCCTATACCCGCTTCCCGCCCGAGATGACGAAAAAGCCGCAGGTGGGAGGCCGGCTCGGCTTCTCAGTCGACGCAATCGTCGCGCAACGCCCGGACCTCCTGATCGTGACTCCGGCGCGCCAAGCCATGCACCAGCTGATCGACCCGATGACGCGGCTCGGCGTACCAGTCGTCGTCCTTCTGGCTCGCAGCGTCGCGGAGGTGATGGACAATCTGCGCCTCGTCGGCCGGGCCGCCGGCGTGCCCGAGCGCGGAGAGGCGGTGGCGGCTGCGCTCGAGGCGCGGCTGGCGGCCGTGCAACATGTCATGCCGGCGATCCGCCCTCGCGTCGTGATGATCACCGGCAAGCTCGGCAATGGACTCGTGCTGATCGCGCGTGCCGACACCTATACGGGCGACGCCATCGTCAAGGCCGGCGGCCGCCATGCCCTCGAACGCAGCATCGTCGCCCATGTCTCGCCCGAGGCGATCGTGGCCGCGGACCCCGACGTGCTGCTCTTCGCAGGGACGAAGGCTGATCTCGATGCGCTTGTGGCGCAGCCCGGCTGGCGCCTGTCGCGGGCCGTGCGCGAGGGACGCGCCCACACGGTCGCCCGCGCCGAGTTCCTGATCCCAGGACCGAGAACCGTCGACGGCATCGAAAAGCTTGCGGTCTTGCTGCGGAGCCAAGGCCAATGAAGACGCGATTCGCCATGATGGCCGCGCTCCTCGCGGCGGCGCTTCTGTTCGCCGCCATGGCGGGACATGACTGGGCCTCGCCGCGGAGGCTGCTGCAGGCGCTGTCGGGCGCGGCGGACATGGAAAGCCGGCTGCTGCTGGTCTGGAGGCTGCCTCGGGTCGTCGCCTCGGCCCTGGTCGGCGCGCTGCTGGGGCTCGGCGGGGCGATTTTCCAGGGCGTGTTCCGCAATCCGCTGGCTGAGCCTTATCTGCTCGGCGCATCGGGCGGAGCGGCGATCGGCGCGACGATCGCCTTGCTCGTACCGCTCGGCCTTCCCGGCGGCCCGGTCCTGGCCGCGCTCTCCTTCGCCGGGGCGTGGGGAGCGACGTGGCTGGTGCTCGCCGTCTCCGGGCTCCATGGCAGGCCGGACACGGCGGGGCTGCTGCTCGCCGGCGTTGCGGTCGCCGCAATGCTCGGTGCCTTGCGCTCCTTCCTCATGCTGGCGCTGTCTGACGACACGGTGAATCTGCAGGTTGTCCTCAGTTGGACGCTGGGTGGCATCCAGACACCGGACGTCATCGGGCTGCTGTTGCTCGCAGCCTTCGTCGGGGCAGGGCTGGCGCTGGCGCTCTGGCTTGCGCACGGGCTCGACCTTCTCGGACTCGGCGACGAGCAGGCTTTCGCTTTCGGGCTCGATCCGGCGCGTTTCGCGCGGCGCGCCGTGCTGGTCGGCGCCGCGATCGTCGCGGCGGCGGTGGCGTTCGGCGGCCTCGTCGCCTTCGTCGGCCTGATCGCGCCGCATCTCGCGCGCTGGTGGATCGGGCCCCGACACCGCGCGCTGATGCCGTCCAGCGCTCTCATCGGAGCGGCGCTGGTCGCCGTCTGCGACGGGATCGCGCGTGCCGTGCTGCCGCCCGCGGAAATTCCGCTCGGACTGGTAACGGCCCTCATCGGCGGCCCGTTTTTCCTCCTGCTCCTGGCGAGGAGGCTGAAGACATGACGCGGATCGAATGTCGCGACCTCGGCGCGCGGGCAGGCGGAGCCATATTGCTCGACGATGTCAGCCTGGTCTTCGAGGCGCCTGCTCTCATCGGCATTCTCGGGCCGAACGGTGCGGGCAAGTCGACGCTGCTGCGTTGCCTCGCCGGTTATCGGCGCCCAGATCGCGGCGAGGTGCGTTGGGCCGGTCGACCCCTTTCGTCCTGGACCGCGGCGGAACGGGGCGCGGCCTGCGGTTACTGCCCGCAGCAGTTCGAGCCCGCCTGGGACTACTCGGTGGCCGAGATCGTCGCACTCGGCCACGACCGCAGTCCGGCCGGCACGCCCATTGTCGACCGGACGCTGCAGGAATACGGTGTCGAAGCGCTCTCCAAACGGCGTTGGAGCCAGCTCTCGGGGGGAGAACGGGCCCGCACGATGCTGGCGGCGACCCTGGCGACCAAGCCGCCGCTCGTGCTTGCTGACGAACCTGGCGCCGCCCTCGACATGCATCATCGGCTCGCGCTCCTTCAGCGACTGAAGATCTATTCGGGAAGCGCCCTGGTGATCCTCGTGATGCACGATCTCGACCTTGCGCTGCGCTTCTGCGATCGCCTTGTTCTGCTCGACCATGGCAAAGTCGCTGCCGACAAGACGCCGGCAGCCATGGTCGACGAGCCGGGATTCGCGGCGGCGTTTCGCTTGCGTTTGCAAACGGAACCGCGCCGCGCCGACTTCGACTGGGTGATAGGCATCGGTTGATGCCGTAATCCAGGTTTCGAGGATGTCATCCACTCGCTCGCCGTTGGCAGGCAGGGCTTGCGGCCAGCGCCCGCGACGCTCGGTCGGGCGCAGGCTTTCGCCAGCTCATTCTCTTTTGGCGGTTGCTCCGGGAGTGTCGATATGGTGCCTGGGAAAGAGCCAAGCGGACTTCCCAGGCAGTATCGGCGGTCCTCCCGGCTCAGTTGCTGCTTGTGCGCTCGCGACGGCGGCCGACGAGAAAGCGATCGATCGAGCGACGAACGAGATCGTGATCGTCAGCGGCGAAATGGATGTTGCTCGCCACGATCCCATAGAGGCTCGCTCTTGCAAGTTCGGGGTCAGCGGTGACGCGGCACCGCGATTGAAGTGCCGTCCAGGCGCCGTCGACTGCAGCATGGACACGTGCGATGTCCACCGGGTCGATCAGCACCGCGAATGGATCGGGGTCGCAAGAAACGCAGTCATCCACGGGCAAGGCTTGTCTCTCAGGCTGGTCAATCACCGGCTGGGAACGCCTCGCGATGCGCCTGGTTCCTCCTCAGACAAAAAAGTGCACCGCCGGCACGACCCGACGGGACAAGATCGGCCGAGACAAGGTTCGATGATGGGCCGGTACGGCTCTCCTCACTCGTCGGGAACGCAATTTCCAAGGCCTACCTGCCGAGCAGCCGCTATCGGGGGCGGCCTCGTCGTCGAAGGCGCCGGCCTCGAACTTCTGGATCCAGTTGCGCGACAGATCGTGTCATCGAGCAAGGGTGTGAAGCGTCTCCCCCCAAGTAACCCTGCGCCATCTGGCGCTTGAACTCGATGCTGTGAGAGGGGTCTCGAACAATGGGCCAGAACGCAGCCAGATCTTCCGAACCGCTTCTTCAGCAGCGTGTCGAGGCTTTGCGCCAGCCCGCTGCTCAACCCGATACTCGCGACATTGAAGAAGCCGTAGCCGTTGACCTTACCGACATCGACCTGCCGCATCTGGCCGCGGGTGATGGCGTCGGCTGCACCGACCAGGTCCATCGGCATGTCGAGGGTTCGCGCCAGGTCGCCTGGAAGGGGACATTCGCAGCCAGCAGTAGAGCTTTGCTCTCCGTCGCGGATGGCCGAGGAGCGCGCTGCATTCGCGCAAATCAAGATGGATGCGCGATGCAAGGAGAGCGAAGGCCAAGCATTTCGGATCGCGTCCTACCCAGGCCGAAAACTGAATCAGGTTCATGTGTCGCTCTAAATTTCGCGTTTTAGCCGGCACCGGAACTTGGGCACACTCTGCGCTCCGGAAACTGGATCGCGAGAGGCAGAGCTTGAACATTCCACGATGGGTCGCGTCTTCCGGATCGCACCCGGTTGCTCTCGCCGAGATGGCCCACGCCATCCGGTTCCTCTCGGTCGACGCCATTCTCGCTGCCGGCGAAGGCCATCAAGGCGTGCCGCTCGGCATGGCCGAGATCGCCACCGCCCTCTACGCCAGGCATCTGAGATTCGACCCGGCAGCCCCGACCTGGCCCGACCGCGACCGTGTCGTGCTGTCGAACGGCCACGGCTCGATGCTGCTCTATTCCCTGCTCCTCTTGACCGGCTACCCCCATTTTCCGCTGGACGCGGTGAAGAGCTTTCGTGAACTCGGCTCACCTTGCGCCGGGCATCCCGAGTACGAGCCGGCGGCCGGCATCGAGACCACCACAGGCCCGCTCGGCCAAGGTATCGCCAATGCGCTGGGTATGGCGATCGCGGAGGCTTCGCTGAATGCTCGGTTCGGCAATGAACTCATTGACCACCGGACCTGGGCCTTCGTCGGCGATGGCTGCCTGCAGGAGGGCCTCGGGCAGGAGGTCATCCAACTCGCCGGCCATTTGCGGCTGGGCAAGCTCACGTTCTTCTGGGACGACAACGCCATCACCGATGACGGTGGGACCGAGCTCTCGATTTCCGAGGATGTTGCCGAACGCTTTCGCGTCGCCGACTGGCATGTCCAGGAGATCGACGGCCACGACATCGCTGCGATCGATGCGGCGATTGACGCCGCCAAGATCGATCCGCGCCCGTCGCTGATCGCCTGCAAGACGGTGATCGCGCGCGGCATTCCGCGCCTCGAGGGGCAACGCGGCGGTCATTCCGGCAAGCTCTTCCCGGAGGATCGCGCCGGCATGGCCGAGCGCTTGGGCTGGACGGGCGGATCGTTCGAGATCACCGAGCCGGTAGCGACGGCCTGGCGATCAACCGCAGAGCGCGGGGCGCAGGAACGCGTCGCCTGGACCGAGCGGCTCGCTGGGGCGAGCAACGTCGTGCGCGACGAATTCGAGCGCGTGCATGAGCGCACACTGCAAGCCGGCTGGCGCGAGGCCATCCACGCCTTCAAGGCGTGCGCCGCGCAGGGCGGCAAAGCCGAATTCTCGATCACGGCCTCGGGCGAGATCGCAGCTGCGCTCTACGACGTGCTGCCCGAAATGATGACGGCCTGCGCCGATCTGGAGGCGCCGACCAACCACAAGCGCCAGCTTGCCGCCTTCGACGCCAGAGATCGGGCCGGCCGCTATCTCCATTGCGGCGTGCGTGAGCATGCGATGGGCGCGCTCGCCAACGGCATGGCCGCGCATGGCGGCGTGATGCCGCTCGCCGTGACCTATCTGCCGTTCTCGGATTATGAGCGGCCGGCGATGCGCATGGCGGCGCTCATGGGCCTGCCGACGCTGTTCGTCTTCAGCCACGACTCGATCGGCATCGGCAAGAACGGGCCGACGCACCAGCCCGTCGAGATCATCGCCTCGCTGCGGGCGATGCCGAACATGCTGGTGCTGCGCCCCTGCGACGCCGTCGAGGCGGCCGAAGCCTGGGAGATCGCGCTCGAGCATCGCACTGGACCCGCCTCGCTTGTCTTCGCGCGCCAGAGCCTGCCGCAGCTGCGGCGCGACGGCGGTCCCGAGAATCGCTCGGCACGCGGGGCCTATGTGCTGGCCGAAGCCGAAGGCGGCGAGCGCAAGGTGACGCTGCTCTCGACCGGCTCGGAGGTGCAGATCGCGCTTGCCGCCCGCGAACTGCTGCAGCGCGACGGCATTCCCACCGCCGTCGTCTCGATGCCGTGCTGGAGCCTGTTCGAGGCGCAGGACCGCGCCTATCGGCGGGAGATTCTGGGCGAGGCTTGCGTGCGCGTCGCGGTCGAGGCCGCCGTGAAATTCGGCTGGGAGCGCTGGATCGGCGAAGATGGCGGCTTCGTCGGCATGAGTGGCTTCGGTGCGTCCGGGCCGGCCGAGGAGCTCTACAGGCATTTCGGCATTACCGCCGAGGCGGTCGCTGAAGAAGCTCGCTTGCGCCTGCGAGCCTGACGAAAGGGCGCGTTGCTCCGATCAGACAGCGGCAGGCCGCGGCGGACGGAGCATCGGGGTCAGGACCGGCGACGATCCGATCTGGATGGTTCCGAGAATGTCGAAGCCATGCCGCTGATAGAGCGGGATGTTCCGCGGATTCGACGATTCCAGATAGGCTGCGACGCCGTCGCGGTCGCAGCGCGCGAGAGCGTGACGCATGAGCGCGCTGCCGATTCCCCGGCCCTGACGCGCTGGATCGGTGCCGATCAACGGCAGATACCAGTGCGGGACCTCCGGATGATAGCGCGCCATCGCATCGAACATGGCGCCGACATCGGGCAGGATCGCCGGATCGGCGTTCTCCTGGATGAGGCGATCGAGCGTCTCGATGTCGGGCTCCACGCCGGGCGGCAGCCACATCGCCGCGCCACCGCCATCCTCGCTCACATAGGCGCTGTCGCTCTCATAGGCGGCGGCGCCGAAGGCGCGGATCAGCTCGGGCATCACGGCGAGATAGGCTTTCGGGTCTCTCAGGGACCAGCGCGCCATCGGATCGGTCGCGAACGCGAGCGTGATGAGGGCGGAGACGGCGCTCTCCTCATTGCGGGAGGCGGAACGGACGGCAATGGTCGCCATGGGATGGGCCCCGATCTCTACGGTCGACCCAGCGGATATGGGATCGCCGCCATGGCCATGCCATGACGGAGAGCCCGCAAGAGTCAGGATGCGGACGGGTGCCGGCCGTCAGGCGCCCGCGCAAAGAGTTTCGCAACCCGCTCAGTAGATCGTCAGCGCCGGCACATAGCTCACCAGCAGCAGCACGATCATCGCCACCCCGAAGAAGGGCCAGAGCTCGCGTGTCGTCTCGCCGAGCGAGGTCCGGGCGATCGAGGTCGAGATGAACAAGGTCGTGCCGATCGGCGGCGTGTAGAGGCCGATGCCGAGATTGAGCACCATGATGATGCCGAGCTGGACGGGATCGAGTCCGATCGATGCGGCCAGCGGTACGAAGATCGGTCCGAGCAGCAGGATCGCCGGCGGCAGGTCGATCGGCATGCCGACGAGCAGCAGCAGGATGTTCATAGCCAGGATGACGAAATAGGGGTTCGAGGTCGTCGCCGAGACCCATTCAGCAAAGCGCTGCGGCACCTGGTCGAAGGTCAGGATCCAGCCGACGATGGCGCTGCCCATGATGACCAGCATCACCACGCCGGTCGCGACGCCGGCCTCGACCATGCTGACCCGGAACCGGCGCCAGCTCATGTCGCGATAGAGCACGACGCTCAGCACCAGCGCATAGAGCACGGCGAGGACGGCGATCTCGGTCGGCGTCGCGATGCCGAAGCGCAGGCCGAGCAGGATGAAGACCGGCATCAGCAGCGCCGGCATGCTGCGCCAGGCCAGCCGGGCGAGCTCCGCCTTGGAGACTGGAGCTTCCGGCGAGACATAGCCGCGGCGCCGCGCGATCCAGCTGCACAAAACGATGAAGCCGCCGGCCATCAGCAGGCCGGGCAGGATGCCGGCGGTGAAGAGGTCGGCGATCGAGACGTTCGAGACCAGCGAATAGAGGATCAGCGGGATCGAGGGCGGGATCAGAATGTCGATGATCGCCGAGGTCGCATTGTTGGCGGCGCAGAGCGGGGCCGGATAGCCCTGCCGCTTCTGCCAGGGGATCAGCACCGACCCGAGCGCGCTGGCATTGGCGACCGCGCTGCCGGATACGCCGCCGAACACCACCGAGGCGACCACCGTGGTCGAGAGCGGCCCGCCGCGCCAGCGCTGCATCGCCTTGGAGGCGAAGGCGAGCAACTCGTTGCCCAACGCCCCGCCGAGCATGAGCGAGCCCGCCAGCATGAAGAAGGGCAGCGCCAGCATCGGGAAGGACTGGGTCTGCTGGTACATCTGCTGGGCGATGATCGTCAGCGGGATCTGGCCCTGCACCAGCAGGGCCGTGCCCGCCGCGACGATCAGCGCATGG
Organism: Methylobacterium sp.; assembly: GCA_013823325.1. Taxonomy (GTDB): domain Bacteria; phylum Pseudomonadota; class Alphaproteobacteria; order Rhizobiales; family Beijerinckiaceae; genus Allobosea; species Allobosea vestrisii. Next base: position 32,572 of record PNLY01000014.1, read on the forward strand.
CCGACCGGGATGGCGAGCAGCATCAGGATGGTGAAGGAGACGATGAGGGTGAGGCTCATGCGACCTGCTCCTCAGGCGCCGGGACAGGCATCGCTTCCGGCCCCAGCAGGGCGACGCGCACCGCCTGCGTCGTGGTGACGACGATGATGAGCGCCAGTCCGATCGCGAGGGTGTAGTAGCCGTAGCTCGCCGGGATCCCCATCACCGGGGAGCGGTCGATCCAGAGCATCTCGGCGAGCAGCAGGATGTCCTTGCTGAGCAGGATATAGCTGCCGATCACGATGGCATGCCCGACCAACAGCATGATCCGCGCGCCCTGCCGGCCGAGCATGGCGAGGACGGTCTCAACCGCCATGTGCCCGCCCTTCTGCACGCCGAGCACGACGCCCGCCATGATGAAGACCGGGAACAGCCGCTCCGGCAGCTCCTGCGCGAAGCGAAAGCCGCCGGAATCGAGCGCATAGCGGGCGCCGACATTGGCGGCGAGCATGGCGAGCAGCGCCGAGCCGACCGCGATGACGACGATCTCGCAGAACCTGGCAACGAGGCGGTCGACGCCATCGGCCAGGGCGATGGCGCTGGCGCGCCACCCCGTCTCGGGCTGCCTGTCCATGACGTCAGCCTCGGGCCGCCTTGGCCAGTCGGTCGACGAAATCGCCGAACGGCTTGCTCTTCCAGGCGTCGTAGACCTTGGCGGAAGCGTCGCGGAAAGCAGCCATGTCGGCCTCGTTGACCTGCAGCTTCGGGTTCGCCTTGAATTCGGCGGCAAACTTGGTCTCGGCGTCGAGGAAGAGCTTGCGCTGCAACTCGCCTGCATCCTTAGCCGTCGCCTTGACCACCTCGCGATCGGCCGGCGACAGGCGCATCCAGGTGATCTGCGACATCAGGAAAGGCGAGCACTCCCATTTATGCGCCGAGAGCGAGATGAAGCGGTTGACCTCGAAGAGCTTGGACGAGGCGATGTTGACGAGCGGGTTCTCCTGGCCGTCGACGACGCCCTGCTGGAGCGCGACGTAGAGCTCGCCGAAGGAGATCTGCTCGGTGCCGGCGCCGAGCGCCTGGAAGATGTCGATCGTCATCGGATCGGGCGGCGTGCGAATCTTGAGGCCCTTCAGGTCGGCCGGCTTCACGACCGGGCGCTTGCCGTTGGTGATGTGGCGGATGCCATTGTCCCACCAGCCGAGCGGCACCATGCCGATCTTGGCGAAGCGCTGGTCGAACTCGGCGCCGATCGGGCCTTCGAGCACCTTGAAGGCCGCAGCGGAATTCGGGAACAGGAACGGCAGGCCGAGCGCCGCCAGCTCCGGCAGCAGGGCCGAGGTCGAGCCCTGGCTGTTGACGGTCATGTCGACCGCGCCGGTGCGCAGGCTGGTCAGGAGCGATTGCTCGTTGCCGAGCTGCTCGGCGCCAGCGACGCGGACTGCCAGGCGGCCATTGGTGCGTTCCTTGAGCAGCTCGCCGAATTTGTCGGCCGCGATCCAGCGGGGATTGCCGGCGGCGGCGTTGTGGCCGAGCGTCATGGTGACCTGCGCCTGCGCGCCGCGCGGCAGGGTCAGCACGGCAGGCATCGCCAGCCCTGCTGCGAGCAGGCTCCGGCGGCTGAAGCCTTCGGCCGGCAGATCGATCTTCGTCATGTCATCCTCCCATTTTCGCCGTTTCGACGGCTCTTGCTGCTTGTTCCGGATCAGGTCGCGTCACGCCCCTGCATTGCGCGGTAGGCGGCGATCACCTGGCTGTCGTCGCGTGCGCCGAGACCGCGCCCCGAGACCGACAGGAAGAGCTGGTGGGCGAGCGCCGCCATCGGCAGCGCCGCCTTGGCATCGCGCCCCGCTTCGAGGACGATGCCGAGATCCTTGACGAAGATGTCGACCGCGCTGGTCACGCGCGGCTCGCGCTCCAGCATGCGGGCGCCGCGATCTCTCAGCATCCAGCTCGACGCGGCCGAGCCGGAGACGATGTCGAGCATGGCCGTGGTATCGACGCCGAGCTTCTCGGCCAGCGACAGCGCCTCCGCCGCGATGGCGAGATGGGCGCCGCAGAGCAGCTGGTTGACGGCCTTCGCCGTCGCTCCCTGTCCCGGCTCTTCGCCCATGAAGACGACCTTGGAGCCCATGGCGTCGAGTACCGGCTTCACCGCCTCGAAGATGGGCCGCCGCGCCGCCGCCATGATGGTCAGGCTGCCTGCCTCTGCCCCCACTACCCCGCCGGAGACCGGCGCATCGACCAGCTTATGCCCGGCCGCCTCGACACGGACGGCGAGCGCCGCGACGGCCGCCGGCGGGCAGGTCGCCATCAGGATGACGGTGCCGCCCGGGGCTAGCTGCGTGAGTGCGCCCTGGCTGAACAGGATGCCCTCGGCCTGCGCCGCATTGACGACCATGAGTACGGCTGCGTCCCGGCCGGCGAACGCCTCGGCGAGCGAACCGGCAGCTTCCCCGCCGGCAGCCTGCAAGGCGCCGCGGGCCTCGGCTCGCAGGTCGAAGCCGGTCACGGCAAAGCCGGCCTTGCCCAGGTTGATCGCCATGGGCAGGCCCATCGAGCCCAGCCCCACGAAACCGATCGTCTTCATCATCCCTCCCCGTCGCGTGCTCCTCTTGGCGAGAGCCACAGCGTGCTTTCGGCTATTTCAGCCAGCCCTTGACCCGGTTGCAGAGAGCCTCGGTCGAGATGCCATAGCGGTCGTGCAGCGTCGGCAGCGCCCCGGCCGCGAGGAACTCGTCCGGCAGGCCGACCATGCGGAAAGCGGGATGCACGCCCTCGCGCATCAGCAGGCCGGCGACGGCCTCGCCGAGCCCGCCATTGACAGTGTGGTTCTCGGCCACGACGACGAGCCGGCCCAGCTTGGCGCAGGCTGCGAGAATCGTCGCGCTGTCGAGCGGCTTGATTGTCGGCACATGCAGGACGCCTACATCGATGCGGTCCTGCTCCAGCGCCTTCGCCGCTTCGAGCGCCCGCATCGTCATGATGCCGGAGGAGATGAACAGGACCTCGTAGCCGTCGCGCAGCAGCTTGGCCTTGCCGAGTTCGAAGGAATATCCGTACTCGTCGAGCACGAGCGGCACCTGGCCGCGCAGCAGGCGCATGTAGACCGGGCCCTTGTGCCGCGCCATCGCCGGCACGACCTGCTCGATCTCGTGCGCGTCGCAGGGGTCGATCACCACCATGTTCGGCATGGCGCGGAACAGCGCGAGATCCTCGGTCGCCTGGTGCGACGGCCCATAGCCCGAGGTCAGGCCCGGCAGCGCGCAGGCGATCTTCACATTGCGGTCTTCCTCCGCGATCGTCTGGTGGATGAAGTCGTAGGCGCGGCGCGAGGCGAAGACGGCATAGGTCGTCGCGAACGGCGTGAAGCCTTCCGACGCAAGACCGGAGGCGGCGCCGAACAGAAGCTGCTCGGCCATGCCCATCTGGTAATGCCGGTCGGGAAAGGCCTGCGCGAAGATGTGCAGGTCGGTGTATTTGCCGAGGTCGGCGGTCATGCCGACGATGGAAGCGTCCTGCTTCGCGAGCTCGACCAGCGCATGGCCGAACGGCGCGGGCTTCGTGCGCTGCCCCTCGCCGGCGATCGAGGCGATCATCGCCGAGGTGGTCAGGCGCGGCTTGCCGGAGTCGCTCTTGTCGGGGCCATTTTTGGCGGCGGGCTTCATGACGGCTTCCTCTCGTCGAGCGCCGCGAGCGCGAGCTGCCATTCATGGGCTTCCACCCGGATGAAGTGGTTCTTCTCGCGCGCCTCGAGGAAGGGCACGCCCTTGCCCATCAGCGTGTCGGCGATGATCATGCTGGGCCTGCCCGTCTGAGCCCTGGCGGCATCGAAGGCGGCGCGGACGGCGGAAAGATCGTTGCCGTCGACGCGCTGGGTGAACCAGCCGAAGGCTTGAAGCTTCTCCGCCAGCGGCTCGAAGCCCATGACCTTGGTCGAGGGGCCGTCGGCCTGCTGGTTGTTGACGTCGACGACGGCGATCAGGTTATCGAGCCCGTAATGGGCGGCGGACATGATCGCCTCCCAGACCGAGCCCTCATCGAGCTCGCCATCGGAGAACAGAGTATAGACGTAGGATGCGGAGCCCTTGCGCTTGAGGCCGAGGCATTTGCCGACCGCGATCGAGAGGCCGAGGCCGAGCGAGCCGCCGGACATCTCCATGCCGGGCGTGTAGCTTGCCATGCCCGACATCGGCAGCCGGCTTTCGTCCGAGCCATAGCTTTCGAGCTCGTCCTCGGGGATGACTCCCGCCTCGATCAGTGCGGCGTAAAGCGCGATCGCGTAGTGGCCGTTCGAGAGCAGGAAGCGGTCGCGCCCCTCCCAGTCCGGATCGTCCGGCCGGTAGCGCATGGCGTGGAAATAGGCGACGGCGAGCACGTCGGCGATGTCGAGCGCCTGCGCGATATAGCCCTGGCCCTGCACCTCGCCCATCAGGATGGCGTGCCGGCGGATGTTCCAGGCGCGACGTTCGAGCGAGACGTTGTGGCCGAGAGGAGCGGTGCTCATGGCTCAGCCGTGGATCAGCATGCCGCCATTGACGTCGATGACGGCGCCGGTGACGTAGGCCGAGAGATCGGAGGCGAGGAAGAGATAGATGCCGGCGACGTCGCTGGCATCGCCGAGTCGCCCGAGCGGGATGCCCTTGATGATGTCCCTGCGCATCTCGTCAGTCAGCTTGCCGCCGGTGATGTCGGTCTGGATCAGGCCGGGGGTGACGCAGTTGACGCGAATGCCGTCGGGACCGAACTCGCGCGCCATCGCCTTGGCGAGGCCGAGCACGCCCGCCTTGGCCGAGGAGTAATGCGGCCCGCCGAAGATGCCGCCGCCGCGCTGCGCCGAGACCGAGGACATGCAGGCGATCGCGCCCTGCTTCCTGGCCTGCATGTGCGGGATGAAGACCTGGCTCAGGAACAGCACGCCCTTGCAGTTGATGTCCTGGACCCGGTCCCAGCTCGCCTCGTCGATCTCCAGCGTCTTCACCGGCTGGGTGACGCCGGCATTGTTGATCAGGATGTCGAGCTGGCCGAAGGCTGCGATCACCTGGTCCGCCGCCTTCTGGCATGAGGCCTTGTCGGCGACGTCGCAAGCGAGGCCGATATGCTGCGGGCCGAGCTCGGCGGCCGCCCCTTTCGCGGCGGCTTCGTCGATATCGAGGATCGCGATGCGTGCGCCATGGGCGGCGAACAGCCTGGCGGTGGCGAGGCCGATGCCGCGTGCGCTGGCCGCGCCCGAAATCGCGGCGGTCTTGTTCTGCAGGAGCATTCCATCCCTCGATCAGCAACTTCTTGTTGCCTGAGGGTGGCTCATGCTTTCGCGCATGAAAAACGCAAAGATTGCGCTATGAGGTGAATTACATTCATCTTTCGCCCGCCATGGCTGAAGTGCACCAGAGGGATTGTCATGCGACGCTTGCCGCTTTCCGCGCTCCAGGCTTTCGAGGCGGCCGCCCGGACGGGCTCGTTCCGCGCGGCCGGCGAGGAGCTCGGCATTTCACCGAGCGCGATCAGCCACGCGGTCCGCAAGCTTGAAATCCTGATGGGTGCCGCGCTGTTCGAGCGGCAGAGCCGCGCTGTACACCTCAACGTCGCGGGCGAAGCGCTGCTGCGCCACGTCGCGGCGGGATTCGACGAGATGCGGCAGGGCATCGAGACGGTTGGCGCCCGCTCCGGCAATCTGCTGCGGCTGCATTGCGCGCCGTCGATGGCGGCGCAATGGCTGCTGCCGCGCCTGCGCGACCTCCTCGCCAAGCAGCCCGGCCTCGAAGTACGACTGGCGGCGGGCGTCGATTACCCGCAATTCGAACATGACGAGTTCGACGCCGATATCTGCTACGGGCCGCCGCGGCAGGAGGGACTGATCGTCATCCCGCTCGGCGAGGAGACCGTCACCCCGCTCTGCGCGCCGGAGCTTGCCGAGCGGATCAGCTCACCCAAGGATCTGCTTGGCGCAAAACTCATCGAAAGCGACAACAAGCGGGTGCGCTGGACGAGTTGGTTCGGCGCCAACGACATCAGCCCGCCGGCGCCGCGCGGCTCGCGCTTCGATCGCTCGTTCATGGCGATCGCTGCGGCAGTGGACGGCCTCGGGATCGCGCTGGAATCGACGCGGTTGGCTGAGCGCGAGATCGCCGACGGCCGGCTGGTGGCGCCTCTGGCAGGGCGAGCGCAGGACGTGCGCTATGTCGGTCACTACCTGGTCTTTCCGCGCGTGGCGAAAGCACGCCGTTCGGTACGCATGTTCACCCAATGGCTGACGCAGGAGCTGAACCTGCCGCAGCCGAAGGTCTGACGGGTTTCCAGCGTGCCACGACCGGTAGCCATGCCGGCGCAATCCCTGATGCTGATCACCAGGGAACAGATATTGAAAAGGCCGATAGGCGGGTTCAGCTGGATTTCCGGGGTTTGTTCGCCGGGCTGCCGCAAGGGCCTTGGGCTGATGGCCGACTCTCGTCCTCAGCCAGGAAGCGAACATTTCAAAGTGGGCTTCTCCAGGCTGCGGCCGCCCCAAACTGAAGATCACGACAGGTCATTCGGGAAGAGCCGGTGGGACTTCCTGCCAGAACTCGACGACATCATCGAGAACGGGCGCTCGCCAGCTCATGGCGCGCGCGAGCGACGCCGCCGTTCCGGCGTGGCCGAGGCCCGCATAGGTCTTGAGCGTGACGGAGCGCGCACCGGCGCGGCGTAGTGCAGCGGCGAGCTGCTCGCTGTTGCGGGGCAGGACCGTGGTGTCGTCGGTGCCTGTCGCAAGCAGGATCGGCGGTGCGTCCTTGCGAGCGAAATGGATCGGCTGCGTTCGTTCCAGATTGCGGGCGTTGCCGAAGGCAGCCTTGGTCACGTCGATGTCCAGAGGCAGGAAATCATATGGGCCCGAAAGACCCACCGCCGAGCGAATGACACCGGGGGATAGGCCGACGCGCGCGAGATAGCTTCTGTCCAGCGTCAGCATCATCGCGTTGTAGGCGCCGGCCGAATGTCCCATGAGGTGAATCCTGCGCGGATCGCCGCCGTAACGCGCGACGTTGTCATGGACGAAGCGCAGGGCTGCTGCGCCATCTTCGATGAAGATGGGGAAGCGCACTTCCGGCACGAGCCGATAGTCGGCGATCACCGTGACGAAGCCGCGGCTTGCCAAGGCGTCGCCGACAAAGGCGTAACTCTCCTTGGCCCCGTTGGCCCATGAACCGCCATAGATGAAGAACACGACCGGCCTTCCTGAACCACCGCCGGCCGGAACGTAGATGTCCATCGTCTGGCGCGGGTGGCGGCCATAGGCGACGTCGCGGGCGCCTTCGTTCAGCGCGCCCGGCCGCAGCACGGCGCAGCCGGCGAGCGCCATGCTGGACAGCGCCGCCCCTACGGCCCGCCTCGAAAACAGAATGGTCATCGGCACCTTTGCATCTCGAGCCCCTGCGAATCTACGCCGGATGAGGCGCGCTGGATCGTCGGACCGTCGCGGCTGCATGGAAAAGAAATCCGGATTGGCGCGCGCTGCGTATCTGCAATCACCAAATCCTGGAGGTCGTCATGCGCTTCGTCGCCGGCTACGTCGCCTTTCTCGTCGCCTTCGGCATCTGCGATGCAGTCTGGCTCGGCACCATGACCGCCAGGCTCTATCGTCCGACGCTCGGCGACCTGATCGTCGAGCAGGTGCGCTATGTGCCGGCGGCCCTGTTCTATTTCGGCTTCCCGCTCGGCGTTCTGCATTTTGCGGTGATGCCGGCCCTGCGCGACGGCAATGCCGGCGCCGCGCTCGTCAACGGAGCCCTGATCGGCCTTCTCGCCTATGCCACCTATGATCTGACGAACTACGCGACGCTGCGGCCGTGGACGCTGACGATCACGCTCGCCGACATCGTCTACGGCACGGTGGTGGTCGGCTTCTGCAGCTGGGTCGCCTATGAGGCCGTGCGGCGCGCGGGCAGCTGGGGCTGGCTCTGATCGCCGGCCGCGAGCGGTCAGACGGGCCGGAGCCGATAGTGGTTGACGCCCCAGGCCTCGCCGCCTGCGTGGCCGAACAGCCCGCTCGTCGCCAGGAAGAACAGGCGCCAGCGCCGGCGCCATAACGGCGCAGCCTCGCCATAGGCCTCGCGCAGGATAGGTTCGATCGCCGGCAGATTGCGATCGAAATTCGCCAGCCAGTCCTCTGCCGTTCGCCGATAATGCTCGCCGCTCCAGCGCCATTCCTCCTCGACTGCGAAGAGATCGGAGAACTGGTGCGCCAGCGCCGCGCTCGGCATGATACCGCCGGTGAAGAAGTGCTGGGCGATCCAGTCGGCACTCTCGCCGACATCGAAGCGGTAGCAGCCGCGCGCATGAGCGAAGACGTGGATGAACAGGCGCCCGTCGGGCTTCAGCCAGCCATGGACGCGCCCGAGCAGCGCGCGCCAGTTGGCCATGTGCTCGAACATCTCGACCGAGACGACGCGATCGAAGCGCTCGTCGATGGCGAAGTCGTTCATGTCGGCGGTGATCACGCGCAGATTGCCTAAGCCGCGCCCGCGCGCGCGCTCTTCGATGAAGGCGCGCTGCGAGGCCGAGTTCGAGACCGAGACGATCCGTGCCTGCGGGTAGGCCTCCGCCATCCACAGCGAGAGCGAGCCCCAGCCACAGCCGAGCTCGAGGATTTCCTGTCCGTCGGCGAGGCCGGCATGCTCGGCGGTCAACGCCAGCGCCGCATCCTCGGCTGTCGCGAGACTGTCAGAAGGGTCGGCGTAAAAGCAGCAGGAGTATTTCCGCCTCGGCCCGAGGACCTGCTCGAAGAAGGCCGCCGGAACCTCGTAATGCTGGGCGTTGGCGGCATCCGTGTGCAGCGCGATCGGTCGTTCCGCCATTTCCCGGGCGAAGCCCGGCGCATTGCCTGGCTGGGTTGCGAGCGTGCGATCCGTTCGTCCCACCAGCGATGCGATGACCATGCGGCTGATCGCATCGGGTACGGGCAAGGCCTCGCCCCAGCTCGACAATCTCTGCATGATCGTCATGGCCTGGCTCCTTGTGGCGGCAGCGGGATGAAGGCGCTGGTCCGGCGCTGGTAGTCGCGATAGGCCGCTCCGTGCTTGGCGAGCATGTGCTCCTCCAGCGGCGGAATGCCGGAGACGCGGACGAGCAAGAGGGTGATCGCGGCGGGCGCGAGCCAGGCGAGCCAGCCCTGCGGGTAGGCCAGGCTGGAAGCGATCACGCCATAGGCGCACCAGAGAACAGCTTCGAAGAAGTAGTTGGGATGGCGCGAGAAGGCCCAGAGGCCGGTGTCGCAGACGCCGCCTCGTCCGGAACGAGCAAAGGCCCGAAGCTGCCGGTCGGCGATCGCGCCTCCAAGGATACCGACGAGGAAGATCGCCAGACCGAGCGCGTCCTGCGCTTGGCCGAGCGTGGCCGGATTGTGAGCCGCCAGGACGATGCCGATGGCGAGGGGGATGCTCGCGAGCGCCTGCAACTGCAGCAGCCGGGCCATTCTTGCGGGCGCCTGCGGCCCCCAGTCGCGCTTCATCCGGGCATAGCGCGGGTCGTCGGCGATACCCTTGGTGCGGCCGACAATGTGCAGGCCTAGGCGCAGCGCCCACGCCGCGACGAGGGCGGCGACGAACAGGCGGCGACCGAACGGGCCGTCGCCGAAGGGCAGGAGCGCGCCCGCGGCGCCGGTCACGCCGAGACCGAACGTCCAGATGACATCGATCCATCCGGAATTGCCGGTGCTGCGCTCGATCCTGGTCGCCAGCTGCATGGTCGCCGACATCGCGACCGCGATGAAGAGCAGCGCCGCAGCGAAAGAAGCCAAGGTCACAGCCGCACCAGCGGTTGAAGCAGCCGGCCGAGCCAGCCCTGGAACAGGACGTTGCCGGTCATGGCAACGAGGCAGGTGCACCCCTCGACGGGGTCGACACGCGGCGTGTGGTCGTGCCCGGCATCGGCTTCATCGAAGTCGCCGGCGGCATAGCGGCCATATTCGTGCTCATAGGCGCCGGACAGGATGGTCGTCCATTCGAAGCCGGTGTGCTTGTGGTGCGGCAGCGCGATCCCGGGACCGGCCCGCAACATGAAGACCCGCGCCTGCGCTCCGGGCACCTCGATGCGCCGCATCGCGACCCGGATGCCGATCGGCCGCCATGGCCCGAAGGCGTAGGGACGCAAAACATTCGGCATGTCCGGCTCGGCGGGTGGACGGGCAGCGATCGGATTGTTCGCGGGCTTCTGTCCAGATGGATCCGGGACGCCTCTTGCCATCGCAACCGGCTCGATGCGGTCGAGCAGGGCGCCCTGAACCGCCTGGAACTCCTGCACGAGGCGCCGGCTTTCGCTGTTCAGCTCGACATGCGCGGCGACAGCCAGCGCCAGACCTTCGTCGAGATGGCCGCCGGCAAAGGCGGCAAGGGTATCGTCGGATGGGCGATGGGCCGTGCTCATCGCAGATCCTCCAGTTTGCCGCGCAGATGCGACAAAGCGAGACGCAGCCGCGACTTCACCGTGCCGAGCGGGATCGCCAGGCGCTTCGCCACGTCCTGATGGCTGAACTCTTCCAGGAAGGCGAGTTCGACGACACGGTACTGGTCGGCGGACAATCCGGTCATCGCCGCCCTGATCCGCGCATCGCGCTCCGCTCCAGAGATGGTCTCGTCAGGCTGTTCAGGTCCGTCTTCATCGAGAATTTCATACACTTGCGAGAGTCGTGAACGCGCTTCGCGCCGGGCGATGTCGATGCGCCGGTTGCGCGCGATCGTGGCGATCCAGGTCGAGGCGTTCGCCTTGGCAGGATCGAACAGGGCGGCCTTGCGCCAGACCGTGAGCAGCGTTTCCTGCGCGATCTCCTCGGCCAGCTCGGCCGAGGTCCCGCCACGCATCAGCAACCCCTTCACGCGCGGCGCGAAGTGATCGAACAGCTCGGCGAACGCGTCCCGGTCGCCCGAGCGCGCGATCGCGGCAATCAAGGCATTGGCGTCGAACAAAGCGAAGAACCGACCTCCCGGCGCTGCGGCTAACGCCTCGCGCATATCTTCGACAGTCAGGGCGAACGCGGCAACCATGGCGAAGATACGGTGACGCGGCGGCGACGGATCACTGCGCTGGCCCGGCCGCTAGTCGGCCGACTTCCAGCCGACATCGCGGCAGACGAGGCGTCCGAGGATGCAACCGCGCGTGGTGAGTTCGCCCGGAGCGGTTTTGATGGTCATCGAATAGGACCAGTCCCGCTTGGGATCATAGGCGGTGCCGGAGAAGGAGCCGTCCGCCTGGCGCGCCAGCGTCATGATCAGCTTGTCGCCGGCTGCCTCGCCATTGCTGGCGTCGCCGATCCAAAGATTGGTGGCGCAGATCTTGTCGCCGCAGGGAGCGATACGAACGCGAGCGTTGCCGTCATCACGCAGCCAGGTGCCGTCGAGCGCGGTCGAGGCCGCACTCGCGGCCGATGGGGACGCGACGATCAGGGCGAGCAGAAGACGTCTCATGCGATGTCCTTTCCGCAAGTTACGTCCCTTCTACGCTCGCTGGTCCGTTCCGGTTTCACCGTCTGGCGCGATGTCCGGGTGTCGCTGGGCGAAAAGCCAGCCTATCAGCGCCGTCAGAGACGCCGCGCTCAGGAAGTTCAGGCGTTGCAGGGCGAGGTATTCCCGCGGCGAGTAGAGATGCAGCGGAGTCATGACGGCGTCGACGGGGACCAGATAGGCCGCGAAGCTCAGCGCCATGAAGCCGAGGGCACAAATGCGCTCGTCGCGGCGAAAGAGCAGGGCCGACAGCATCAGGCAGGGAAACAGGAAGGCTTCGACGCCCGAGGCGTTGCCGAAGGCAAAGCGGCAGAGCAGCGTGTTGCCGATCCCGGCGCACAGCAAAAGGCAGCGCCCGAGCCTGGAATTGCATCGCATCGCGCTCGGCACCAGCGCGAACAGCGGCGTCGAGAGGAAGGTCAGAAAGGCTGGCGAGATCATCGGCGACACGGCCCAGTAGAGATAGAGCGGATAGAAGGGCTGGTTCGAGACGATCACCAACGCCACGGTGTTGGCGATGGCTTCCCGCGGCCGCGGATGGGCGACATGGGCGCCCAGTGCCGCGAACAGACGCTTCAACCGCTTGGCGGGCATTGCCGGACCTCTGTTTGCCTCGTTCTGCTTTACGCGCGGCACGAGCGATCGGCTCACATCGCAGCGGCATTTCCGGAAGCCGGCGACAAATCCAAAGCGCAGCCCCCCGCGTATAGCCTTTCCGAAAAGCAAGGAATGGCTATGCCGCAGGCTCACCCACACCCGAAGAGGATCGCCGTCATCGGCGCGGGCATCACCGGGCTGTCGGCGGCTTGGCTGCTGGGACAGGCGCATGACGTCGTGCTGATCGAGGCCGAGCCGCGGCTCGGCGGGCATGCCAACACTGTGCTGGTGCCGGGAGACGATGGCGGGGAAACGCCGGTCGATACCGGCTTCATCGTCTACAACGAGAGGACCTACCCGAACTTCGTCGCCCTGCTCGACCATCTCGGCGTCGCGACGCAGCCGACCGAGATGTCCTTTGCCGTCTCGCTCGACGCTGGGCGCCTCGAATACAGCGGCACCGGCCTTGCCGGCCTGTTCGCGCAGCCGGGCAATCTCGCCAACCCGCGCTTCTGGGCCATGCTCCGGGGTCTCGTCCGCTTCTACCGTGACGCCACCCGCGATGCCCGGGCAGGAAGCGCCGCGGCAATGACGCTCGGCGAGTATCTGGCTGCCGGCGGCTATGGCGCCGCGTTCCGGGACGATCACCTGCTGCCGATGGCGGCGGCGATCTGGTCGGCTCCCTGCTCGGAGATCCTGTCCTATCCTGCCCAGGCCTTCCTGCGCTTCCATCATAATCATGGCCTGCTGCAACTGACCGACCGCCCGCTCTGGCGCACCGTCACCGGCGGCAGCGCGGTCTATGTCGAGCGGCTGCGCAGCCGGTTTCGCGGCAGCGTCCGGCTTGGCACACCGGCGCGGCAGGTCAGGCGCTCGCCGAACGAGGTGCTGGTTGCGGGCGACGGCTGGAGCGAGCGCTTCGACCAGGTCGTCTTCGCGACCCATGCCGACCGGACGCTGGCGCTGCTGGCCGATCCCGATCCGCTCGAAGCGAGTGCGCTCGGCGCCTTTCGCTACAGCCGCAACCGCGCCGTGCTGCATGGCGACGAGGCCTTGATGCCGCGCCGCCGCCGCGCCTGGGCGAGCTGGAACCATCTCGGCGAGCGCGCCCGGCCCGACGCCGCCTGCGCGGTCACCTACTGGATGAACCTCCTGCAGGACCTGCCCAGGCAGCGGCCGTTCTTCGTCACGTTGAACCCGCCCGAGACGCTGCGTGCCGAAACCATCCTGCGCGAAGAGGTCTACGAGCATCCGATCTTCGACCGGGCCGCGCTCGCAGCCCAGGAGCATCTGTGGACATTGCAGGGTGCGAGGCGCAGCTGGTTCTGCGGCGCCTATTTCGGCTCAGGCTTTCACGAGGACGGGCTGCAATCGGGCCTCGCCGTCGCCGAGGCGCTCGGCGACGTCCGGCGTCCCTGGAACGTCGCCAACGAATCCGGTCGCATCCCGCTCCCCGTCCGGCGCGAGCTGGCGGCATGACGCGCAGCGACACCTGGCAGTCCGCGCTCTATGTCGGCCGCGTCCGCCACAGCCGCTTCCGGCCGAAGCCGCATGCGCTGGCCTATCGCGTCTTCTGGATGCTGCTCGATCTCGACGAGATCAATGCCCTGGCAAAGCGATCCCACCTGTTCTCGCGCAACCACTTCAACCTCTACGCCTTCCGGGACGCCGATTACGGCGACCGCAGCGGCAGACCTTTGAAGGACCAGGTTGCGGAAGCGCTGGCGGCGGCGGGCATCGGCTGGGACGACGGCGCAGTGCGGCTGCTGACGATGCCGCGCATCCTCGGCTATGCCTTCAATCCGGTCAGCATCTACTTCTGCTACGGCCGCGATGGCGGCCTGCGGGCCACCATCTACGAGGTGCACAACACCTTCGGCGAGATCCACAGCTATGTCGCACCGGTCGGCGGGCAGGCGCGTCCCGTGCGGCAAGAGGCGGAAAAGCGCTTCCATGTCTCGCCCTTCATGGGGCTTGCCATGCGCTACGCCTTTCAGGTCGACCCGCCGGGCGAGCGCGTCGCGGTCGTGATCGACGGGCATGACGCCGAGGGCAGGCTGATCGCCGCCTCCCTCAGCGGCGAACGTCGCACGCTCGACGACCCGGCACTGCTGCGCCTGCTGGCGACCCACCCGCTGCTGACCTTGAAGGTCACCGCCGCCATCCATTGGCACGCGCTGCGTCTGCTGGCGAAGCGTGTGCGCTGGTGGACGCATCCTGCGCCGCCCGAGCATCGGTTCAGCACCGGCCGGGCGGCTCCTCTTCCGAAGGGATCGACGCAGCCATGAGGCTTCCCGACACCGAACGCCAGGCATCGATGGCCGAATCGTCGCTCTCGCTGCCGGGCGGCATCGGCCTCTCCCGCTGGTTCCTGCGCCGGCTGCTCTCGCAGATCGTCGTCGGCCGGCTGAGCATCGTCACGCCTGAAGGCGAGCAGCTTTGGAGTGGCTCTGCCGGTCCCGGCCCGCAGGCGGCGATTGTCCTGAAGAACTGGCGCGCCATGCGTCGGTTGATGCTCGACGGCGACATCGGCCTGGCCGAGGCCTATCGCGACGGCGATTTCACGACGCCCGACCTGACGGCGCTGATCGAACTCGGGGCGCGCAACGACGCGACGCTGCGCCGGCTGGTCTCCGGCACCTGGCCCGCGCGCCTGCTCAACCGTCTCAGGCACTGGCGCAACGCCAACAGCCGGACTGGCAGCCGCCGCAACATCACCGCTCACTATGATCTCGGCAACGACTTCTACCGGCATTGGCTGGATGGGAGCATGACCTACTCGTCCGCGCTCTACGAGGCGCCGACGGACACGCTGGAGGCCGCGCAACAGCGCAAGCTCGACAGGATCGTCGAGATGCTCGCGCTATCGGGCGGCGAGCACGTCCTCGAGATAGGCTGCGGCTGGGGCGCCCTGGCCGAGCGCCTGGCCCGCGAAGGCTGCCGCGTCACGGCGATCACGCTCTCGCCGTCGCAGCTCGACTACGCGCAAAGGCGGATCGCCGCGGCCGGGCTGGCGGACCGGGTCGACCTTCGCCTCCAGGATTATCGCGACGTTGTCGGCACGTTCGATCGCATCGTCTCGATCGAGATGATCGAGGCGGTGGGGCGCGATTACTGGCCGACCTATTTTGCCGCCTTGAGCGGTTCGCTGACGCCCCATGGTCATGCGGTGCTGCAGGCGATCACCATCGACGACGCGCTGTTCGAGCCGTACCAGCAGGGCACGGATTTCATCCAGCGCTTCATCTTTCCCGGCGGCTCTCTGCCGTCGGTTCCCGCGCTGACCGGCGCGGCGAAGGCGGCGGGGCTGGCCGAGATCGAGAGGCTCGGATTCGGCGCGAGCTACGCATCGACCTTGAAGGAATGGCGGCGGCGCTTCCTGGAGCACTGGCCGCAGATCGCCCCGCAAGGCTTCGACGAGCCGTTCCGCAGGCTCTGGGAGTTCTATCTGAGCTATTGCGAGGCTGGTTTCCGAGCCGGCACGATCGACGTCAGCCTGATCGCCTTGGGCCAGCGCCGATAGACCTTCGTAAGCTCACTTGCTTCTGCGCGCCCTTTGCGGATGAGCGGCCAGCGTGCGGACGTTCGTGCGACAAAAGTTGGCGGACAGTGCGATACCCGAAAGCGACATCCCGATGTCGGCTTGTCGAGACAACAGTCTTTCAATTCGGAACTAGGGACGCTCCACCACAGCGAGATGGCAGATGGCGAGCCATCCCTGGCGGCAATGCCCGACGTGAGCGGTCCCCCTCAAGCCGCTCGCGGTAAACGCAAGCCCGGCGCAAGGCTGCCGACATGCTTGAGATCGGTAATGAAGCGCTTGGTTTCGCTCTCTTTCGCCTGCTCGTCCGGCAGCCGCAGCAGATAAGAAGGGTGGACCGTTGCCAGCAACGGCGTGCCATCCGGCAGCGCAAGCTCGCGCCCGCGCGCCGACGCCAGCGAGCCGGCATGGCCGGTCAGCGCCTTCAGCGCGGTCGCGCCCAGCGCCACCACCAGCTGTGGCTTAACGAAGCCGAGCTCGAGATCGAGCCAGAAGCGGCAGGCCTTGACCTCGCCGGCATTCGGCTTCTCGTGGATGCGCCTCTTGCCCCGCAGCTGGAATTTGAAGTGCTTCACCGCATTGGTGACATAGGCTTGGGTGCGGTCGAGTCCGGCCTCCGCCATCGCCCGGTCGAAGACCTTGCCGGCCGGGCCGACAAAGGGCGTGCCGGCGAGGTCCTCCTGGTCGCCGGGCTGCTCGCCGACGAAGACGACCGGCGCACTGCGCGACCCCTCGCCGAAGACTGTCTGCGTCGCATCGCACCAGAGATCGCAGCGCCGGCAGGAGCGCGCGGCGGAAGCGGCCTCCTCCCAGCTCTCGATCGCCGAAAGGTCGGGCGCGGCCGGGTCGGGGGTCGAGGCAGCTGGCCGTCGCTTCTGCGGTGAGGTCGGAGCGCTCATGATCATTTCCTGCGTTCGCCTGGTGGCATCGGCGATCAGAGGAGAAATCAGTTCGGCCTCGGGCAGGTTCCGCCAGTATTTCACCGGCATCTCCGCCTTCATCGCCTTCGGCTTCAGCCGGGCCGGGTTGAAGATGCTGGCGTAGTAGGTCCGCCACCACTCCTCCATCGCGTCGCTGGTCGGCGCCTGTGCCCGCGTCGCCGCCTCGCCGAGCTTGAGCTCGCGCACGTCCCAGAGCAGCGTTCCCCGCGGCGTCAGGATCGTCCAGCGCATCGTGGTGAAGCGCTCGACGAAGAAGGGCGCGACCTTTTCCAGGATATGGTGCTCGGGATCGAACCAGGCGACGAAGGCCTCGCCGCCCTCTCCGTCATCGACCTCGCGGAAGCGCACGAAGGCGGTCATCTTGTGCATGTCGCGCCGGACCGAGCGTGCCAGGGCCTCGGCGCGGTGGACGTCGTGATCGGAGGCGATCTGGAGCAGCTCGCGCTCCTCCTGCAGGCGCCAGAGCAGGCGATAGAGCAGGTCGAAGCGCGCGGGATCGCTATGGCAGATCACCTGCTGCGCCAGCGTGATGAAGGCGCGCGGCACGCTCAAGCCCCTGCCCTCGCCACCCTCGACGACATCCTCGCCGAACAGGCCGGTATCATGATCGCCGACGCGCCAGTCGATCGCCGACGGCGCCACCAGCGCTTGCGCGAAGCGCCGGGCAAAACCGCGCCAGCCCTCGAAATCGGCGGGATGGGACAGACGCGCTACGAACATCAGAGCAGCACCAGTTGCTGCGGCTTCGGCGCCAGCTGCGCCTTCAGCCGCTCGCCGTCGAGCGTCGCGCCCGGCCGCCAATCGGCGGTGACGATGAACTGCCGGAGCACGCGCAGCGAACGCACCAGCCGCCCGACATCCTCCAGCCTCAGCCGCCGGAAGCGGCGCATGGCGAGGATGCGCTCGACACTGCGCGTGCCGAGCCCGGGAATGCGCAGCAGCAGTTCGCGCTCGGCGCGGTTGACGTCGACCGGGAAGCGGCCGCGATGGCGCAGGGCCCAGGCGAGCTTGGGATCGACGGAAAGGTCGAGCATGCCGCCCGGCGCCGCATCCATGATCTCGTCGACCTCGAAGCCGTAGAAGCGTGTCAGCCAGTCGGCCTGGTAGAGCCGGTGCTCGCGCATCAGCGGCGGCTCCGACAGCGGCAATTGCTTCGACGAATCCGGGATCGGGCTGAAGGCGGAATAGTAGACGCGGCGCAGGCCATAGGCGCCGTAGAGCTGGGCGCTGCGCTGCAGGATGGTGGCATCGCTGGCATCGTCGGCGCCGACGATCATCTGCGTGCTCTGCCCCGCCGGCGAGAAGGCCGGCGCCCGCTTCGAGCGTTCGCGCTCGGCTGCGGCCTCGTCGATCCGGAGCTTGAGGCCACCCATGGCGCTGCGGATATCGAGCGCCTGCTTTTCCGGCGCAAAGCGCTTGAGCGAGGTCTCGCTCGGCAGTTCGACATTGATCGAGACCCGGTCGGCGAACAGCGCGGCGCGGTCGATCAGATCCTGACTCGCGCTCGGGATCAGCTTGAGATGGATATAGCCGCGGAAATCATGTTCCAGCCGCAGGCTCTCGGCGACGCGCACCAGCTCGCCCATGGTGTAGTCCGGCGAGCGGATGATGCCGGAGGAGAGGAACAGGCCCTCGATATAGTTGCGCTTGTAGAAGTTCAGCGTCAGCGCCACGACCTCCTCGACCGAAAAACGCGCCCGCCGGACATTGCTCGAACTGCGGTTGATGCAGAAGACGCAGTCGTAAGAGCAGAAATTGGTCAGCAGGATTTTTAGCAGTGAGATGCAGCGTCCATCCGGCGCATAGGAATGGCAGATGCCCGAGCCCGTGGTCGAGCCAACGCCCTTGCCGCCGACCGAATTGCGCTCCGCCGTGCCCGAGGAGGCGCAGGAAGCGTCGTATTTCGCGGCGTCGCTGAGGATTTCCAGCTTCTGAAGCGTGGTGAGCTGCGCCAAGCGCGCCTCCATGTTCACTATATGTTCTATATTAGGCCAAACGCCTCCCTCCCGCCAGAGGTTCCACAGTGCATGATCGTCGCAGCATTGCTCCCTGGCAGTCGATGACAGAGCAATCTGCGCGCCGCCCGGCTGTCCTCGAGGCTACAGGAGACCCGAAGCACCGTTGGCAGTTTGCATCGAGGTTGAAGTTGCACCGGGACGAAACGGACGAGCATGCCCCTGGCCCATGTCGCTAACACGGGTAGGCCGCAACCGTCAGTTTCTGAGCGCGAAGCAGGCAGATCCTCGAAAAATGCGCAGAAATGTTTCTCGGAGAAATCACCGCTAAGAGCCGCTTGCCACGTGAGGCGGGGGAACGACGTCCAATTTTGAACCACCGTGCGCGAGGCGCTGCAGGTGTTCATCTCCTGTCTGCCGTCGTTCAGGTACAAAGTCGCGAATTGGCCCGTCAGCCTAGCCCAGGCGCGCCGTCGAGCGCCGCACCACGAGCTCCACCGGCAGCATCGTCGTCTCGGCAAAACGGCCGGAGACGAGCGCCATCAGCGTCTCCGCCGCCAATGTCCCGATTCGGCTGATCGGCAGATGGACGGTGGTCAGCGAAGGCGAGACATGGGCCGACATGTCGAGGCCGTCGATCCCGACGACAGAGCTTAAGACCGTCTTCGCTCGACCAGCTTGTGGGGCAGAACGCGCTCGCGATCACCTCCCTCTCGGTCCTCCGCGATGAGTTCGGCCACCGCCTGGCCGAAGGTGCCGTAGGGTATCAGGACGGAGGACAGCCACGGGGCGACCCAGTCGTTGAGCGGGTTGTCGTCGAAGCCATAGATTGGCAGGGAGACCGGGCGGGCGCTCTCTTCGATGAAGCGGTGCGCGCCGAAGGCGATCAGATCGCCGGTGCAGATCAGAGCGTCGTAGTCGGCGCCATCGCGTTGGAGCAGGCGGGCAGCGGCATAGCCGATCGCAAGATGCTCCTTCTCAGCGGGTCCCAGAACCAGGGACGGCGGGATCGGATGACCCGCCGCGGCAAAGCTCTCGACGATGGCTTCGACACGGGCCCGGGTCGCCGATGAGGCGAGGGGGGCGTGGATCAATGCCGGGTGCCTGATGCCATGGGCCAGCGCATGCGTGGCGACATCTCGCCCCGCCTGCACATTGTCGATGCCGACGAAGTCGCCATTCGGGTCGCCGGGGTCGCGGCGGTTGACGAAGATCAGGGGGGTAGGGCCGCCCCGCATCAGGTCCAGCATGGGGCTCGCCACCGCGCCGAGGAAGACGATCGCCCGGGCCTGCTGTGCTCGCATCTCGCGCAGATACTCGTCCTGCAGCTTCGGGTCGTCATGGGTGTCGCAGAGCACCATGACCAGCCCCTGCTGGCGCAGTGCCACTTCGGTCGAGGCGGCGATCGCCGCCATGGTCGGGTTGGCGAGGTTGGCGGCCAGCACGGCAACCAGCCGGCTTTGCCTCTGCCGCAGTGATTTGCCGGCACTCGAAGGGCGATAGTCGAGTTCGGCCACCGCCTGCCTGACCCTGGCGACCGTCTCGGCAGAGGCCTTGTTCGCGATGCCGTTCAGGACCCGGGAGACGGTCGCGATCGAGACACCGGCCCGCTCGGCCACATTGGCGATCGATGCCTGCTGGGCATCGGCCGGCTTGAGCGCCGTGCGCCGCATCGTCATCGCCGTCATTCGGTCCAGGGCCACAAAAACACTTGCGCTTTTATAGCGAGAGGTCATAGGGTGCAGCAAGGGTAAACGTTTACCCTCAACAAGACAGCACAGCAGAAGAGCGCAGCCCAATAGCGTTCACGGGAGGAAGCCATGAGGTTCTTGAAACGGATTGCCGCCGCCGCGGGTATCGTGATGGCGGGTGCGCTGCCCTCGGCCGCGCAGACGCTGACCGTCTGGCACGATCTCGGCGACAACGGCCTGAAATGGTTCGAGGCGATGTCCGCCGAATTCGCCAAGCAGCGGCCAGGCGTGACGGTGAAGTCGCTCAGCTACCCGACCGACCAGTGGTTCGGCCGTGTCATCAGCGCGCTGAACACCGATTCGGCGCCGGACCTGATCTACAACAACTACGAGCGCGTCATCCGCATCCAGGATCAGACTGGCAAGGTCTCGGACCTCAAGCCGGTGCTTGGCAAGGTCACCGACAAGGCCTTCCTCACCGACGACGATCTCAAGGTCGCGACCTACAAGGACCGGCAGATCATCATCCCGATCCAGCGCGTGCAGATGGGCTTCGGCGTGCGCAAGAGCTGGCTCGACAAGGTTGGCGAGACATTCCCCGAGACCTGGGAGGATGCCAAGCGCGTCGCTGGCAAGTTCCGCGACAATGATCCCGATGGCAACGGCAAGGCCGACACCTTCGGCTTCGCGCTCGAGGCGGCCAAGCCGCGCGATCTCATCCACATCCTCGATCTGTTCAGCTTCGGCACCGGCTTGCGCCACACGCTGATCGATCCCGCAGGCAACATCACCATCGACGAGCCGCGCCATGCGGCGGTGCTGGAGGAGTTCCTCAAGACCTATACGAGCTACAAATTCGTCGCGCCGGACACGATCAACCACTCCTTCACCGAGATGTACCAGGTGATCGAGGGCGGCCGCGGCGGCATGTTCCGCGTCGGCGACTGGAATGTGAAGAAGTGGGACGGCGAGAAGGTCCTCAACGGCGACTTCGTCGTCGGCAAATGGCCGAAATTCGCAGCCGACGAGACCAACTACGTCGTCATCGGCGGCATGCGCGGCATCGCCATCCCCGAGAACGCGCCCAACAAGGCACTGGCGCAGGACTTCGCCCAGTTCATGCTGAGCAAGGCGGCCCAGCAGGCCTCGCTCGACAATATCGGCGCGGCCGTGCGCGGTGACCTCGACGTCGCCGCCCTGTCGCCGCGCTCGCAGTATTTCGCCAAGGCCGAGGCGCCGCTCATCGCCTATGATTTCCCCGAGGCGGTGCATCCCTTCTATCCGGAGCTCGAAGCGGCCTTCCACAAGAAGCTGCTCTCCGGCATCGCCAAGCCGCCGGCGGACTGGAAGCCGTTCATCGCCGAGACGGCCAGGGAGATGCGCGAGCTCGCGGCAAAGCTGAAGGCCAAATAGCCTTAAGCGATATCGCGATTGCGGGCTGCGCTGCGCGCGCCCGCGGACGAGCCTCTACCGGAAGGGCAGACAGCATGACCACGACCCTTGAAACGGTCTGGCATAACCGGATCTTCTATCTCTTCGTCCTGCCCTTCGCGGTGCTGACGATCCTGTTCGGCGTCTGGCCGATCGTGCTGTCGATCATGGTGTCGTTCACGGCATCGGCGACGGCGCTGCGGCCGAACCCGACCTATGTCGGCTTCGCCAATTACGCGGCGATCTTCGCCGACCCGGCCTTTCTGGCTTCGCTGCTGCGCACCTTCCTCTATACGGCGGTCGCCGTTGTGGTGAATATCGGCTTCGCCTTCGGCATGGCGGTGCTGATCGACTCGCCGCTGCTGAGGCGCGGCGGCCTGCTTCTGCGCCTGGCGCTGTTCCTGCCGGTGGTGACGCCGGACGTCGCCGGTTATGTCGTCTGGCGCTGGCTCTACGACCGTTCCTTCGGCGCGATCAACGCGCTGTTCGACACCGTCGGCCTGCCGGCCTTCGCCGGGCTGACCACCGGACCGACGGCGATGATCTCGCTGCTGATCGCCGAGCTCTGGCACCATGCCGGCTTCTACATGCTGATCTTCCACGCCAACCTCGCCATCCGCGATCGGGCGCTGGAGGAAGCTGCGCATGTCGACGGCGCCACGGCCTGGCAGCGCTGGCGCTATGTGATCCTGCCGCAGCTCAAGCCGGCCTTCATCATCAACACCGTCTATGCGCTGATCCAGTTCCTGAAGACCTTCACCGTCGTGGTGGTGATGACCAAGGGTGGGCCGAACGAGGCGACAAACTTCGTCTCCTACTACGCCTACCAGCTCTTCGATCAGGGCCGCTATGGCGAGGCGACCGCGATGGCGAGCGTCCTCTTCCTGATCGTGATCGGCGTCTCCCTGACCATCTATCGCCTGGGCGACAGGGAGGCTGCGCGATGAGTGCCGATGCGCAGATGACGCGGATCAGCCGGCCGCTCCAGATCGCGGCTTACGCCTTCGCCGCGCTGGTCGGGCTCGCTTTCCTCTACCCCTATTGGTGGATGCTGGTCAGCGCCTTCCGTTCGACGCGGGCGATCATGGACGATCCGCTGCGGCTGCTGCCGGAGACGCTGGACCTCTCGATCTTCACCGAGATCGCCAGCCTCGGCGGCGTTTCGCTGGCACGCTACATCGCCAATTCGCTGGCGATCACCACGGCCTCGACCGTCCTCAGCGTCGTCGTCACCGCGCTCGGCGCCTACGCGCTGACCCGCAAGCCGCAGCTGCCGGGCTTCACCGCTCTGCGCTACGGCTTCCTCGTCACCATCATGTACCCCTACATGCTGCTGGTGATCCCGGTCTACCTGGTGATGTTCAAGCTCGGGCTGCTCGGTTCCTATGCCGGCATCGTGCTCTTCCTGGCGCTCGGACCGATCCAGTTCTTCCTGTTCGAGCAGTTCTTCCGGAAGATCCCGGGCGAGGTCATCGAGGCGGCGATCATCGACGGCGCCAACGAGGCGCAGATCCTGTTCCGCATCGTCCTGCCGATGGCGTCCTCGATCACCGTGACGGTGGCGCTGATCACCTTCCTGCTCAACTGGGCGCAGTGGTTCCCGGTGCTGGTGATCTCGAAGACGCCGGACACCTACACGCTCCCGGTGGCGCTGCTGTCGATGAACACCGAGCTGGGCGCGAATTTCCAGGGAATCATGGCGCTCGCCGTGATCACCACCCTGCCGGTGGCAGGGCTGTTCCTGCTCGCCCAGAAGCGGGTGATGGCGGGCATGGCGAGCGGGGCAGTCAAGGGATGAGCCTGATGTACGATGCGATATCGCAGACCGACCGGGCGGCGGCGATCGAGACCGCAAGGCAACGCTCGCTCGCCTGGCTCGCCGCGATGCAGGTGCCGGGCGCGCCGCGCGGCGTCATGCGCATCTCGGCGGCGCAGGATCATGCGCGCTGGCCGGGCGTCAGCCTCTACGGCACCTATAACGGCATCATGTGCCTCGATTTGATCGGGGGGCTAGACAGCTTCTCCGAGGCCGAGCGCGCCGCGCTCGTCGCCTGGCTCGAAGAGCACCGCCGCCTCGACGGCATCGTTCGCGTGCCCGGCATGACCGGCGAAGCCGTGTTCAAGAAGCCGGATCGCGACGAGACCTGGCGCTATATCGACTTCCACGTCACCAACTACACGCTCGGCGCCATCGATGCGCTGGAGCCGGGCCGGCGCCCGAACCTGACCTTCGCCAGGCCCTTCCTCGATCCGTTGAAGCTCAAGGCCTGGCTCGCCGATCGCGATCTCAACGACCCCTGGCAGGAAGGCAACAACATCGTCAATCTGGCGAGCTTCTTCCTGCTGCTGCGGCGGGACGGGGACGCCGCGATGCGGGCGCGCGTCGATGGCGCGCTCGAGATCCTCTATGGCTGGCACGACCGTAACCGCGAGCCGAGCACCGGGTTCTGGGGCGTTGGCCAGCTCTCTGACTCGACGCGCCTGCTGCACGCCTTCGCCGGCTCGATGCACAATTTCCATATCTGGTACCATGAGGGCCGCATCCCGGCCGCCTTCGACCGCTCGGTCGACTATGTGCTGTCGCTGCCGCCGCGCGTCGATTCCGCCTGCATCGACGTCGACGCCGTCGATGTCCTTGTCCATGGCCTCGCCTTGCTCGACCATCGCCGTGACGAGATCCGCCAGTGGCTGTCGAGCCTGCTCGACGCGCTCCTCGCCGATCAGAACGCCGATGGCGGCTTCTGCGATGTCCGCACCGGCATCCGCCGCCAGGACGGCTGGGTGAAGGGCTATGAGGAGCCGCAAGGGCTCTCCAACGGCTTCGCGACCTGGTTCCGCTGGATCGCGATCGCGATGATCGCCGATGTGCTGTTTCCGGGCCGCTGGAGCTGGCGCTTCCGCCGGATGATCGGCATCGGCTACCGGCTCGGAGCAGGATGATGGCCGCGGACGATCCCTTCCATCATCTCCACGACGAAGACTATGCCCGGCCTTATCTTTCCGGGCTCGTCGGAGCCGAGACCTATGTGCCTGTCAACGGCCGGCCGGTGCTGTCGCTCGCCGGCGACTGGCGCCTCACGCTCGACCTCTTCGACGAGGGCCTGCGCCAGAGATGGTTCGCGCTCGACGAGACGCCGCCTTCGCAATGGCCCCAGCCGCGCGATTACGAGATCGAGGCGGGCGAGCTCGTGCCGGTCCCGTCCTGCTGGAACCTGCTCAAGCCGGAATGGACCTATTTCGAGGGCGCCGCCTGGTACACGCGCCATCTCGACTGGCTGCGCGGCCCCGCCGGGGAGCGGGCGATCCTCAACATCGGCGCGGCCAACTATGCGGCTTTCATCTTCGTCAACGGCCGTTATGTCGGCGGCCATCGCGGCGGCTCGACGCCGTTCAGTCTCGATGTGACGGATGTCCTGCAGGACGGCCGCAACCGCCTGCAGGTCATGGTCGAGAACCGGCGCTCCCCGGTCCGCGTGCCGATGCAGCATATCGACTGGTTCAACTATGGCGGGCTCTATCGCGAGATCTCGCTGATGCGCCTGCCGGCGGCGTTCATCCGCGAGGCGCGCGCCGTGCTGCTGCCCGGGGGACGAGAGGCCCGGTTCGCGATCGTCCTGTCCGAGGCGGTCGATACGACCGCGCAGGTCGATGTTCCCGAGCTCGGCCTATCGCTCTCCGTCCTCATCCGCGGCGGCAGAGGTGAAGCGAAGATACCCTTTGCCGGGCGGACATGGTCGCCCGAGGCGCCCCGGCTCTACAATGTCCGGTTTTCCTGCGGCGCGGACCAGGTCGACGAGCGCATCGGCTTCCGAACGGTCGAGGCCCGCGGCACCGAGATTCTGCTGAACGGGGAAACGCTTCGTCTCAAGGGCGTCTGCGTCCACGAGGATGACCTGGCGCTCGGCAAGGTGTCCACCGAAGCGGATGTGCGCCGTCGCTTCCGCCATGTCAAAGAGCTCGGCGGCAATTTCCTGCGCCTGTCGCATTACCCGCACCATGAGCATGTCGCGCGGATCGCCGACGAGATGGGGCTGCTGCTCTGGGCCGAAATCCCGGTCTACTGGGCGATCGCCTTCGACAATCCCGACACCTATGTCGATGCCGAGAACCAGCTGCGCGAGCTGGTCGCCCGCGACATCAACCGCGCCAGCGTGATCCTTTGGGGCGTCGGCAACGAGAACGCCGACACCGATGCGCGCCTCTCCTTCATGGCGCGGCTCGCACAGGCCGCCAGACGCGCTGATCCGACCCGCCTGGTCGGCGCCGCCTGTCTGATCAACCGCGAGACCTTCGCGATCGAGGACCGGCTCGCCGAACATCTCGATGTGATCGGACTCAACGAGTATTTCGGCTGGTACGAGCCCGATTTCTCCGGGCTCGACCGCCTGCTCGCCAATTCGGACCCGGGCAAGCCGGTGATCGTCTCGGAGACCGGCGCCGATGCTCTGCCCGGCCACAGGGGCGCCGGCCGCGTCCTCTTCACCGAGGATTGGCAGGCCGAGTTCTATCGTCAGCAGGTCAGGCGCCTGGCTGCGACACCCTATGTCGCCGGGATCGCCGCCTGGTTGCTCTACGATTTCCGGACTGAGCGCCGCCAGACCCGCTTCCAGAAGGGATTCAATCGGAAAGGCCTGATCGCCGAGGACAAGACGACCCGCAAGCTGGCCTTCTGGGCGCTCTCGGAACTCTTCGCCGAATGGCGGTCCTGATTCAGTCGATGGAATGCCGTAAGGTGACCTGAGCCCTTAAAACAGGATCGCTTGGAGCTGGAGTTTTCCGCATCGTTTCCCTTGCCGGGAGGAGCGGACGACGATGAAGGTGAAGAGCCCCGAGTTTCGTAGACGCCATCGGACTACTATTGTGCCGCCGTTCGAACTCGACGGGTGACAGCATCCCGTTCCTGACGTGCTTGCGCTTCGGGTTGTGGAACATCTCGATGTCGTCGAACACGTCCTGCCTTGCCTTTTCGCGCATCCGATAGGTCTTGCGGCGGATTTGCTCGCGCTTGAGCAGGTTGAAGAAGCTCTCTGCCACGTTGAAGAAGCTCTCTGCCACGGCGTTGGCAGTTCCCGCGTCGGCTCATCGAATGCTCAAGATTGTAGTGCTTCAGGAAGGCTGCGCCATCCATGCTGGTGGACTGGGAGCCTTGATCCGCGCCAGCTCCCCGTTCAGACGGCGGATCTCCGCAGCCTGGTCGACACCAGCGGGGGGCGGTGGCTTCGAGAACTTCCGCTTCCGGGCGTAAAGCGAGTGCTGACCAATCCCGAGCCGCTTGGACACCTCCGCAACCGGATAGCGTCGCTCGGGAGCCTGCGCGCCCGTGTCACGGTTGAAATCATCCCTCTAATGACCGGCCCCATCATGGCCTCCTTGCCTCAAAATTGGGAAGAAGGCGCCCACAAATCCAGGGGCTATTCAATCAGTGACCGTCGAGATGCAAGGTCACTTCGTAGATCTCTGCTCCGGCCGAGTCCTTTACGACGACCGCAAGCTCCATGTGATCACCATTTGGGAGCTTTTCGCGATTCAGACCGGAAAGAAGCTCTTTCGCAGCATTCTTGGCGGCCTGGTCATTGGGCAGCTCAGTGCCCTCGTCGTCCATTTCGATATGGTCGCCATCGCGCGTGTGGAAGAAATACCGGGGCATGTCTGTCAAATGCGTCTCGCCCTCTGGTGTTCCAGACGCGCCTCACTTTTTAGAGTTGGCGTCGCGCAGATGGAGATAATCAGGGTCGAATTCAGCCAGTTTGCACAGGCCTTTCCAGTCCAGGATGGTCAGCTTGTTTGACCGCACGCGCACGAGCCCGGCCTGTCGGATCTCTCGCAGCTTCTTGTTCATGTGAACGGTGGAGAGCCCGAGCGCATCGGCGATTTCGGGCTGCGTCAGTGGTAGTTCGCAGGTCCTGCCGTCGGATAGGCCGATCGCGGTCATCTTGGTGATGAACTCGCAGAATAGATGGGCGATACGGCTCGGCGCCGAGCGCCGGCCAATTCCAACCATCCATTCCCGGTAGATGGCGGCTTCCACCAGTGTCTCGCGCCAGAACGCTTCAGCAATCCGGTAGTAGGAGCGCGTCAGGGCGCGGACCGCCTCGTGAGGAATGAACCCGACGGTCGCAGCCGTGAGCGTTCCCAGATTGTGATCCATCTGCTCGATGAGGAGCGAATGGATATCGGGGATGTCGCCGGGAAGGTGCAAGGACAGGATCTGGCGCTGCCCGTCGCCGACGATCTTGTAGCGGCAGACCAGCCCTTCGGCGACGAGGCAGCATTGCTTCGTGCGCTCCCCCTCGCTGACGATGTCGTGCCCGCTCTCGAAATGCTTGAGGATCAGCGGCAGCCGGAGCAGATGGTCTCGCTCCTCGGGCTGCAAGGGCGAGCTCGTCTCAAGCTTCCGAACGAGTCCGTGAAGATAATGGTCCTTGTCCATCAGCTCTCAATCTCACGCATCAGGATCCACGGTATCAGCCATCGCGTCCTTTTTCGCTTGCGGCAGCAGCGTCATCAGAAGGATGAAGGACGCAAGCAGAAGGCAGATGCTATTGGTCACGATCAAAGGCCACTCGCCGAGCCCGATCCCGTAGAGGGTCCAAAGTGCGAAACCGGCGACGGTGAAGCTATACATCACAGGCGAGATTGAGCTGGTGTCGCGGCTTTTGACGATGCGCCAAGCCTGCGGCACGAAGCTGACCATCGAGCAAAGCGCGGCAATGGCGCCCGCGGCTGTTGTCCAGGCCATCGTCATGTCACGCATGCTGCGCGAGCGCAATGGACTGAGGCGCGCGCAGATGCTGAGGCGGGCAATGGCCACCAATCGTTCGCCAACATTCCCGGCATTTCCATCAACTTTCGGGAGACGCGGAACGATCGACTCGATGCGGAATTGCTAAGCCACCAGGGAGGGACGATCCGATGCGGTGTAGCGTTTCGTTGGAGTTCTGGATCTACCTGGCCCTGACGCTCAACTTGGCGCTGGCGATCAATCTCTAGAACGATGCTGACGGTCGCTCGCTCGTCGTGCATGGGCCATCCCTATCCCAGCTTTTCGTCGAACGTGATGGATGCCAGCGTGCCGATCGGCTGGCTGCGATATTGGAGCGTCGAGCCGAGACTTTTCGACATCGCGGCGATGATCTTGGCACCGAGCCCGCTGCCCTTCGCCGCGCCTTCGCCCGTCCAGCCGATTCCGTCATCTGCGACGCTGAGCGTGATCTGATTGGACGGGCTCCGCGCGACGCTGACGCGAACCTCGCCATCTCCCACCGGGTAAGCATATTTCAGAGCGTTGGTAACCAGCTCCGTCGCGATCATGCCCACCGAGACGGCCCTATCGGTCTTGATCGACACGGGCTCGGCGTCGAGCCTGACGATCGGCGTCTTGCCTGAGGCGGTGATCGAATTGCCCAATTCGCCGACGAGTGTCTCCAGATAGGCGGCGAGGTCGACCTGCTGGACGTCGGTCGAGGTGTAGAGGCTGCGATGCAGGTTCGCGATGGCGGTGATACGTGCCTGCGTTTCCGCCAGCGCCGCCTTTGCCCCGGGCTCCGTTACGGCGCCGGCCTGCATCCGGACCAGCGAGCCGACCAGCGCCAGGCTGTTTGCCACGCGATGATTGACCTCGGCCAGCAGCATCTCGGCCCGGTCCTTGGCCTGGCGAACCTGCAACTCGGCCTCTTCTTTTGCCCGCATCAGCCGGGCGCGTTCGACAGCCTGTTCGAGCGCAGCCACCAGCAGCACTTCAAAGCCGTCGCCGATCGCCTTCACGACATAGTCGACGGCGCCGGTCTTGAGCGCCTGGACCGCGATGGACAGCTCGGTCGAAGCCGTGACGTATACGACGGGAGGCGCCTGCTCGCGCGCCCTCAAATCCTCGAGAACGGCGAGGCCGGAAGTCGTGCCAAGATCATGGTCGAGAATGACAACGTCGATGTCGCCGTTCGCCAGCCGAGTGAAGCCAGCCTCAGCCGTCGTCACGTGATCGACCTGATAGCCGCGGCGGCCAAGAATGCGTTGGACGAGCCGTCCCAGAGCGGCGTCGTCATCGATATAGAGAGCCTTGATGATGCGGTTGGGCATTACCGCGCCGCCATTGACTGGATCATTCGGTTTCCGGAACCTGCATCACCGAGAAGAACAACCCCAGCTGCTTGATGGCGTTGGCGAAGCCCTCGTAGTCGACGGGCTTGGTGATGTAGACGTTCGCACCCAGATCGTAGCAGCGCTGGATCTCGCGACTGTCGTCGGTCGTAGTCAAAACGATGACTGGCGAGCGGCGGGTATGCTGGTTAGCCTTGACCTTCTCGAGGATGTCGACGCCAGCCATGTCCGGCAGGTTCAGATCGAGCAGGATGAGCAAATGCCGCCGGGAGCTGGCCTCGCCCGTCCCGTCTGCACCGAATAGAAACGCGAGAGCATCCGTCCCGTTCTGGAAGGGGATGATCTCGTTGTTCACTCCCGCACGGCGGATGTTCTTCTCGATGAGGCGGGCATGCCCCTCATCGTCCTCGATCATCACGATCGAAACCGGCTTTCCATTGCTCACGTGGAGGTACTCCGCTGAACCGCGCTGAGATCGGGCGGCAACAAGATCGAAAAGGTCGTGCCAGCGTCCAGTTCGGAGCTGACGGTGATGTCGCCGCCGAGGTTGCGGACGATTGTCCGGACATGCGCCAGCCCGATGCCTTCGCCCGGCTTGTCCTGCGCGCCTGATCGGCGAAAAAGCTCAAAAATCCGTTCGTGGTCGGTCGCTGCGATACCGCGGCCATTGTCTTCGACCTCGATGACAACCCAGCCCGATTTCTCCCGCTTCGCGCGCATGACCACGTGAAGTTCGCGCTTGGGCGACCGGTACTTGATCGCATTGTCCAGGAGGTTGCCCAGGACCTGTTCGATCGACAGCCGATCGCTGCGGATCTTCAGCGGCGGAGATTCGACGGTGATGCCGTCGCCGTTCTCCGTCGCCTGATGATGCACGGCCGCCGCAGCAGCCTGCAGCGCGGCAGGAAGGTCGATCGCTTCGGCGCGCAGCACGCGCTTTCCCTCACGCGAGATTTTCAGGATGGCATTGATCAGCCCGTCCATCTTGCGCGTCGAGGATCGTATGAAGCTGATCGCTTCCGGCAGGTCCATGGCGACCGCCGTGCGGGCTTCCTCCAATACCGCCGGGGTAGCTGCTTCGCCGGCATCGAAATAGGCCTTGATCGGCGCAGCAGTCGCTTCGAGCTCACTCGTGAAACCCATGATATTCACGAGAGGCGCCCGCAGATCATGGGTCACGATATAGGCGAAGCGCTGGATTTCCTCATTGGCCCGGGTGAGCGCTTCGGTACGCTCTTGCACGCGCTGTTCGAGCCCGATGTTGAGGGCCGTGACCTCGGATCGAGCGGCGATGATCTCGCGCGTATAGCGCATGATTGTCCAGAATGCCGCCGCAGCGAAGAGAGTAATGACCAGAGCACCGAGAACGATGGTCCAGCGCAGCCGTGCTGATGCGGTTTCCTGACCGGCTATGGCCTGCTGAAGCCGTTGCTCGGATTGGGCGATGATCTTGCCGAACCCGTCGCGAACCTCGTCCATCAGATAGCGGCCCGAGCCCTGACGGACCGTGGCAATCGCCTCGTCCCAGACGCCGCGTTGCGCTAGGGCGATCGTTTGAGCCAACTCCGCCAGTTTGCCCCGCAAGGCGTCCTCCAGCCGGGCGACCTCGGCCTGCGCCAGTTCGGCTGCTCCGGCGGAAGCCTTCAGGCGCTGCAGCGTCGGCTCGAACCGGGCAATGGCATCGGTGTAGGGGCGGAGATAGGCAGCGTCGCGCGAGAGCAGATAGCCACGCTGGCCGGTCTCGGCGTCCTGCGCAAGCGAGAGGAGGTCAGCCGTTGCGCTGCGCGTCTCGCGGAAGGCGACCACCTCGTCAAACTGGCGTTCCGAAGCCCGGGTCAGCCAGAACGCCGCGATGACGATGACCAGCAGCGCAATCGCCGCACCGGCGAGCAGAATGAGGTTGGATCTGAGAAACTGCGCTTGGGAGATAGGCATCAATAAGTCTCTGCGGGCCGGCCTCCATGGCCGGGACGCGTGATGTGCGCAATAGCAAATGACAGAGTTTTAAAAACATAAAATGGTCGCCGGGCGATTGCCCTCCGCGACCACGGCGGTCATGCTCGCGATCCCGACGAGGAGGCAGGAATGGCGACCGGCACGGTAAAATGGTTCAACACGACGAAGGGTTTCGGCTTCATTCAGCCCGATGGTGGTGGGCAGGACGTGTTCGTTCATATCAGCGCGGTGCAGCGGGCTGGCCTTCGCGAGCTGCTCGAAGGCCAGAAGATTTCCTATGAGGTCGTCGCCGACAAGCGATCCGGCAAGTCATCTGCAGAGAATCTCAAGGCCGAGTAGGCCGCGCCTGCCGCATGCCCCAGCCAACCGGTTGATGGCCGTCCCAATACGAAGAGCAACCAACCTTTGCTCCGGTTGCAATCGCAATCGGAGGAAGCGTCAAGGCGTGCTCCCCAAGGATCAGGGTGCTGACAAAGCTATCGACGCTTTGCCTCATCGGATTCGACCGAAGCAGACCTGATCCGGAATTGCTCTTGCGTCGATCAGCTCGGAGCCCCGCCGCGGCTGCCTCGGGGATTTGGGCTCGAAGGTGTTTTCCGCGGCGCTGCACGCCGACGTTTTGGAGTGACGTCCTTGGCCCGGCGCGCTCGTGTCTCAATGTTCAGGCGATAGAGACCATAGCCGACCGCTCCAGCAACGAGGATCGGCGCAGGCAGCCTCGCCGCGAGCAGCGTCAATGGAACCGACATCCCCTCAGGGATATCCCCGCGCTCGGCATCGCGCGCAATCCATGCGGTCGCGACGCTGTTGAGTATGGTCTTGATCATCACTTGCGCTCGGTATTTCGGAGGCGAGGGCTCATGGCTGGTCAGTCGAGCCGTACGTTGGCGGTCTTGTCCGCATAATCCCTCTTGGGATCGGAGCCGAACAACAGCTTGATGCCCGCGATCAGGCTCCACTCGTTCTCCCAGATCTCCGCCTGGTGCGGATCGAAGCGCAGTAGAGCAAGCTTGGGGTCATCCTTGCCTTGCTCGAACCAGGCCGCAACGAAGCGGGTCCAAATCCGATCGATGACCGCCCGGTCATTGTCGAGGGTCAGTGTGCCGCTGATCTTGGCGAACAGGTCGTGCCCTTTGTCGGCAAAGGAGATGAATGCGTTCTCGCTTCCCCCTAGCGCCTTCACCAATTCGGTGTCGTTCGCCGAGAAGATCCACAGCGGCCCGCGATCGGCGTCGCCGTCGATCTGCACCGTCATCGGCCGAATGAGGTTGTCGTTCGATCTTTCGAGCCCAAGCATGACTGTCATGTCGGAGCGAAGCGCCTTCCAGAGTTTGGCTTCAAGCTCGTTCGGTGTCGGCATGACAGGCTCCTGTGGCGGCGTTTGCGGGACAACCCTCGAGACGAGCGCGAAGTTCCGCGGCCGGGATCGCTACCGCACGCGCGATCTCGCGACGTCGAGTGACACTCCGATCGGCGCGGAGACAATGGGGATCCAATCGCAAGCGCTCTGGCTTGACGTCGTCGGCGAGCTTTCACGGGGCACTCTGGCGATGTCGGCCCCCGGTTCACGGCGATCACGTTGCAAATATTTCACAAGAGATTTTATAACTCCATTGCGCCGACAGGCTCTTGTGCGCGCCGGCTGAGGTGGAGGGCTCTGACATGAAAACCAGTGGCATCGGGACGATCGGCGACAGGATCATCCTGGAGAACGAACATATCAGAGTCTGGCTCGTCGAGCTCGACCCCGGCCAGATTCAATCGCGCCATGTCCACGAGTTGCCCTATCTGATCGTACCCCTGACCGAGGGCAAGAACATCATGCGCTTCGATGACGGGCGCGAGATCGCGACAGACGAGAAGCCGGGCGTCTGCCTCTGGCGCATGCCCGGCGTTCCGCATGAACTCGAAAACGTCAGTTCCTGGCAGTACCGCAACGTGCTGGTCGAAATGAAGGCGCCGGCCGCCGCGACGCCCCCAGCCCCATGATCGAGCGCAGGCGCCTCCTTGCCCTGCCCCTTCTCGCGCCGTTCCTGACAGCGGCCGCGCAGGCCCAGGGCGTCTCCAGCCGCCCCGTGACGATCGTCTCGCCCTATATGGCGGGGGGTACCAGCGACATCATCGCCCGCGTGCTCGGCGAGGGACTGAGCGAGCTCTGGAAGCAGCCGGTGCTGATCGAAAATCGGCCCGGCGCCAACGGTTCGATCGGCGTCTCGGCGGTGGCGAGATCAGCTCCCGACGGGCATACCCTGCTCGCCGTCGCGTCGAGCGCGCTGACGCTCAACCCGCTGCTCTACAAGAAACTGTCCTATGACGTGGACCGCGACCTTGTCCCCGTCAGCGTCACCGGGCAAGTCCCCAATGTCGTCGTCGTCAATCCCAGGCTACCGGCACGCGACCTCGCCGAGCTGATCGCGCTCGCCAGGGCGAAACCGGGCGGCCTGATCTATGCTTCGCAGGGCATCGGGTCGAACGGCCAGATGAACGCGGAGATGTTCCGGCTCGCCACTGGCATTGCCCTCGTTCACGTGCCCTACAAGGGCAGTGCCCAGGCGGTGACGGACCTTGTCGGTGGGCAGGTCGACCTGATGTTCGACAACCTGCCCACGGTGCTCGAACATATTCGCGGCGGCCAGCTCAGGGCTCTTGCCGTGACCTCAGCCAACCGCTCGCCCCTGCTGCCCGAAGTGCCGACCGTGGCGGAAGCGGCCATCCCCGGCTTCGACACCTCGGCCTGGTTCGCCGTGCTCGCGCCCAAGGCGACGCCGCCCCAGCTGCTGGCCCGGCTCGAACAGGCGGTGACGGGTGTTCTGGCGCAGCCAGCGGTCTCCGCCAAGCTCGGGGCTGCCGGCGTGGCCGTCGCCGCCGCCGGCTCGGCGGAGCTCGCCGGGCGCATCGCGCAGGACCGCAGGACATGGGGCGAAGTCATCGCCAGGGCCGGCATCGCGGTCGAATGATTCTCAAAAGATATCTCTTGAGAAATATCAGTGGATCGGACATCTTCCGGACCAAGGGCTGATGCTCGCTGGAAGAGGGGAATGCCGATGCACTGGATGAGGAAGACCGCCATCGCCAGCCTTGCGGGGGCGTTCGTCGCCACCCTCGGCTTCGCCGCTGCCCCCGCTCAGGCGCAGACGCCGATCACCTTCTCGCTCGATTTCCGCGCGCTCGGGCGTCATGCGGCCTGGTTCGTCGCCCTGGACAAGGGCTACTACAAGCAGGCCGGGCTCGACGTCAGCATCATCGCCGGCCAGGGAACGGCGCAGGCAATCCAGGCGATCGAGGCCGGAACCGCGCAGATCGCCTTCTCCGACGTCGCTGGCGTCGTTGCGGCCCGGGCCAATGGCGGTTCGACCGCCAGGATGGTCTCGGTCATCTATCAGAAGGCGCCCTATGCGATCTTTTCGCTGCGCGACGGCGCCAATGTCCGCTCGGCCGACCAGCTCGCCGGGCTCGAGATCGGCAGCGGCGCCGGCAGCTTCACCCAGAAGGTGATCGAAGCCTTCATGGCGCAGAAGGGCATCACGACGCCGGCCAAGTTCACCAATATCGACCCGTCCGCCCGCGTCGGCATGCTCGCCGCCAAGAAGATCCCGTCGATCGAGACCTTCGTGATGACGCGTCCGGGCGTCGCCAAGGCGGTCGGCTCGTCGAATGCCCGCACCTACCTCCTCGCCAATGACGGGCTGGTGCTCTACTCGAACGGCATCGTCGTGCGCGATGACCTGATCAAGTCGAAGCCCGACCTGATCAAGGCCTTCATCGCGGCCTCGCTGCAGGGCTGGAAGGACACGATCGCCAAGCCGGAAGAAGCGGCCGATATCGTCGTCAAGCTCAACAAGGGCCTGGAGAAGGATGTCGTCCTGGAAGAGATCGAGATCGTCAGCGAGCTGGTCAAGACCGACGTCACCGCCAAGCGAGGGCTGGGCGCGATCGACCCCGAGGCGATGGCCTCCTCCGTATCGCTCATCCTCCAGACCCTTCCAGGCGCCAAGCTGGCCGCTGGCGATGTCTACGACGCGACCCTGCTCCCCGCGACGCCGGTTCTTCCGTGATCCCCGCCATCGCAGAACCGCAGGGCACGCCCCTGGAGGCGGGCGAGATCTATGGCCGCTTCACCGGTGTCCGTAAGGTCTTCGGCAAGCAGGAAGGCGCCATGGTGGCGCTCTCCGATGTCGACTACGAACTCAGGAAGGGCGAGCTCGTCGCCCTGCTCGGCCCCAGCGGCTGCGGCAAGACCACCTTGCTGCGGATGGTGGCGGGACTGACCAAGCCGAGCGGCGGCAGTGTCGTGATCCGCGGCCGCGAGGTCACCGAGCCGCAGGACGATTTCGGCTTCGTCTTCCAGAGCCCGAACCTGCTGCCCTGGCGCACGGTGCTCTCGAATGTGCTGTTCCCGATGGAAATCAAGGGACGGCTCGACGCTGCCGCGAAGGCGCGCGCGATCGAGCTGCTGGAGCATGTCGGGCTCGGCAAGTTCCTGAGGAGCCGCCCGCACGAACTCTCCGGCGGCATGAAGCAGCGTGTCGCGCTTTGCCGTGCGCTGATCCATTCGCCTTCGCTCATCCTGATGGACGAGCCCTTCGGTGCCCTCGACGAGCTCACCCGCATGGAGATGCACGAATTGCTGCTCGACATCCGGCGCCTGACCGGCGCCACGGTGATGTTCGTGACGCATTCGATCTCCGAGGCGGTCTATCTCGCAGACGAGGTCCTGGTCTTCAGCGCCCGGCCGGGCCGCGTCTCCGACCGGATCAGGATCGACCTGCCTTATCCGCGCGAGGCGGCACTGCGCTACACCGCAGGCTTCCGCGAGTACGAGCGCCGCGCAGGTGCCGGACTCGGCGTCCTTCATCACGCGTGATGGCCAGACCTATGCCAATCTCCTCCGACGCCGTCACGCGGATCGCCTATCCGGTGCTCGGCCTCTTGCTGCTCCTCCTGCTCTGGCAGGGCTACATCGTGCTGTTCGACGTACCGCAGGCCGTGCTGCCGCGCCCGCTCGCGGTCTGGAACGCGACCTTGAACAATCTGCCGCTGCTGCTCTCCGAGGGGCGAGTGACGCTGCTTGAAAGCGTCTACGGCTTCCTGCTCGCCTTCTTCCTGGGCATTCCGATCGCGGTGGCGATCTCCTCGTCGCGCACGCTCAACCTGATGTTCTACCCGCTGCTGATCGCGACGCAGGCCCTGCCCAAGGTGGCGCTGGCGCCGCTGATCCTGGTCTGGCTTGGCACCGGCATCGAATCCAAGCTCGCCATCGCCTGGCTCGTCGCCTTCTTCCCCATCGTGGTCGACACCGCGACGGGTCTGCGCTCGACGCCGACGGAAATGCTCGACCTTGCCGCTTCGGTTCGCGCCAGCGGCTGGCAGACCTTCTGGAAGATCAGGTTCCCGGCTGCGCTCCCCTTCGTCATCACCGGCTCGAAGGTCGCGATCACGCTCGCGGTCATCGGCGCGGTGATCGGCGAGTTCATCAGCTCGAACGAGGGGCTCGGCAACCTGCTGCTTGTCGCCAACTCGCAGGTGAACACGCCTCTTGCCTTCGCCGCGCTCCTGGCGCTGGCGGTGCTCGGCATGGTGCTCTACGCCGCCGTCGCCTTCATCGACATCGCGCTCAAACCCTGGTTCAGCGAAGTCAGGCATTGACGGGATACGCCGTGACCAAGCCCCGCATCGCCCTCCTGGTCGGCTCGCTCAGCCGCGACTCGATCAATCGCCGGCTGGCGTCGGCACTCATACGGCTCGGCATCGATCATCTCGAGTTCCGGGAGAGCAATCTCGGCGAGCTGCCGCTCTACAACCGCGACATGGACCGCGCGCTGCCGCCGGAGGTGCTGCATTTCAAAGAGGAGATCGAAGCGGCCGATGGCGTGCTGATCGTCTCGCCCGAGTACAATCGCTCGGTGCCGTCGGCGCTCAAGAACGCCATCGGCTGGGGCTCGCGCCCCTATGGCGCCAATTCCTGGCGCGGCAAGCCGGCGGCGATCGCGGGCCTCGCGAGCGGCGCGCTCGGCACGGCGCCGGCCCAGCAGCATCTGCGCAACATCCTCTCGCATCTGGAGGTGCATGTGTTGCCACAGCCGGAGGTCTGCATGGCGATGCGCGAGGGCTTGTTCGACGCCGGTGGCGAGATCGCCGATCCCGCGACGCGACAGTTCCTCGACGGTTTCCTCACCCGCTTTTCCGCGCATGTCGCGCGCTTCGCGATGGCCCCAGCATGACTCAGCGTATCGCCCTTGACGTCCACGCCCATCTCATTCCGGTCGGCGCGCCGCTCGCGAGCGTCCCCGGGGTGAGCTGGGACGCCGCGGCCGAGAAGCTCGTCATCGACGGCCACCAGATCGGCATCAAGGCCCTGTTCCATCCGGAGGCGCTGATCGGCTGGATGGACGAGCAGCAGGTCGAGCGCGCCTGGATCTCGGCGCCGCCGCCGACCTATCGCCCTGGGCTCGATGCGGTTCAGGCCGAGGCCTGGACACAATTGCTCAATGACGGGCTCGCGGCGATCGCAGCGGCACATCCGGACAGGCTGGCGCCGCTCTACCATCTACCGGTGGCGCATCCGGAGCTCGCCGCCCGGATCGTGCGCGAGCGCGTCACCGCCACCGGAGCTCGCTTCTCAATGCCGACGGGCGAGCCGGGTCTGATGCTGTCCGATGCCAGCCATGCGCCGCTCTGGCAGGCGCTGGACGACGTATCCGCCTTCGTCTTCCTGCATCCCGGCGAGGGCTGCGACGGGCGGCTCGACCCGTTCTATCTGCACAACCTCTTGGGCAATCCCAGCGAGACGGCGGTCGCGGCCGGCCATCTCGTCTTTGCCGGCGTGCTGGAACGGCATCCGCGCATCACCATCTGCCTCGCCCATGCCGGCGGCACCGTACCGGCCGTGGCCGGGCGCTGGCAGCGCGGCTTCGGCACGGGACGACCGGGCGTGGATACGCAGGTCGAGCCGCCGGCGAAGGCGCTGCGCCGCTTCTGCGTCGACTGTATTGCCCATGACGACACGCTGCTCGATCTGGCGACCTCGGTGTTCGGCGAGGAGCGGATCGTCTTCGGCTCCGACTGGCCGTTCCCGATGGGCGTGATCAAGCCGCACAAACAGCTCGCCGGCCTCAGCGAGAGCCGGCGCCGGGCGATCTTCTGCGACAACCCCGCCAAGCTGGCCGGTTGAAACGACAAGGGCCGGCTCTCACGAGCCGGCCCTTTTGCTTGATGGAAGCCCCGTCAGGGCGTGATGTCGCTGTCGCCAGCGAGATCATGCTCGACGAGGCGGTTGCGCAATTCGCCGAGGCCCTCGGCCCGGACCACGACCTCGTCACCCGCCTTGAGGAAGATCTGAGGTTCACGCGCATTGCCGATGCCGCTCGGCGTGCCCGTGAGCAGGACGTCGCCCGGATGCAGGGTCATGCCGAAGGAGAGCTCGGCGATGAGCTCGTCGATCGGAAAGGCCATCTGCGCCGCGACGGCGTTCTGCATCAACTCGCCATTGAGCAGGCATTGCAGCCTCACCTTCGGCAGGTCGACCTCGTCAGGCGTAACCACATAGGGGCCGAGCGGCATGGTGCCGTCGATGCTCTTGCCCTTCAGCCACTGCCCGCCATGACGGCGCTGCAGATCGCGCTGCGAGACGTCGTTGGCGAGGCAGAAGCCGAAGATGTGCTCGTGCGCCCGCGAGCGCGGAATGCTGCGCCCACCCTTGCCGATGACGATCGCGATCTCGGCCTCGTAGTCCCACTTTGCCGAGATGCGAGCATCGAAGGCGATGTCGTCCTGCGGACCGATCACCACATCGGGCGATTTCGTGAAGAAGGTCGGCGCTTTCGGGCGGTCGACATCCTGGCCCTCGCGCTTGCCCTTGCTCTCCTCGAAATGATCCCAGTAGTTCCAGCCTGTGCAGAGCACGTCGCGCCGGAAGCGGCGCACCGGCGCCGCGAGCGATGCGCCCGCCAGCGGCAGGCGCGCGCCCTTGTCGAGACTGGCGACGATCAGCGCCTGCCGCTCGCTGGGCGGCAGGCCAATGAAGGCAACGAGGTCGCCCGCGCCCGGCCCCAGCAGGACCACCTCGTTATCGACGACGAGGCCGAGGCGCTCGCCGCCGTCATGGCGCAGATTGGCGTAGCGCATCGCCGCCTCAGTCCGGAATGACGGCGATGGCGTTGATCTCGATCAGATAGTCCGGCGAGGTCATCTTGCAGATCTCGACCATGGTCGAGGCCGGCGCGATGCCGGTGAAGTATTCGCGCCGGACCTTGTGGATCGCGTCGAAATGCTCCATGTTGCGGACATAGACGTCGACGCGGCAGATGTCGTCGAGCGTGCCGCCGGCCTCCTCGACCGCAGCCTTCAGATTTTCGCAGACCTGCCGGGTCTGCTCGGAGACGTCGCCGATACCGGCGATCGAGCCGTCGGCGCGACGCGAGGTCATGCCGGAGAGGAAGACGAGGCGGCCGCGGGCCTCGATCGCGGTCGCCTGCGAGAAATGGCCGTTGGGCTGGCGCAGCTTGGCGCTGGTGATCTGTTGCTTGGCCATGGGAAAACTCCTCGAGATCAGGACAGGGAAGACGGGAACGGGACGCCGAGCCGCTCGGCAGCGGCGCGCAGGGCTGAGAGCGCCGCCGGCGCGATGCGGCAAGTGCCGTCGAAATCGCGATGGGCCTTGGCGGCTCGGTCGCCGGGCATGCGGATCGGCGAACCGCCTGGGGCGGGCTTCGAACTGCGGATGCGCTCGGCGAAGCCGGAGGCCGCCGCTTCGAACTCGCCCAGTGGCCGAAAGCCGGCAATGTCGATGGCGATGAAGAGATTGGCGCTGGCATATGGCTCGGAAAGGTCGCCATAGAGCGGGCGCACGGCATCGCCGATGGCGCCGCCCGACAGCCCGCCCGCAAGCAGGTCGACCATCATGGCGAGGCCGAAGCCCTTGGCGCCGGCTGCCGGCAGCAGCATGCCCTTGATCGCCTCGACCGCATCGGTCGTCGGCAAGCCGTCGGCGGTTGCAGCCCAGCCTTCCGGGATCGGCTCGCCGCGGCTCTGCGCCAACCTGATCTTGCCCATGGCGCCGGCGCTCATGGCGAGGTCGAGCACCAGCGGCTCGCCGCCCGTGGACACGGCGATCGCGAGTGGGTTGTTGCCGACCACGCGCTCGGCCCCACCCGGCGCAGGCAACAGCGGGCGGGTGTTGGCCATGACGATGCCGATCTGGCCGGCGAGCGCGATCTTGCGCGCGAACCGCCCGGCGGCACCGATATGGAAGGCGTTGCGGACGGCGATGGCCGCCAGGCCATGTTCTTCCGCGCGCTCGACGGCGAGCGCGGAAGCCCGCTCGGCCGTGACCTGGCCGAGCGCATTGACGGCGTCGATCGTGACGCGCGCACCGGCGTCGACCACGATCTCGCCCTTCGCCGCGGCATCGACCGAGCCCTTCTCGATGCGCTCGAGATACATCGGCAGCAGCATCAGCCCATGCGAGCCGAGCCCTTCGATGTCGGCATCGACGAGGGCTTCGGCGACCAGGCTGGCATGGTCAGCGGGAGCGCCGACCTTCGCGAGCAGTGCCTGAGCCAGCTCTCGCAAGGCGGAAGCCGGCCGGAAACCGGAGTTCGTCATGGTGTGGACCTCGGCTCGGCGAAGATCAGTGGGCGTCGCGCTCGTCGGTGTACCAGGACGGCGTCTGCGGGTAGTGCGGGCCGTCATAGATCTCGACCACGATCGTCTCCTCGATCGCGAGGCTCGGACCGTGAACATTGCCCTTGGGATTGCAGTAGAAGCTGCCGGGCTTCAGCGTGACGCCGGTCGCTGTGTATTCGAAATGGCCGGAGAGGCAGAACATCATCTGGTTCGAGGCATGCGAGTGCGGCTTGGGAATGCCGGCGCCCTTCTCGAAGCGGATCAGGGCCACGGATGCGCCGGTCGCCTCGTCCCGCCACAGCATCTTCTCATGCACGCCCTTCAACGACTTTTCCCGCCAGGGCATGTCGTTCGTCTGGACCAGGATTTCCTCGAGGCTCGGAGCGCCGGCGGGGAGCTGCATGATGAACCCTTCTTTCAAGCTGTCATGCTTACGATGTCCGTCATGATATTTCACATGATGTCTAATGCAAGCCGCAAAGCGCCGCCGCGCCCAGATTTTGTCTGGGGCGAGGGAACCAAGGGTGGCGGATGGGGCGAGCGAAGCGTCCGAGCGCTCACGCTGCAATGCGAGCGCGACCGGCTAACGCGCTGAAAGATGCCTAGCGGGCATGCGAGGGAGCGCGCTTTGGTGCGTGCTGCTGGAGGAGAACCACCCGCTCGCGAAGCCCGCTCAGATGATCGCGCATCGCGGCCGCGGCCGCCCCTGCGTCACGCGCTTCGATTGCGGCCAGGACGGCACGGTGCTGGCGGTCGGATGCGTCGGTGTCTAGCGTCTGCCAGAGGTGCAGATACCAGGCGCGGATCGAGCGCTCGTGAAGGGCTTTGGCGAAGTCGCCGAGGATGCGCGACTGGGACATGTCGCTGATCTTGGAGTGGAAGGCGCGGTCACATTCGACGAAGGCGTCGATCCGGCCACCGCCATGGGCATCGTCACGGTGGTGGTCGAGGATGGCACGGGCCGCTTCGATATCCTCGGACCGCCCGTATTCGGCGGCGCGCGCCGCGATTGCCGGCTCGACGACCAGGCGCGCATCGAGGATCTCGATCACCTGCCCCATCGAGTCGGGCTGGATGATCACGCCCTTGCGCGGCACGACGTCGACGAGGCCTTCGGCCTGCAAACGTTGCAGCGCCTGGTGGACGGGCGTGCGGCCCATCTCCAGTTGCTCGCAGATCGACGCTTCGTTGAGATATTGGCCCGGCGCGAAGAACAGGGTGATGATCCGGTCCTTGATGGCGATGTAGGCCTGCTCGGACAGCGGCAGTGACTCATTCTTGCTTTTGCCGCGCTGCATCGGTCGACGCTTTTGCCCGCTCTCGCCCGTCTTTGCCGTCATCGCATCATGCCACAGATATGCCTGTTGATATTCCTGTGTTCCGACAATTCCTTACCGCTGAAGCCAAAGGGGGGCAAATCCCGATAACCAGCCGCGGCGTTGCGACCGCAAAGAGTGACGTCTCGCCGATGTCGTGAGCCCCTTGAGCCTTCACCGGGCGGAAAAACAGCCTCCGGAATCTCCTTGAGGAAGCTTTGCCCCTTTTGCAGCCGCCGACCTAAAGTTTCGACGAAGCCTTCGTATCGTTCCCATCCCCTGACCTGCGCAGGGGCCTGGTCGTCGCCCGGTAGGGGCGGGGCGACCGTCAGCCAGAAGCGTATGAATAATTTCAGCGCCTTGGCGGTGATGTCGAGGTCTCGCTCGATCCGTTGGGCTTGCCGGGAGAGGCGACCCATGCGGCACGTGAGGGTGGCCTCGCGCCTGTCAACGGCATCGGGGGAAAGAGCGATCCCACCGCAACCTCGACAATGGCCGAGCGCGAGACTTTCTTGCGCGCTGAGAGCTCGTTGACTGCGCAATCATCGCGATGGGCAAGGAGAGGTTCAAGCGGTCGCGCATCGCCGTTGCTAAAGATCGATGCCGTCGTTGGGATCGGGCGCGGCCTGTGGCGCGCCGGCCATCTGGCGGCGTAGCGCCTGGCGCTGGCGTGCGGTGTCTTCCGGCTCTTCGTCGAGCATGATCGCGAACTCCGGAGACGCGTTTCGCGGTACGTTCGTCGTTGGTCGCGAAGCTCACACGGACATGGCAATTGTCGAGGATCGCGTTGTTCGCTCCAGAGGCCTTCGCGATCTGGTGCAGAGATTGCACGATCAGGCAGTCGCCCCGCTGCGAAGCGGGCATGTGGCCGTTGGGCACCATTTGGGGCGCCGGCCGGCCGCTTAATCGGCGGCGTTGTTCAAATAGGCGTGCTCGAATAGCCGAGCGGGTTCGAAGAGGGAGCAGCACGGAGACAATGCCGACTGTGCCGCCCGCAACGGGCGCAACTGTCGTCAAGAGGATGTTCGACACGTCCGTACCGTTTCCGGGGACGTGCCAGGAGAGCCGCATTTTCGTGCTGCAGCGCACAACGCGGCAAATGCTTTCTGCTGCTTCCCCGGCGGCGCCGGAGGGGGCGGGGAAGCAGAAAACGCCCCGAAGGGCGTCTGCTAAGCGCTTGATTTTCTTGAGATTGTCTGGAGCGGGCGAAGGGATTCGAACCCTCGACCCCAACCTTGGCAAGGTTGTGCTCTACCCCTGAGCTACACCCGCATCCGAGACAGTCGCGCCGTTTTGGCGGCGCGGCCGGGTTATTGCCCCAAAGCGGCGGGAAGCGCAAGCGCCTTGTTGAAATTTTCTGATCGTCGCGCGATAGCCCAGCAAAATCGTCGGGAAAACCGCCTGTTTCCGAGCGATGTTTCGGCTGCGCTGGTGGCTGGATCGCCCAGGCAGGCGATGCGGGGGACGAGAATCGCCAATTGCAGGGGCGATACCCCGTCATGGTCCTCAAGGGGCGATCACGTTCT
Organism: Methylobacterium sp.; assembly: GCA_013823325.1. GTDB lineage: Bacteria > Pseudomonadota > Alphaproteobacteria > Rhizobiales > Beijerinckiaceae > Allobosea > Allobosea vestrisii. The sequence goes on from PNLY01000014.1 coordinate 76,700, forward strand.
GCGTAGGCATCGAGATGACGAGCCTGAGCTGCTGCTTTCGCCCTCTGCGCCGCTTGCCTGCACCGGCCTCCGGCCTTAGGCATCGCGCAGCGTCCCTAGTTCTTGCTGGCCGATCATGCCCACGCCGCTCTCTCCTGACGATCTCATCGCCAAGCTCGAGGAGCTCGGCATCAAGACCGAGCGCATCGACCATGTCGCCGTCTTCACTGTCGCCGAATCGAAGGAACTGCGCGGCAAGGTTCCCGGCCACCACACCAAGAACCTGTTCCTGAAGGACAAGAAGGGACGGATCTTCCTGGTCTCGGCGCTGGAGAGCACGAGGATCGACCTGAAGCGGCTGCATGAACGGCTCGGTGCCAGCGGGCGGCTCTCCTTCGGTTCCGCGGAGCTGCTGATGGAGAAGCTCGGTGTCACGCCGGGCTCGGTCACCGCCTTCGCCGTGGCCAACGACCATGGCGGAGACGTCACCATGGTGCTCGATGCCGCGCTGATGGATGGCGAGCGCCTGAATTTCCATCCGCTGGTCAACACGGCGACGCTCGGCATCTCCAGGGACGATATGCTCGCCTTCCTGCGCGCGGTCGGACACGAGCCGATGATCGTTGACCTTCCGACGCCGCCGGACGATGGACAGAACGGCTGAAGCCACCCATCTATGGGGTGGCCCGCCGCGACGGGCATCCGGTTTCCGGTTTCAGTACCGACAGATTGCTAGGTGAAGGACGAGCCATGCTGGTCAATGGCGATACGGCCCCGGCCAAGGGGGCGATCAAGGACACGACGACGCAGGGCTTCCGCCAGGACGTCATCGCCGAATCGATGAACCAGCCGGTGCTGGTCGATTTCTGGGCGCCGTGGTGCGGCCCGTGCAAGCAGTTGACCCCGGTGATCGAGAAGGTGGTCAACGAGGCCGGCGGCAAGGTCAAGCTGGTCAAGATGAACATCGACGAGCATCCGGCGATCCCCGGCCAGCTCGGCATCCAGTCGATCCCCGCGGTGATCGCCTTCCAGCGTGGCCAGCCCGTCGACGGCTTCATGGGCGCCCAGCCCGAGAGCCAGGTGAAAGCCTTCATCGAGCGCCTGGTCGGGCCGATGGGGCCGGGCCCTGTCGAGGAGGTACTGGCCGCGGCGGCGCAGGCGCTGGAGGCGGGCGACGCCGCCGGCGCGAGCGAACTCTATGCCGAGGTGCTGGCGGCCGAGCCAGAGAACATCACGGCGATCGCCGGCATGGCGCGGCTGCATCTCGACGCCGGCGACATCGAGGGCGCCAAGGGCTTTCTGGCGATGGTGCCGGAGGCGAAGGCGCAGGATCCGGCTGTGGCGGCAGTCAGGGCCGCGGTCGAGCTCGCCGAGCAGGCCGCCTCGCTCGGCGACACCGCCGAGCTCGAGGCGAAGGTCGCGGCGAACCCCAGGGATCATCAGGCCCGTTTCGACCTTGCTCTGGCGCTGAACGCACGCGACAAGCGCGAGGAGGCCGTCGATCATCTGATCGCGATCATCAAGGCCGATCGCACATGGAACGATGACGGCGCCCGCAAGCAGCTGCTGCAGTTCTTCGAGGCCTGGGGGCCGATGGACGAGCACAGCGTCGCCGGGCGGCGCAAGCTGTCGGGCCTCTTGTTCTCGTGAGAAGGGGAGGGCGCGCATGGGCATGAACGCGGTCTATTCCGGGCCGGACGATTGCCCGGCCGTGATCCCGCTCTTCCCGCTCGCCGGCGCGCTGCTGCTGCCGCGCGGACAGATGCCGCTCAACATCTTCGAGCCCCGCTATCTCGCCATGATCGATGACGCGCTGCGCACGCATCGCGTCATCGGCATGATCCAGCCCGAGCCGGAGAACGGACGGCAGGCGCAGGTGCCGCCGCTGCTCCAGATCGGCTGCATCGGCCGGATCACCCAGTTCGCCGAGACCGGCGACGACCGCTACATCATCACGCTGACGGGCATCTCGCGCTTCCGGCTGGAAGAGGAGCTCTCCGTCACCACGCCCTATCGCCAGGGCCGCGTCTCCTATGGCGATTTCGCCGTCGATTTCGAGGCGCGTGCGGGTGAGGACGAGGTCGATCGGACCGGCCTGCTCAAGGCGCTGCGCAGCTTCGCCAAGGCTAACGAGCTCAAGATCGACTGGAAAGGCGTCAACGAGGCGCCGAACGAGGCGTTGGTCAACGCGCTCTCGATGATGTGCCCGTTCGGGCCGCGCGAGAAGCAGGCGCTGCTGGAGGCTCCCAGCCTGAAGAGCCGGGCCGAGGTGCTGGTCGCGATCACCGAGATCGAGCTGGCGCGCGGCGGCTCCGATCCGGACACGACGCTGCAGTGACTGCCGCGTCCCTGCCTGCCGCCGGCGATCGGCCGGTGACCTATCCGCCGCGGCGCTCGGTCGTCGCCTGGATCTTCTTCGACTGGTCGGCGCAGCCCTTCTTCACGCTGGTGACCACCTTCGTCTTCGCGCCGTTCTTCGCCTCGGCGCTGGCGAGTGATCCGGCCGAGGGACAGGCGCTCTGGGGCTATGCGACCGGTCTTGCCGGCCTCGCCATCGCATTGCTCTCGCCGCTGCTGGGCGGCATCGCCGACAAGACAGGGCCGCGCAAGCCCTGGATCGCGGTGTTCGGCGCGATGCTTGTCGCGGGTTCGGCTATGCTCTGGTACGCCAAGCCCGGATCGCCCTGGGCGGTACCGATCGCGCTTGCCGGCTTCGTCATCGGCACGATCGGCGCCGAATTCGCGACCATCTTCAACAACGCGATGATGACGCGGCTCGTGCCGCCGGAGCGGCTCGGGCGGCTCTCCGGCACCGGCTGGGCCGTCGGCTATCTCGGCGGGCTGATCTCGCTGGCGCTGACGCTCGGCTTCCTCGCGGCCGATCCCCACACCGGCAGGACCCTGGTCGGCCTGTCGCCGCTGTTCGGGCTCGATGCCGCCGCCCGCGAGGGCGACCGCTTCTCCGGGCCCCTCACGGCGCTCTGGTTCGTGATCTTCGTTGCGCCGATGTTCCTGCTGACGCCGGATTCGCCGCGGACCGGCATTTCGTTGAAGGAGGCGGCAGCCGGCGGCTTCTCGCATCTCAAGGCGACGATCGCCGAATTGCCGTCGCTGCCCGGACTCGGCCGCTTCCTGCTCGCCAACATGATCTATCAGGACGGGTTGGTCGCGCTCTTCGCTTTCGGCGGCATCTATGGCGCCGGCGTCTTCGGCTGGCAGACCATCGAGCTCGGCGTGTTCGGCATCCTGCTGACCATCACCGGCACGCTCGGCGCCTGGGCCGGCGGCAAGCTCGACGATGCGATCGGCGGCAAGACGGTGATCCTCGGCGCCATCGCCTGCCTGCTCTTCGCCTGCATCGGCATCCTCTCGCTCGGGCCCGGGCAGGTCGCTTTCGTGATCGAGGCTGTGCCGGCAACGCCGGGTGACGGCCTCTTCGCCTCGCTGCCGGAGAAGGTCTATCTGGCCTTGGGCCTGCTGATCGGCCTCGTCGCCGGCCCCTTGCAGGCGTCGTCACGCAGCCTGCTTGCCCGGATCGCGCCGCCGGCCCGGATCGGCGAGTTCTTCGGCCTGTTCGCGCTGGCGGGGAAAGTGACCTCCTTCATGGGGCCGACGCTGGTCGCGCTGGCGACGACCGTTTTCGCCAGCCAGCGCGCCGGCCTTGCCGTGCTGATCGGCTTCTTCCTGACCGGGGCCTGGCTGATCGCGGGCGTGAAGGTGAAGCGGGGCGCTTAGCCGTCATTCTCGGGCGGAGCGAAGCGCAGACCCGAGAATCTCCTGACGAGTGGGCGCCGACTAGAGCCTCTTCCGGCCTGAGATGCTCGGGTCAAGCCCGAGCATGACGGCCCTGCCACTAAGGCAGCGCCTTCAGATACCGGACCGGCCGGCCCGGCGCGGCTGCGTTCGCGGCGTGGACGATGGCGTTCGCGTCGATGCCGAAATGGCGGTAGAGGTCGGCGACCGTGCCGGTCTGGCCGAAATGCTCGACACCGAGCGCCTTCTGCCTGTGGCCGTGGACGCTGCCGAGCCAGGCGAGCGTCGCCGGGTGGCCGTCCAGCACCGAGACGATGCCGCAATCGCGCGAGAGCTCGCCGAGCAGGCGCTCGACATGGCTGGTCGCCTCGTGGTTGCCGCGCTGGCGCGCCCGCTCGGCCGCCTGCCAGCCGGCATTGAGCCGGTCGGCCGAGGTGATGGCGAGCAGGCCGACATCGCGCCGATCCTCAGCCAGCAGGCCGACAGCCTCGATCGCCTCGGGCGCGACCGCGCCGGTATAGGCGATGACGACGGAGGCGTTCGGGCCGGGCTTCCGCAGCCAATAGGCGCCGTCGATGATGTCGCGTTCCAGCTCCGGGGTCATGGCGCGCTTGGGCTGCTCGACCTGGCGGGTGGAGAGGCGAAGGTAAACCGAGCCGCCGGTCTCGTCTCGCAGCCAGGTGCGCTCGTCCGGATCGCCCTCGCCATCCTTCTGCAGGTATTCGAACGACCAGCGCATCATCACGGCGAGCTCGTCGACGAAGGCCGGCTCGAAGGCGCAGAGCCCGTCCTGGCTCATGCCGATCAATGGCGTCGCGATCGACTGGTGCGCTCCGCCCTCGGGCGCAAGCGTGACGCCAGCCGGCGTCGCGACGACCATGAAGCGGGCATCCTGGTAGCAGGCATAATTCAGCGCATCGAGGCCGCGCGAGATGAAGGGATCGTAGAGCGTGCCGATCGGGATCAGGCGCTCGCCGAAGATCGAGTGCGAGAGGCCGAGCGCCGAGAGGTTGATGAACAGGTTCATCTCGGCGATGCCGAGCTCGATATGCTGGCCCTTCGGCGAGAACTCCCATTTCTGCATCGAGGGGATGCGCTCGTCCTTGAAGGTGTCGGCCATCGAGGCCCGCGCGAACAAGCCACGCCGGTTGACCCAGGGGCCGAGATTGGTCGAGACGGTAACGTCGGGCGCGGTGGTGACGATGCGGTCGGCGAGGGGGCCGCCGAGCTTGGCGAGCTCGTCGAGCACCTTGCCGAAGCCCATCTGCGTCGACATCGTCGCCTGGATGCCGGCTTCGAGCTTGGCCGGGACGGGCAGGGCAGGGGCTGAATGGCGCCGGCGGCCTTTCGCGAAGAACGGCACCTTGTCGAGGAAGGCGCGGATCTCCTTCTCCGGCAGGTTGAGCCCCTCGAACAGATCCCATTCATGGCCGGGCCGGACCTTGTTGGCGGCCTTGAAGCCTTCCATCTGCTCCTTGGTCATCAGGCCGGCATGGTTGTCCTTGTGGCCGGCGAGCGGCAGGCCGAAGCCCTTGACCGTATAGGCCAGGAAGCAGACCGGCCGGTCATGCCTGATGCCCTCGAAGGCCTCGAGCAACGAAGGCAGGTCGTGGCCGCCGAGATTGCACATCAACGCCGAGAGCTCGGTGTCGGAGCGCTTCTCGATCAGCTTGGTCACCGGGCCCTGGTCGCCGAGATCGTCCATCAGGCGCTTGCGCCAGGCGGCGCCGCCCTGGAAGGTCAGGGCCGAATAGAGCTGGTTCGGGCAGGAATCGATCCAGGCCTTCAGGCGCTCGCCGCCCTTCTCCTTGAACGCGGCCTGCTGGAGCGAGCCGTATTTCAGCGTGACGACGTCCCAGCCGAAAGCGCGGAACATCTGCTCGATCCGGTCGTAGAGGCC